>DATFGW010000059.1:0-6866 GCA_035249045.1 Gemmatimonadaceae bacterium | reverse complement strand
CGTCGCTGACGTCGCGCCGCTGCGCGGCGAGAACAGGGTCTTTGTGCGCTTTGGCCTCAAGATGCTGCGCGAGACGCGGAACATCGGCATGCGCGCTCTGCTGCGCGCGTCGGGGCTCGAGAATCGCCAGCTCACCGCCGGACGAATCGGGTTCATCCTCGCGCCGCGCCTGAATGCGGCTGGCAGGCTCGGACACGCGATCCGCGGGGTCGAGCTTTTGCTCAGCGAGAATGAGCACGAGGCCAATGTGATTGCTCGCGAGCTCGAGGAGCTCAATCAACGACGGCAGGAGATCGACCGCGCGACCCTCGAGCAGGCGCGGGAACGGGTGCTGGCGATGGATCTCGATGAGCAGTTCTCGATCGTGCTCGCCGACGACAGCTGGCATCCCGGCGTGGTGGGGATCGTCGCATCACGGCTCGTCGAGGAATTCGGCCGACCGACGGTGCTGATCGCGCTCTCGGGCGGGCAGGGCAAGGGATCGGGCCGATCGATTCCAAAGTTCGACCTGCACGGAGCGCTTGGCAAAACGAAGGAGCATCTGATTCGCTACGGTGGTCACCGCGCGGCCGCGGGCGTAACCATCGCGCGCGACAAGGTCGACGACTTCGCCAGGCGGTTCAACGACATTGCGAAGACGATGCTCACCCGCGCGGATCTCGTTCCCGAGATTCGCGTCGACCTCGAGGTCGACATCAACGGCCTGGACGGACGCATCGAATCGCTGTTCCGCCATTTCGAGCCGTTCGGAATCGGGAACCCGACCCCGGTCCTTCTCGCGCGGAACGTAACGATCGCTCGTCCCCCGCGCGTTGTCGGTGAGCACGGGCTCAAGGTCGTCCTCGACACTGGTACCGGCTCGCTCGATGCGCTTGGCTGGGGCCTGGCCGAGCGCGCCCCGGAATTCCAGCCCGGCACCAAAGTGGATGTCGCCTTTCGTCTCGAGCGCGACGACTACCGCGGTGAGAGTTATCTGCAGGCAAGGATCGCCGACATTCGGTTGAGCGAGGCCTGATTGCGGATCGTCGCCGGGCGTTGGCGTGGACGCAGAATCAGCGCTCCCGCCGGCTCGCACGTACGGCCCACCCTCGACCGCGTTCGTGAAGCGTGGATGAGCATCCTCCAGCTCGACCTGCCCGAAGCGCGAGTCCTCGACCTGTATGCCGGTTCGGGCGCCCTCGGTCTCGAGGCGCTCTCGCGCGGAGCCGCCAGTGCCGATTTCGTCGAAAAGGATCCAAAGAGTCTGCGCGTGCTTCAGGAAAACATCGCGCTGCTCGGCGCCGGCGATCTCGCAAAGCTGCACCGGAAGGCGGCGCTCCCTTTCGCCGAAGCCCTTGGACGCTTCGATTACGATGTGACGTTTGCCGACCCGCCCTACGCCAGCGGCGACGCGGCGCGACTGGCGGAGCGCTGGCGGTTGGTGCCGTTCAGCAGAGTGTTGACGGTGGAGCACGCAGCGAAGCAGACAATGCCGGACGGCGGTGACACCCGGAAGTACGGGTCGACCGCCATCACCATTTACCGCAGCGAGGACTGACGTGGCTACAACCGCGATCTACGCTGGAAGCTTCGACCCCATCACGCGCGGTCATGAGGATCTGATCCGCCGGAGCTGCGAGTTCGTCGATCACCTCGTCGTCGCCGTCGCGATCAACTCGGCGAAAAAAGCGCTGTTCACCACTGAGGAGCGAGTCGAGCTGATACGGGCTGCGACCGCCGGCAACAAATGCGTCGAAGTCACCCAGTTCGAGGGCCTGCTCGTCGATTTCGCCCGGAAAATCGGAGCGAAGCTCAACATCCGCGGTCTGCGCGCGGTCAGCGACTTCGAGTACGAATTCCAGATGGCGCTCATGAACCGCCACATGTCAGAGACCTTCGAGACCGTGTTCATGGTGCCGTCGGTCGAGACGACCTACATCAGCTCCAGCGTCGTCCGCGAGGTCGCCCAGTATCACGGCAACCTGAAGGGGCTGGTCCATCCCGCGGTTGCGAAGGCGCTCGCCAACAAGTTCAAGAACAATGCGCGATGAGCTTCATCGAGAGTATCCGCCGGCGGGCGCGCGAGCTGCGGCGGACGATCGTGTTTCCGGAGAGTGCTGACGAGCGCGTAATGTCCGCCGCGATCGATCTCGCCCGGGACGAGATCGCGATACCTCTGCTGGTTGTCGACAAGCCCGCGCTGACCGCAGCTGCCGAGCGAGCCGGACTTCGGAGCGTGACCGCAGAAAACGGCACCACACTCGAGTACGCACACCGCATGGTCGCCTCCGGCGCTGCCGATGCCTGCGTCGCCGGCGCCGTTTACACCACCGCGGACGTGTTGCGCAGCGCGCTCAAAAACATAGGTGTCGCGCCGGGCTTTCGGGTCGTGTCGAGCGCTTTCTACATGGTAACCCCGCCCGGGTCGACAGTCGGTGAAGTCCTGACTTTCACTGACTGCGCGGTGATTCCTTACCCGACCGCGGAGAATCTGGCCGACATCGCCATCGCCGCTGCAAGTGACCGGGCGCGGATCGTCGGTGACGAGCCGCGAGTTGCGCTCCTCTCCTTCAGCACGGCCGGCAGCGCGAGGGGTTCGAGCGTCGATCTCGTGTGCGAAGCATTGGCACTCATCCGGGAACGCGAGCCCGGGCTCGTCGTGGACGGAGAATTGCAAGGTGATGCGGCGCTGGTCCCCACGGTCGCCGCCCGAAAATCACCTTCGAGTCCGGTAGCCGGGAGGGCCAACGTTTTGGTGTTTCCGTCACTCGATGCCGGCAACATCGCGTACAAACTGGTGCAGCGAGTGGGCGGTGCTCAGGCGGTCGGCCCGATACTTCAGGGCTTCGCGCGGCCTGTCGCCGATCTCTCGCGCGGCGCCGAGCGAGAGGACATTATTAACGTGGCCGCAATTGCAGCACTGCAATCGGCCGGGCGTGCCGATCACCGCGCGTCTCGAGCAGGCAGATCCACACTGGAGAAAAACTGAATGAGTTTCTCGATCAAGAAACAGGGAGAGGTCGTCGTGGTCGATGTAGAGGGTCAGTTGATTGTTGGAAATCGCCAGGAGCTGAAGCAGAAAGTCCTCGACGAGCTCGAGAAGGGTGAGAAGAAATTCCTCATCGACTTCAGCCAGACGGGATACATCGACAGCTCGGGCCTGGGCGTGCTCGTCTCGTTGTCGAAGAAGATTCGGGAGCAGGGCGGTGAGCTGCGGCTGGCGAATCTCAATGACGATCTCCAGACGCTGTTCGAGCTCACCAAGCTGGATACCCTCTTCCAGATCTCCGACACCCGGGAGCGCGCGCTAGAGAGTTTTTGATGCCCGAATCACGCGTCGCCTTCGATCTCCAAATCCCCAGCGACGTCGAATACATAGAAGGTGTCGTCGAGCTCGCGAGGCAGCGCTGTCGCGAGCTCAAGCTTTCTCCCACCAAATGCTCGCTGAATGTGCCGGTGGCGCTGTCGGAGGCGCTCTCCAACGCCATCCTGCGCGGCAACGACTCGACCGGCGGCAAGCAGGTGCGGATCCGCGCCATTGTCAGCGACACCGATCTGGTTTTCGAGGTAGTGGATGAGGGTCCGGGCTTCGACCTCGACAAGTGCACCGTCGACTGCACCACCGAGGAGAATCTTACCAAGGAAGAGGGCCGCGGACTCTTCCTGATGCGGCAGCTGATGGATCGCGTGGAGAGCTTCAGGAATCAGGGCAACGTCGTCCGCCTGACGTTGCACCGGGAGTGAAGGAGCTCGAGGCAGTCCTGATTGCGTTCCGCGAAGGGACGCACTGCGAGGCTGCCGTCTGGGGAACGGGCGACGGGCGCTCGACTCCAACCATCATCGCGCGCTCCAGTCCCAAGGTTCAGATGCCCGACGTTCTTCCCGACGAGCCCGGGCAATCGATTCCCACCAACTTCGGCACGCAGCTCGTCACGCGGGTGCCATCGGTGAAAAAAATCTGGCTCACCGTCGGGCCGTGCGATCCATCGTACTCGCCCGAAGATCGGCACATCAAGCTGTTGATGCCTGTCGTCTCCCAATTCACCCAGGCGGCGCTCGAGGTCGAGCACGCCGCGACGGAACTGGCAGAGCGATACGAGGAGATCAATCTTCTCTATACCATCGGCGAGATACTCGGGCGCACCGTCACTCTCGAGGACGCGGCGGCGACGATCCTCACCGAGATCTCCGAGACGGTCGGTGCGCGCGTTGCGTCGATCCTCGTGCACGACGTCCGCACCAATACCCTGCAGGCGGTCGCCGCGCTCGGCGTGCCCAAGGACAAGATTCCGCCGATCAGCGCGGACGATCCGGTGAGCGTGTCTGCCCGCGTATTCCGCACCCAGCATCCACTGATCGTGGTCGGGAAGGGCGTGACCTTCGGCACCGAATCGCCGTATGGCCGTGGAGAGATGCTCTCGGTGCCGATCATGTGGACGACGCCCACGGGTGGTCAGCCGCTCGGCGTGGTGAACCTCGCCGATCGACGCTCGCGGCAGCCGTTCACGGCCGGCGATCAGAAGCTCGTCACGGCGATCGCAACTCAGATCGGCACCGCGATTCAAAACGCGCGGCTCGTCAGCGCATCACTCGACCGGCAGCGGCTGCTCCAGGAGATGAACCTCGCCCACGATCTGCAGATGAAGCTGCTGCCGTCGAGCGATGTCGTGTCGCCGGAGGCGGAAGTCACCGCGCGAGTGGTTCCTGCGGAGAGCGTCGGTGGAGATTTCTATCAGTTGTTCAAGCTGCGCGAGTCGAAGACAGGGATCATGATCGGCGACGTTTCCGGACACGGATATCGCGCTGCCTTGATCATGGCGTTGGCGATGAGCGCGTCGGCGATTCACGCCCAGAACTTCGGCAATCCCGGGGAGATGCTCGGCGCGCTGCTGCGATCGATGCGTGAAGAGCTGGAATCGACGGAGATGTTCATCTCGATGTTTTACGGCGTGGTCGAGCCCGAGAAATCGAAGCTCAGTTACGCCAACACCGGCCACCCACACGCGTTCGTGATCAGCCAGGAAGGTACGGTCACGCGACTGGCGGCGGTGAATCCTCCACTCGGCATGGTCGAGGATGTGCCCAACACTGCGTCGTTGTCATGGGTGAAGGGGAAGGATCTGCTGGTACTCTTCACTGACGGCATCAGCGACGCGCGCAATCTCCGCGACGAACGGTTGGGGGAGGAGCGGGTGCTGGAGCTGATTCGCGAGAACCGCGAGAACGACACCAAGGTGATCGTCGATCGCGTGTTCAAGATGCTCGAGGTGCACACGCGCACGGTTCGGAGCCGCGACGATCTGACGCTCGTAGTGCTGAGGAGCTGAGGATGTCGGGCGCGCCCGGCGGGCGCGGCCAGCGCGGGCGCTCACGGAGCCTCGATGGTCAACCACCGACGCTCAAACGATTCGGTCAGCATTTTCTCACCGACAAAACCATTCTCACCGCGATCGTTGACGCGCTGGCGCCGACGTCGTCGGATACAGTCGTAGAGATTGGCCCGGGCCGCGGCTCGCTAACCGATATACTTGCTGAGAGAGCCGGCCGTTTGGTGGCGGTGGAGATCGACCGCGCCCTCGCTGCGCAGCTACGGGAGCGCTACGCCGGCAGCAGTAACGTCGAGATCGTGGAGGGAGATTTTCTCGAAAGCGATCCGCAAGCGGTCGCTGGTGGGGATTACCTCCTGATTGGTAACGTCCCGTACTACATCACCACTCCAATCGTGTTCAAGGCGCTCGAGCCGCCGATTCCACGTCGCTCGGTGTTTCTGGTGCAGCTCGAGGTCGCAGAGAGGCTGGCCGCAGAGGAAGGGAGCGAGAGTTATGGGGCGCTGTCGGTAAACGTCGCGATGGTCGCGACGGTCGAGCAGGTACTCCGCGTCCCTGCCGGGGCGTTCCGCCCCCCGCCGAAAGTGGAGTCCGCGGTAGTGCGGCTCACACCGAACCCGCACCCACTGCTTCCGCTCAGCGAATTGCGCGGACTTCGCGCCTTCGTTCAGGCCGCGTTTGGGCAGCGCCGGAAGCAGATCCAGCGGGTTCTCCGCGCAGTGCGAGGCCTGACGCCGCAGCAGTCGCTGGACGTTCTCGGGACGGTGGGAATCGATCCGAAGGAGAGGCCGGAGAATGTGAGTCCGCACGAATGGGCCGAGCTCTATAACCAGCTGCGAAAGCTCAACGAGTAGCGATAGCGCGTGTCAGCCGAGCGATCCTTCCGCGCAGCCGTAACGAGTTATTCGCCCCGATTTGCCAGAGCGAAGGAAAGACCCTCCAGCTCCATCGCCATGTTCACCGTGCGCACCGTTACATCCGCCGGTACCGAGATCTGAACCGGCGCAAAATTCAGAATTGCCTTGATCCCTGATCTCACCACCTGCTTGACCACCGCCGGCGTCGCCTCGGCGGGTGTAGCGACGACGGCGATGTCGAAGTCGTGCCTCGAGGCATCTTTCTCCAGATCGGAGATCGGGCGCACGATAAGTGTCTCGAAGCGTTTCCCGATCTTGGCGGGATCGCTGTCGTAGACGGCAGTCACATTGAAGCCGCGCTCGGCGAACCCATGATAGCGCGCCAGCGCGGCGCCGATCTTACCCGCGCCGATGATGCACACCCGCCACTGCTTTCCGAGCCCGAGGATCTCGCGCAGTTTCTCGGAGAGCTCCGGCACCGCGTATCCGAGGCCGCGCTTTCCGAAGGAGCCGAAGAGGGAAAGGTCCTTTCGCACCTGAGCGGACGTCGTCCCACCGAGCTGCGCGAGCTCGTCACTGGAAATCGTCTTTACGCCCTGACGCTCGATCCCTTCGAGGAAGCTCAGGTAGAGGGAAAGGCGTCTGACAGTGGATTCAGCTATCCGCTTCAATTGGTGCTTGTGAAGTAATTCACAAACTAATG
>DATFGW010000058.1:0-8273 GCA_035249045.1 Gemmatimonadaceae bacterium | reverse complement strand
GTCTGCCCACACCACCGCATCGGGCGGGCATTCGACGACGACGAAATCGATCGCCTTGGCCGCCGCTTGTGGAGCAATCATCTGCCGCGCCGCTTCCATTACATCGGCGACCGGCACCGCGGCGAAGTCGAAATGGGTCTGACCGGCCTCGACGCGCGAAAAATTCAGGATGTCGTTGATGATTCCGAGCAGGTGTTGCTGGCTGCGCTTGATGCGGTCGAGATCCTCCTTCTGCTCCCTGGTCACCGGGCCACGCACTCCCATCGCGATGAGGTCGGCGTAGCCGGCGATGGCGTTGAGTGGCGTGCGAAGCTCGTGGGACATCGCGGCGAGGAACTGGCTCTTGGCCCGATTCGCTTCGTCGGCGCGCGCTCGCGCGGCGCGTTCGGCCTGATAGAGGCTTGCCCGCTCCAGTGCCTGCGCCGCCTGCTGGGTGAACGCTTCCGCAAATTGAATGATGTCTTCGGTCAGCGGGGCCTCGCCGTCGAAATGCAGCGCCAGCGCCCCGACCATTCGACCCTGATCGGCGAGGGGAAGAATCACGCTCGCGCTGAACGGAGCGAGAATGGCGGAAACCGCCGGGAACTCCCGATCGCGCTCTTCGCGGGTGCGACAAATCACCGGTTGTCCGGTGTGCACCGCTTTTCCCATTGGAATATGCGAGTCGGCGCGCATCGAGCGCGCGCTGTTGGGGAGGCTCGGGTAGCCCCGATCGCCAATGAGGGTGATTGTCTGTTCGGATTCGTCGAGAATGCCTACCGCGCCGGCGGCTGCGCCGACAGCGGGAATGCCCTGGTCGACGATCACCCGAGCGATGGCTTCTGGGGTGTGCGCCGCCGACATCGCGGCGGTCAACTTCTGCAGCGTCTCCGCACGCTTTCGCACAACTTCCGCGATCTGACGCGCGCCTTCCTTCTCAGCCGCCGCGCGCGCTGCCTCGAGCTCACGCTCGCGGGCTGCTTTGCGCTCGGTCAGATCACGGGTGACCTTGGCGAATCCGGCGAGCTCACCGCTTTCGTTGCGGAGCGCGGTGATGACCACGCTCGCCCAGAACCGCGAGCCATCCTTGCGCAGGCGCCAGCCTTCTTCCTCGTAGACACCGGTGGATTTCGCGATGTCGAGCTCGCGCTCCGGCTTCCGCGCCTCGATGTCTTCGCTGGGATAGAAAATCGAGAAGTGCTTGCCGATGATTTCTTCGGCGGTGTAGCCTTTGATGCGCTGTGCGCCGTCGTTCCAGGTCGTGATGTGACCGGTAGGGTCGAGCATGAAGATCGCGTAGTCCTTGACGCCCTGGACAAGCAACCGAAAGCGTTCCTCGCTCGCGCGGAGCGCTTCTTCTGCCTGTCTTCGCTCGCTCAGGTCGCGGGTGACTTTGGCGTATCCGACCAGCTTTCCCGTCGGATCGTGGAGCGCGGTGATGACGACGTTGGCCCAGAATAGTGAGCCGTCTTTCCTGACGCGCCAACCTTCGTCCTCGAACCGGCCTACCCGAGCCGCTTCGCGTAGCTCGTACTGAGGGAAGCCCTCCTCGACCCGCTCGCGCGGATAAAAAATGGAGAAGTGCTTTCCGATGACCTCGTCGGCGGTGTAGCCCTTGAAGCGCTGGGCGCCGGGGTTCCAGCTGAGGATGTAGCCCTCGGGGTCGAGCGCGAAGATCGCGTATTCGTCGACGCTCTCGATGAGAAGCCGGTGTAGGTCACCGGTTGCGTTGGCGATGCCGCCGGGCAACCGCCGAACGTCGGCGGAGCCTGAATCGAACTTGTTCGCTACCGGCTTCGCGGCGCCCGCGGATCGACCCGATGCCACCGATTGCCTACGCGACGTACTTCTCTTCTGCTTCGATCGGCAGGGCTGCGCGGTGGTGATCACAAACGCGCTTGAACCCCTCAATGCCGGCCTCGTGCATGAAGTTGTCGATGCAATAGCCGCAGAGCAGAGAGTACTTGTAGTGATTCGCCAGCTCGTTCCAGAGCTGCTCGACGAGAATCGCGCCCTCGCTGTTGCCATCCTTGTACAACAGATCCACCATCTCGCCGTAGGCGCGCACGACGAGGTAATACCGCTTCTCCACCAATCGCTCGAAAACACTGCCGACGGTTGCGTAGAAAAGCTCCCGATTTGGGGTCGAGCTCTCCATGAACGCGTTTAGAGTCTCCCGCGCATCGAGCCACACCGAAAGCTGCCCACTGTAAAGCTTATCGGGGTCGAGCCCACGATTCTGGAGACCCTCGACGAACGCGCGGCGGTGCGCCTCCGTGGCGATCACGATTATCGGTTGCCCCGCTCGGATGCCATCGCTGAGAAACCGGACGACACTTTCGACGAGATAATCGTCGGTGCGGTAAAACTGCACGTCGTGTCCTTCGATTCCCGGTGGAGTGCATCCGAGCTCGCAGGAAGTTTCGGCGATGGTTTTTGCGAGGTGGATATGGGATTCCTTCACTGCGGACCTCCAAAGAGCAACGGCGACCGTCAGCCTCGAGGAAGTGTGGCCGGACGGGGCACTGCTGAGTTAACCGCTCTCACCGGAACCGGCGAGCGGATCGGCCGATTGGTGCGGCCTCCCGAGATTGTTTTGCAAGGAACGGTCCGGTTTTCCCCTACCGCCACCGTAAGGTTCGCCGGATAAAGATCGTCGTTCACAGCGTGCCAGGTATGTATCTAACGGACACTGGCGCTGTGTCGAATTCAGAGCGACACTATGCGACCCACCCTTCTTTCAACGCTCTAACCAGGAGGGCCCGTGAAAACATTTCAGCTCTGGGTCGTCGTCGCTGGCGCGACGGCCGCGCTGGCTTGCGCGTCGAAGCCGACGCCCATCTCAGTCGCCGGTGATTCGGGCGATCGCGCTTCGTTGGCCGGAAAGTGGGTGGGCGAGTACTCCAGCCCTTCGACGGGGAGGTCGGGTAGTATCGTGTTCAATCTTTCGCCCTCCGGTGACGCGGCAAACGGAGACGTAGTGATGATTCCGCGCGGCTACGGTCGGGCGCTACAGCCCTACAACGTTGGAAACACCGCGTCCGGCGCCGGAGTGCAGAACACCACGCCATCTCAGGTGCTCACCATAAAGCTCGTTCGCGTGAGCGGCGACACGGTGAGCGGCGTGCTTGACGCTTACCGCGATCCCGAATGCGATTGTCCTGTCCAGACCACCTTTGTCGGCCGTCTCAACGGCGACACCATCGAAGGAACATTCTCTACTACTGGCCGACCGGCGGCTGGCCCACAGACGGGAACCTGGCGAGTAAAGCGCTCCGGATAGCTCGGTTGGCGGCGGGGCTGGGACTGCTCGCTGGCTGCACCGCGGGTAGTCCCAGCGCCACCGCCGTCACCCACGTCGCAGTAGTGGACGTGGTAACGGGCGACATCCACTCCGATAACACCGTCCTGATCAGCGGCAACCGGATCACCTACGCTGGTCCGGCCGCGGGCACGAGCATTCCGCGCGGTGCTCGAACCATCGATGGACGGGGCAAGTTTCTCATCCCCGGTCTCTGGGACATGCACGTCCACGCGTTCCCCTACCTGTTCTCTGACTTCGCCGGTCCACTGATGATCGCCAATGGCGTCACCGGCGCGCGCGAGATGGGTTACTACGTGGACACGACGCTTCGCTGGAAAGCGGATATAGCCGCCGGGCGTGAAGTCGGGCCGCGGCTCGTCGCGGGAGTCAGGGTTGATGGACCCGGCAAAGCCCGCTTCGTGAGTCACGTCGTTACCGAAGAAGACGGCGTTCGCGCGGTCGATACCCTGGCGCGCAAGAAAGATCGCTCGTCCCGCGCAGATTTCATCAAGCCTTATTCCTGGATCCCCAGAGCGGCGTACTTCGGCGTCGCCAGCGAATCGAAGAAGCTCGGCGTCCCGTTCGCGGGCCACGTGCCGTACTCGGTGAGCGTCGTGGAAGCGTCGAACGCAGGGCAGCGCAGCCTCGAGCACGAAGACGACTTGATGCGCGCTTGCACGTCGAAGGAGAGTTTCCTGCGCGCCCGGTTTGCCGACAGTGCGAACGTGAATACCGGCAGGCTGCTCGCCGAGATGAGAACCCAGGCCCCGGTCATCCGCGCAGCGTATGATCCAGCGCACTGCCGCGAGGTGATTGCGACGCTGGTACGCAACCACACCTGGGTAACGCCGACGCTGGTGTTCTATCAGCCATACGTGCACGACTTCGACAGCGCCGGTACTCACCCCGAATGGGCGCGCTACGTGCCCGGCCTGGTGCAAGGCGGTTGGCTGCAGCGCAGGCCGGCGATAAAACCGGGCGATTCGATCATGATCCGCAGCTATTTCAGCTTCGACCTCACCCGACAGCTGCACGACGCCGGAGTGAAGCTGCTCGCGGGCACCGACGCTTCGCAGCCGTTCGTGTATCCGGGATTCAGCCTGCACGAGGAGCTTCAGCTGCTGGTGCGCTCAGGTCTGACTCCGCTCGAGGCGCTGCGCACCGCCACTTACAACCCGGCTGAATATCTATCGGCTACCGACTCCCTCGGAACGATAGCGAAGGGAAAAGTGGCCGACCTCGTTCTGCTAGACGGAAATCCGCTCGTCGACATTCAAAATACTCGTCGGATCTCGGCGGTCATCGCGAATGGTCGTGTCTTCGACTCGAGCGCTCGAGCGCGGCTCCTCAGCGAGGTGCAATCGGCGCTCAAACACTAGCCGCCGCGCCGACATCGGCATTTTCCCGCGCGGGAGTCCGGATTCGTACCACCGACCTGTGTTTGAGCTGAGACGGGAGCCGGAGCAGCGCGCATAGTGTCCAGCACCACAAGCAGCAGGAAATGCGGTCCGCCACGCTCATCGTCCGCAACAGCACGACGCCCACGGCAAATCCCGAAATCACGACGCCGGCAGTCGTTTCGGGGATCGGCGCCGAGCGCCTCGCCACCACCTGCACGGCGCGCGAGCCTTCGGCAATCAGGGTCCGCCGGATTGCCACGTCGAGCTCGGTTGGCGTCATCGTTTTCCAGCCTGGAATTCGCATCACGCTCCAAGCCGGTGCCGTACGTCCCCACCCGTGGTTGTCCGATCCGGACACGGTAGCCACCCTGCTCCTGGTCGCGAAGGTGCGTATCATCTCCCGGTCGCGACCGGCCTGCGCAATTCCTCGTGGAGACCCATCCGACAGCTCTATTCCGGCGACGCGAACGCGCCCGCCAATCATCTCTGGCGGAACCCGAAGAAGGTCGCCCGGCAGGGAGAGGAGAAGAACAGCCGGCGTCGGATCGTTGTCACGACCAATCAACGCGGGCTGCCAGTCATCCGATGTTATGCGAGTGCGCATGGGATCGATCCCGATCAGGATGGGGTGCTCATCTCCATCCCGCAGCTCGACACCAGGAAGCAACGTCGTGCCTCTACCGGCCAATCCAGGATTGCCGTTGGCGCCGCTGGCTGCGCCCTCCAGAGTACGGTGATCGGTGACATACGCGGCCGCGAACCCGGCACTCGAGTGCCACTCTCGATTCTCCTCTGCGCCGAAGCTCGGCCTCCCGTCGTGCGACGCAGACGTATGACTGTGAAAATCGACCGCAAGCAATTCGGGATCGGGAAGCGTCAGGGACGCCATGGGTCGCCTGGCAACAAGAGCCAATTCAGCAAGACCCAAAGCTCCGAAGACGAGTCGAAATACAAGCGTCAACAGTCTGCGACTTACGCGACCGCCACGTGACGAGCTTCGAAGCGCGACGCACACGATACAGGCGATGGCACCGAGTCCCAAGGTTCCCAGGTACTGCGACGGCGCCAGCAGGGTCAGGGTGTCGAGAGTCACCGATGCCGGAGCGAGCAAGTGATAAGCAATCGGGAAATGCAGCGTTCCCGCCGGCAGCGCATCCGGGTTGCTGAGGTCGATAAGCGGCGCGAGCGGGAAAATCGACGAGACGGCCAGCACTGTGCTGAAAGCAATCGGCCAGCTCCAGCGCCGAAGCTGCTCCGCCGACACGCGCCGGATCTCAGGTTGAGCTCCAACCGGCATTGTACCAGGTATCACTCTTCGCTACGCGGTGGTGTCGGTGTGCGCCCGAGCAGGGAATCTGATCCGAACTGTCGTGCCCTTGCCGGCCTCCGATGTCAGTGCGATGTCGGCGCCGTGCTCCCTCGCAATCCAATTCGCGATTGATAGCCCGAGCCCTGCGCCGTCGGTACGGCTCCGCGCAGTCTCGCCACGAAAGAATCTCTGAAAAACCATCGCCATCTCGTCGGGCCTGATTCCAATTCCCGTGTCACGGACAATGATCGTCGGCGCTCCCTGCTGCATTGACACCCCAACGCGGACTTCCCCGCCGGCGTCCGTGAATTTCACTGCGTTGTCGAGGACGATCATGATCAGCTGCCGGATCAGCGCTGGATCTCCCTTGATCGGAGCCTCCTCGAATTCGTCGATCGTGAGGTCCACGTTCTTCTGCCGCGCTACGAGCCGCGCGGCTCCCGCCGCGTCGAGCGCGATGTCGTCCAGAAAAAGTGGCTGCTTCTCGATCTGCCGCTCGCCGGCGTCGGCGCGCGCGAGAACCAGCAGACTCTCCACGATCCCCCCGAGGCGCCTCGCTTCCGCCTCGATGCCGCGCAGCGCTTCGACGTAAGTCGATTCTTCGCGTGGCTGCTGGAGCGCAATCTCGGCGCGGGATCGGAGAATGGTGATGGGCGTCCGAAGCTCGTGCGCCGCGTCCGCCATGAATCTCCTCATGAACTCGATCGAGCGCTCGATTGGCGCGGTGGACTTCCGTACCAGAATGAATCCACCTGCGGCGACCAAAAACAGCGCTGCAAAAGCGAACACCACGAAAGCAGTTATCAGGTCGGCGTATTTGTCCTCCAGCTCCTCCTGGTCCGCCACGGCGACGGCGACGAGATCCCTGCCCGAGGCGAGTCTGAATCTCACCGCGTGCAGCCTGAGGGTGCTGTCCAGCGCTATTCCGCGCTGAACGGTTGCCTGACCGTTTGCGGCAGCCTGGCGCGCGGCGTCGCGGATCCAGGGATCCGCCTCGGCCGGCTTGATCGGGACGCCCCTGATGTCGAGGAGGTAGAGCACCCGCTCGGGAATGTTGAGCTCGTCAACCGCGTCGAGGACCCGCGCGCGTGAGTTCGCGCCCTCCTGCTCGCGGATCCTCGCGGCGCGTACCAGCTCGAGGGTCGCGTTCCGCAGCGACTGGTCCAGCTGCTCGGATAGCTGATGGCTGATCGCCGCGAACAATCCGGCGCCGAGCAGGAAGATGATGAGTGCGAAGGTGGCGACGTACCAGATCGTGAGCCGGAGCCGCAGCCGGACGAGCCGCCGCAGCTCGATTCGCGACGAGCTTCCTTCAATCGCCAAAACGATATCCGGCGCCGCGCACGGTCTGAATCAGCTTGACCGGATACTCGTCGTCGATCTTGCGGCGGAGGCGCCGCACCAGAACCTCCAGAACGTTGGTGAAAGGATCGTGATTTTCATCCCAGACGTGCGCCGTAATCGCGGCGCGGTCGACGACCTGCCCGTGATGCAGCACGAAGAATTCCAGCAACGAGAATTCTTTTGCCGTCAGCTCGATCGATCTGCCCGCGCGCCTCACCCGCTGCGCGTCGAGCTCGACTTCGAGGTCCGAGACCTTGAGCGTCTCCGGCAACGGCGCACCGCGACGCCTCGCCAGCGCCCGGACCCGCGCCAGCAGCTCGCGAAACGCGAACGGCTTGGTGAGATAGTCGTCGGCACCGACGTTCAAACCGGTTACGCGATCGTCCACCGTGTCGCGCGCGGTCAACATCAGAATCGGTGTCGCGACCTGCGCAGCGCGCAGCTCCTGACAGAGATCGAACCCGCTTCCGCCCGGCAGCATCACATCCAGCACGATGACGTCGAAGCTTCCGAGTGTCGCCTTCGCCTTTCCTTCCGCGTACGTAGCGACCGTCACCACCTGAACGCCATTCTCGGCGAAACCGGTCTTGATGATCGACGCCAGCCGCGGATCGTCTTCAACCAATAAAACTCGCATGGCGCCAATCTAAAGCCTGCGCGTAGAAGAGGTACAACCTGTAATCATGACGACAGGTTTCGCATCTATGATTCCCCGTGCAATGCAGGCAACGCACGACCGTGCGTAGCTCAAAACATTGAAGGAGGAAGCATGAAGAAAGTCATGGCGGTGGCGTTTGCCATCGCTGCCACCGCGGCGATGGCGGGCGCACAGGGAACTGCCAAGACCACCAAGACCGCGGCAAAGACGACGATGCAGGCGACCAAGTCGACGAAGCCACACAAGAAAGTAAAGACTGTCGAGACGCAGGCGACGCTG
>DATFGW010000057.1:0-53845 GCA_035249045.1 Gemmatimonadaceae bacterium | reverse complement strand
AGATCCTGGGCGGCCTGCAGATCCTTGCCGCCCATCGTGATCTGACCGTGCGCACCGATCGCGCCCTGAATGATCGGGGGGCGACCCATCACGCGCTGGTCGAGCACGATCGCCATGTAGTCCTTGATATGCCTGCCGGTCTCGGTGCGGAAACGACGCGCTCCCTCATTGTTCATCGTGAACTCGACGAGGTTCCCTTCGGTCGGCGAGGTGTTGGGCTTGGCGTCGGTGAGGTATTGACCGGTGATGATCGGCTTGGCGTCGAGGACGTAAAGCGGCCGATAGACGCGTCCGCCGAACGAGAGAGTATCGCTGCTCCAGCGGACAACCTTGCCCGGCGGCAGCGCAGCCTGCACGGCGGGCATCGACAGATACTGGGTGACCAGGTCGACGTCACTCTGTGCGACCATGTATTCACCCGGCATTTGACCGGGCTGCAAGAGCTTCGAAAACGCGCCTGGGCCGCCGACCGTGCCACCGACTACCGCAGCGGTGTCAGTCTTCGTGCTGTCCGCTTTCTTCGATGTATCAGTGGTGAACAGCGACTGCAGGCCCTGAGTGGCTGTATCCTTGGTCGTCGCCGGAGCATTGCTGGCGACGTTCACCCTCGCGTCCTTTACCAACGCGTTGATTCTGGGCAACGCCTTCTCGAGTGCCTGAGTCTCATCCGTAATCTGGAACTCGAGGAAGGCCGATTTCTGGACGACGTCCTGGGCGCGCTGGGGATCGTCGATACCGGGAAGCTCGACGATGATGCGATCGTTGCCTGCCTTCTGAACGACGGGCTCGGACACGCCGAATTCGTCGATACGGTTGCGAACCACTTTCAGGGCGTTGTCGATTGCTTTGCTCTTGTCGGCCACCGCGCCCTTCGATTCGTCCACGTCCAGCGCGAGGTGCATTCCCCCCTGCAAATCGAGCCCGCGTTTCAACGGAACTCGTCTGACAGTGTCGTAAACAAACTCGCCGTTGCGCTTGACGCGCTCAACGACGGTGCGCGGGAAGAGCGCCCAGATCGATGCGGCGGTGAGGCCTAAGATGATGGCAATACGCCATTTCAGATTCATGCTTCGAAACGGAAGAAAAGTTACAGTTTGTGACTAGCCTTTAAGGTTACCGGACAGCTGAGGGAGAGTCAACGCATTTTTGGCGTCGCGCTCATCCTGCGCGAGCTGTGTTTTGAGCTCCTCGACCGACGCGAACTTTCGAGTCTCCCGCAACCGCTCCACGAAGTCGATCCGCACCTGCGCTCCGTAGAAATCCCCGGTGGCGTCGAAGAGATGCGCTTCGAGTGAGGTCAGCGCGTCGCCGAAGGTCGGGCGTGGCCCGAGATTCATCATTCCGCCGCGCGGACCGCGTGGAGTCTGGACACGCACCGCATATACACCTTCGGGGGGCAGAAGCTTCCTCGGCGGTGGCGGGCCGAGATTGATGGTGGGAAACCCGATGGTGCGGCCGCGCTGTGCTCCGGGGATCACCTTACCGCTGACAGAGTACGCGCGCCCAAGCGACTCAGCGGCGCGCGAAAGATCACCGCCAGCGATCGCGCGTCTGATGGAAGTCGAAGACACTGACTGACCTTCCGCGGTTGATACCGCGTCGACTACCTCGACTCTAAAGCCGTCTCGCTCGCCTAGCGTTCGCAACACATTGACGTTGCCGGCGCGCTGTCGACCGAACCCATGGTCATAACCGATGAGAAGCTCGCGCATTCGAAAACACCGTCGCAACACGAGCTCGACGAAAGCTTCGGCCGAATACCGGGCGAGGTTGGGTGTGAACGGCACCACCGCCATGTAGTCGATGCCCGTTTCCGCGAGGACCTCCAGCTTCTCGTCGTGGGTCGTGAGCAGCAGCGGTGCCGCCGCGGGGTTCACGATCTCCAGCGGGTGCGGATCGAAGGTGACGAGAACGCTGGGGATCTTGAGCGCGCGCGCACGTGCAACGAGTCTCTCGACGACGTCACGGTGCCCGCGGTGGACGCCGTCGAATGTGCCGACCGTTATGACCGTGTCGCGGACATACGGAGGAAGTCCTGAATCGTCGATGGGCGCGGCGCGGGTCACGTTTGGTTCTCGGCGACGACGTGCAAAACCCGGATTTTCGTCCGGTCGGCGGCGAGAACGTCCAGCGTCGCTGCGTCCGCGACCCTGAACTCACCGACGCGGGTGCGGCGGAGAGAATCGAGGTGAGCCGCTGATCCGGTCAGACGTCCGAGATCGCGGGCAAGCGCCCGGATGTAGGTGCCGCCACTGCAGGTGATTTCCGCATCGAGTCGACCATCGGTGAACTGAATGACGCGCCACTCGTGCACCGTGACCGAGACTGCGGCAAGCTGCAACGGCTCGCCGCGCCGCGCTGCGTCGTAGGCGCGGGTGCCGTCCACGCTCTTCGCGGAGTACGCCGGAGGAACCTGGGAGATCGGACCTGTGAGAGATCGAACGGCGGTTCGCACGCCCGCTTCCTCTGGCACGGGCGCACTACGGATCACGGTTCCGGTGGAATCGTCGGTGTCTGTCTCGTCGCCAAACCTGATCGAGGCCTGATACACCTTCGGCTCGGTGTCGATGAATGTCGCAAGCCGTGTCGCGCGGCCGAGCAGTAGCACGAGCAGACCCGTCGCAAACGGATCGAGGGTGCCGAGGTGGCCGATGCTTCGTTCGCCAAAGATTCTTCGAACGTGTTGGACGACGTCGTGCGACGTCATGCCGGCCGGTTTGTCTACGAGCAGAAGTCCCTGAACCGGCGTGTCGCGCTCCGCGGGTCGCTCAGTCGTTGTCGCCGCCACTACCCTGGGAGGGGTCCTGCTTCTTGACATCGGCGAGCAGCGACTCGATTCGTGCGGCGCGGGCGATGGTGTCGTCTTCCTTGAACTGGATTTCGGGTGCGACGCGAAGCTGGAGCTGGCGGGCGACACGCGCGCGTAGATGGGAAGCGACGCTATCCAGGCCATCGAAAGTCGCCTGCTTCTCGGAGTCGCTGCCGAGCACACTGACATAGACCCGCGCGTGGCGCAGATCCGGGCTAACCTCGGCGCCGGTCACGGTAACGAAGCCCACGATGCGCGGGTCCTTGGCCGATTCAGTGAGGAATGTCGCGACCTCGACGCGGACCGCTTCGGCGACGCGGTCCGCACGACGGGTGCTACGCAGAAGCGCCCGCCGCTGAGGTCAACGTGCGCGCCACCTGTTCCTTGCGGTAGCACTCCAGAACGTCGCCGACCTTGATGTCGTTGAAGTTCTCGACTCCGATACCGCACTCGAAGCCCTCACGGACTTCCTTGACGTCATCCTTGAAGCGCCGCAGAGACGCAATGGCTCCGTCGTAGATCTCGACGCCGTCCCGAATCACGCGCACCCTTCCCTGGCGGTTGATCACCCCGCTGCGCACTGAGCACCCGGCGATGACGCCCATCCTCGGCACCTTGAACAGCTCGCGGACTTCCGCCTCGCCGAGAACGACTTCCTTTTCCTCGGGGCGCAGCATGCCCTCGAGCGCAGCGCGCACGTCCTCGACCGCCTCGTAGATGATCTTGTACAGCTTGATCTCGACGCCCTCACGCTCGGCGGCAGCGCGGGCATTGTTGTCGGGACGCACGTGGAATCCGACGATGATCGCACCCGACGCGCGCGCCAACAGAATGTCGCTCTCAGTAATCGCGCCGACGCCGCGGTGAATGACATCTACCGAAACTTCTTCGTGGGACAGCTGCGCGAGCGCATCCGCCAGAGCTTCCGCCGGCCCGCCCTGATCCGCCTTGATCACGATGCGGAGCGTGCGCTTCTGCCCCGGAGCGGTTTGCGACATGAAGTCCTCGAGCGACACAACACCCTTGGCGGTGCGCCTGCTCTTGGCCTCACGATCGAGACGCTGACGACGCTGCGCGATCTCGCGCGACTCCATCGCATCCTCGACGACGACGAACTGATCGCCCGCCATTGGCACGCCACCGATGCCAAGGATCTGTGCCGGAATGGCCGGTCCCGCTTCCTTGACGTTGCGACCGCGCTCGTCGAGGAGCGCGCGCACACGTCCTGAATACATGCCGCAGATGAAGTCGTCGCCAACACGCAGAGTGCCGTTGTTGACGAGTATCGTAGCGACCGCGCCCTTCCCCGGGTCGAGCTGGGCTTCGATTACCGCGCCCGTCGCGCTGCGGTTCGGGTTCGCCTTGAGATCGAGGATCTCCGCCTGCAGGAGAATCTGCTCGAGCAAAGCGTCGATGTTGGTGCCCTTCTTCGCCGAGACCTCGGTGGACAGCACGGTGCCGCCGAATTCCTCGAGCACGACACCATGCTGAAGGAGATCCTGCTTCACCTTCATCGGGTTGGCGCCCGGCAGGTCGATCTTGTTGATGGCAACGATCATCGGCACGCCGGCGTTCTTGGCGTGCGAGATCGCTTCAACGGTCTGCGGCATCACCTGATCGTCGGCGGCTACCACGAGCACGACGATGTCGGTGACCTGAGCGCCGCGGGCGCGCATCGCGGTGAATGCCTCGTGGCCAGGCGTGTCGAGGAAAGTGATCTTCTTCCCCTTTGGCAGCGAGACATGGTACGCGCCGATGTGCTGGGTGATACCGCCCGACTCACCGGCGACGACATTCGACTTGCGGATGTAATCGAGCAGCGAAGTCTTGCCGTGATCGACGTGGCCCATGATGGTGACAACGGGCGGGCGCGACACGAGCTGTTCGGCGGTATCCTCGACCGGAGCCGCGCCGAGATCGGCGGCGTATTCCTCTTCCTTTACCGCCTGGAATCCGAATTCGCCGGCGATCAATTCGATCTGATCGAAATCGAGGCGCTGGTTGATGGTGACCATCAATCCGAGGTTCTTGAACGCGAACCCGACGATCTGGACCGCCGGCACCTTCAGGATCTGGGCGAGCTCACTGACGGTGATGAACTCGTTGACGCGCACCGTCTTCTTCTCGCGCTCGGCCTCGGCCTGCCGCTGTGCGGCCAGCTCTTCGCGATAGTTGCCATCCTCGGCGCGGCGCGCGCCGCCGCGACGAATTGGCCCGCGCATCGACGCCATAGTTTTGCCGATGTTCGCCGAGACCGCTTCCTGATCCACACCACGCTTGCCCTTCTTGCCGCGACGGGCGCCGCGATCTTCACCGCGACCGGTGCCGCGATCCTCACGACGGGTCGGGGTGGTGCCAACGCCCGGAGCCGCTGATGCGACAGGGCGCGGCGGAGTGTACGGCGCGCCGGTGGCGACGGGGCGCGGTCTCGGAGCGCCTGGCACCACCGGCTGCGGACGCTGCCGCTCCCGCGGTTCCGACCTGTCGGCAGCCGGAGAAGGCGGCGCACTTGGCGCAGCCGCTGGACGAGGCGGTGGAGGCGGAGCCTTCGGACGCTCGACGGGCGGAGCTTCGACGGGAGTGGGCGCGGCGATTGGCGCCTGCTTAGCTGCAGGTGCCGGCGGTGGCGGAGCGACGGGTTCCGGAGCGGGCGGCGTTTCTGCCGGCGCCTCCGCCACGGGCTCAGGGGCACGACGACGGCGTCGGACACCACCGGTTTCTGTTGCCGGCGCCGGCTCTGGCTTGGCTTCGGCGGCAGGAGCAGACGCGCCACGACGGCGCCGGGTTGCGGCCGGCGGAGCAGCGACTCGCGCGCGCTTCTCACGCTCCCAGCGCGCGCGGATGCGCGCGACCTGATCGTCGCTCAATGGACTCAGATGGCTTCGGACAGGGACATCCATTTGGCGAAGGAGGTTGATGACCTCATCGCTGGACACCCCAAACTCACCAGCCAGATCGTGCACTCGAAGCTTGCTCAAACCCGCTCTCCCTTATCCAGACGAATGTCGGGCATGAGATTCGGGCTCAATGCCCGAATGCCCTTTGCCAGACCATTATCTACAATTCCGATTACTGCCACAGTGTCACGCCCTGCAGCCGCTCCGAGCTCGGCGGCGTCCGGTCCAACGAAAACCGGAATTCCCCGCGCCCTCAGCAGGGGCAGAACTTTATCCAAACTGTTGCTTGAAGCGTCTTTCGCCGCAATAGCCAGATGCAATTTTCCTCGTCTGGCCGCTTCCCGGACCTGCTGCACTCCAACGATCGCCCCGCGCCCGCGTACGCCAAGCCCCACCAGACCAAGGAGTTTGCGCAACGGCGCGGAGTCCATTCAGCTACTCCGGGCTCTTGCCTTCCGGGTCTGAATCAGGCCCGCCTGCGGCGCCTCCCTCTGACTCCATTTCACTACTCGCTTCAGCGTCATCAGACGTAGCCGACACGGCCTCCTCCCCGGTCTCGGGCGTCTCGTCGGTGGTGAGCTCGTTGATGATCGCCATCAACCGGTCCGCCTCCTCCGGAGCGATCCCCGGCAGACGCAGGAAATCCTCACGCTCTAGATCGATGATGTCGTCGAGGGTGCGGTATCCCGCTTCCTCGAGGACAGCGACCGTCGCCGGCTGCATACCATCGATGTCCGCGAGCCGCGGATTTACACCGGAGACCGGCTCTTCCGCCGGAAGCGGCGCGAAAATCGGCTGATCGCTGCCGCGCTCCATCCACTCGCGGCTCGAGTAGAGCTCGATCTTCCACTCCGTGAGCTCCGAAGCGAGGCGCACGTTCTGCCCGTTGCGCCCAATGGCGAGCGAGAGCTGGTCTTCGTCGACGATCGCCTGAATGGTCTTGGTCGCGGGATCGCTGAAGACTCTCGCGACACGGGCTGGTGCGAGCGCAAGCTTGGCGAAGCGCTCGGGATCCGCCGACCACGGTACGATGTCGATGCGCTCGCCGCCCAGCTCGTTGACGACCGCCTGCACGCGCGAGCCCTTGAGTCCCACGCACGCGCCAACCGGATCGACCGAGTCGTCGCGGGAAAAAACCGCAATCTTGGTACGGCTGCCGACTTCGCGAGCGCTTGCTCTGATCTCGACAAGGTTCTGCTGGATCTCGGGCACTTCGAGCTTGAACAGCGCCTTGACGAACAGGGCGTCGGCGCGGCTCAGAACAAGCCTCGGACCCTTGGGAGTCTCCTCGATGCGCTTCAGAACGGCGCGGATGGGATCGCCCTGGTGGAAGTGCTCACGATGGTTCTGCTCGCGGTACGGGATAATCGCTTCCGCCTCGCGGAACTTGTTGAGCATGATCACGAGCTTGCCGCGCTCGATCTGCTGCACTTCACCGGAGAGCAGGTCGCCGACGCGGCCCGAGAACTCGTCACGAATCTTCGAGCGCTCACCTTCTCTGACCCGCTGGATGATCCGCTGCTTCGCGGCCTGAACGGCGGTCCGTCCGAACTCGCCGAAGTCGACCGGGATCTCCATCTGGTCCCCGATCTGGAAATCGGGGTCCTCGAAGCGCGCCTCTTCCAGTGAAATCTGGCTGGCCGAGTCGGTGACTTCTTCGACGACGGTCTTGAGGAGCACGATGCGAATGGCGCCCTTGTTCTCGTCGATATCCACTTCCGCCTGCACCGTAGGCCCGTGCTTCTTGGCGAGGGCAGCGTTGATGCCATCCTCGAGAAGCCCGTGCAATTCGGCGCGATCGATCTGCTTCGAGTTGGTCAACTCGCGGATCGCCGTCAGAATTTCTACCGAAGCTGCCATTTTGAACCCTACCTTTTCCAGTGAAACGCCAGCCGGGCCTTTTCGACCGCGGCGAGCGGAAAGCGCCGCTCATCGCCGCGCTCGTTGCGTACAGTTACGATCTCGTGCCCACTATCTCCTTCGACGTCAGCGATCTCCACCTCGTCGGTGCGCCGACCGGCCGGGTCACCCGGAACATTGCTGGTGACCACCGCCGTCCGACCGACGTATTTCCGCCAATCACTTGCATTGCGCAGGGGTCTTTCGACGCCGGGCGACGAGACCTCGAGCACGTAATTGCCGTCCGCAAATCCGTCCGCATCCAGCCTGGTTTCGATCGCGCGCGAGGCAGCCGCGCAATTGTCGACCGTGACCTTCTGACCGTCTTCCCGATCAACTCGAACGTCGAGAATCGGGCGACTTTTGCCACCCCCGATCTTCAACTCGAAAAGCTCTAGTCCTAGCGGCCTAATTTCCGAGGCCACAAGGCGTTCCAGCGTTTCGTTCATTCAAGTTCTAGGTTTCTTTCAGGGACAAAAAAATGTGGGGGGATCCCCACATTCCGTTGGCCGCCGGGTTCAACGTCCAACCACAATGTAGAGTCCGTTCTTGGTCGAGTCAACCTATGCTGGGGGTCTCGGCGGATAGTGGGGAGAGCTTCGACGAGCACCCCTAGTCCAAAAGTTGGCAGGTGGGAGACGTGGACAGTTGGGAGGGTTTCAGTCTGTCGTGCTTTGCATCCATAGGAAAAGTGCTGCTATCTGATGCCAGTAGGACAGCTAAGGGACTCTCAGCTGTCCAGTCTCCAAGCTGCCGGCTTTGGGACTAGGGTGGCTAGTCGAGCAATGATCCCGACGCCGAGGCCCTAGTCGGGCAGAGATCCCGACGCCTGAGTCTTAGCGGCGATGACGGCGATCTGGCGGCCGGGGTCGCCGGCGCGGTGGGAGAAGAAGCGGTCGTTGTCACAGCGCGTGCACCACGAGCTAACCGTGATTTTCTGGACGCCCATCTCGGTAGCGTGCTCGGCAATCAGGGAGCGGAGGTCCACGTTGCCTGGCCTGGTCGCCGGCTGACCGGTCAGCTGCTCGCGGACTTCGGCGCTCACCTCGTAGCAGCGACCGCAGATGGCGGGGCCGAGGTGGATCGCGAGCTCGTCGGGCGGCAGTCCGTATCTCGCCAGGGCAGAAATCGCCTCGGTAGTGATGTGGGCGGCGGTGCCGCGCCATCCCGAGTGAAGGAGCGCCACTATGCCGGATGCATGGGCGATGAAGACAGGCACACAATCGGCGACGCCGACGGCGAGCGCGATCCCCCTCTCCGACGCGATGTGTCCGTCGGCCTCCTCGCCGCGCAACCAGCCTTCCCAGCCGCCGGTGTGCACGAGGATCCGAGTGCCATGAACCTGCCGAATCGACGCCAGACGCCGCGCCACATCGGAGAGCTCGCGCTGCACGACAGTCCAGCGCGCCATCACTTCGTTTACGGGCTCGGTGCTGGCGAGGCCGAATGAGCCGGCCTCTCTGGTCGTCGTGAAGGCGCGGATGCCCCAGCTCTCGAAGTCGGGGACAACCTCCTTCGGCACCTCGGTCACGCTAGTGCCGCCGATCGTCCACCCGGGTGATTGACGCCCCGAGGGCGTTCAGGCGTTCATCGATCCGCTCATAGCCGCGCTCGATCTGGCCGACGTTGTTGATGAAGCTGGTGCCATCGGCGCAGAGTGCGGCGAGAAGCATGGCCATACCGGCCCGGATGTCGGGCGACTCCAGGAAGGCGCCGCGGAGACGGGTCGGTCCATAAACCAGAGCGCGGTGGGGGTCGCAGAGGACGATGCGCGCACCCATCGTCGACAGCTTGTCGACGAAGAACATCCTGGACTCGAACATCTTCTCGTGCATGAGAATCAGGCCTTCGCACTGCGTCGCGGTGACGATTGCGATCGACATGGTATCCGCCGGGAAAGCGGGCCACGGCTGATCCTCGAGCTTCGGTACGTGTCCGCCCATGTCCGACTGGATCTTCCTCGACTGGTTGGCAGGCACAATCAGGTCGGGGCCGTCCACCTTACACTCAATGCCCAGGCGCTCGAAGCCCATTCTGGTGGAGCGGAGGTGCTCGATGCCGGCGTTCTCGATGCGTAGCTCGGACCGGGTCACCGCCGCCAGCCCGATGAACGAGCCGACCTCGATGTGGTCGGGCCCGATGCGGTGGGTGACAGCCTTCGTGCCGAGCGGGCGCCCACCATGAATAGTCATGGTATTGGTGCCGACGCCTTCAATCTCGGCGCCGAGGGTGATCAGGAACTGAGCGAGGTCCTGAACGTGCGGCTCGCTCGCCGCGTTGCGAAGAACGGTGGTTCCGGTAGCCGCCGCTGCGGCAACCAGAGCGTTCTCGGTCGCCGTGACGCTCGGCTCGTCGAGAAAGACATCGGCACCGCGAAAACCTCGCACCTTCATCTCGATCATTTTGCCGTGCGTGAACTCCGCGCCGAGCTGCTCGAGAGCAAGAAAGTGGGTGTCGAGTCGACGCCGGCCGATGACATCGCCGCCGGGCGGCGGCAGAGTAACTTCGCCGCAGCGGGCGAGGAGGGGCGCCGCGAGGAGGATCGAAGCGCGGATCTTGGCGCAGAGGGTCGGGTTGAGATCGGCAGGGCGCAGGTCCTTGGCGTGGACGTCGAGCGCGTTCTGGCCGACCCACTGCATGGAAGCTCCGACGGAGCGAATCAGCTCGACGAGGGTCTCGATGTCGCGGATGCGCGGGACGTTCTCGAGATGGACGGGGTTGGGCGAAATGAGGGCAGCCGCCACGATGGGGAGCGCCGCGTTTTTATTGCCCGAAGGGCGAATCGAGCCGCTGAGGGATCTTCCACCCTCGACGACGAACTGGACTGCAGGCATGTTGATTAGGCTGGTGGTGAAGATCTGTTGCGCAAATATATCGTACTGAGCACTCTTTGTACCGTCACTTAAAGTCTTTCGGTAAATGGCCTCTCCCTTGCACACTTCACGCGCATGATGGGATGGATCACCGGCGGCGCCGATCTGCTCCTGCAGGCTGCGCGCGCATTGCCCGACACGATCTACACCAAGCAGATAGCCGCGGAGCCGGCGCTCTTCGAGAAGATCACGAGCGCGGCGAGCGGGATCATGACCATCACCATCATCATACTGTCGGCTGCGCTGATCCCGGCGGCGTGGAATTTTCGCAAGAGCTACAAGAAAGTCAGCGACATGCTCGACAAGATTTACGGCGACATCAATCCACTGATGCGGCACGCGAGCGCGATCGCCGACAACGTGGATTACATCTCGACCGCGATCCGGGTCGACATCCAGCAGGTGAGCCAGACCGTCGCGGCGGTGAACCAGCGTCTGCAGCAAGCCGCTTCGGCGACCGAGGACCGGATTCACCAGCTGAACGCGTTGCTGGAAGTGGTGCAGGAAGAGGCGGAGTCGGCATTCGTGACGACGGCCTCGACGATTCGCGGCGTGAGGACGGGAATCAATCAGGCATTTGACGAGGAGGACTGGAACGATGGGGACTACGACGAAAGCGGAGCCGACAGTGGGGAGAAACCGCGCCCGCGCGTCCGGCCCAGAAATGGAGCTGGACGAGGAGCGTGAGCAGCAATATGACCTGCTGACGGCGGCTCTCATCGGCGCGGCGGTGGGCGCCGGCGTGACGCTGCTACTGCGGCGTGGACCATCGGGACGAAGACCGGTCGGTCCTCTCATTCGCTACGCGGGCCGCGGTGCGGCACTCGCAGGCATGGCGGGTCTTGGCGGAGCACGCTGGGCGGGCGGGCGCGGAGTGGAGGGCGCGCGCTGGGCCGGTGGTCGCGCGGTCGAGGGCGCGCGTTGGGCTGGTGATCGCGCCGTGGAGGGCGCTCGCTGGGTTGCGCCCCGCGCCAGACGAGGATTCCAGTCGGCGATGGAGCGGGGCGAGGAGCTGGTCGATCGCATCCCGGTCGACGACATGGTGGAACAGGTGCGGGACTATGTGGATTCCGCGCGCGACGCCATCAACAACGTCGTGAAGGACGAGCTCACGGATTTGCGCAAAGCAGTACGTCGCCAACGTAAGCGCATCGGCATTTAGGTTGCCTCGAATGGTGCGCGCATCGCCGCGCGCCGTCAGCGCTGCCCGCGTCGCGCTGGCGGTGCTGTTGGCGCTGATGCTCGCGCCAGCGGTCGCGCACGCGTGGACGCCGGGCACCCACATCTTCCTCGGCGAGGCGATGCTCCGCTCGCTGTCGCTGCTACCCTCCGGCATCGCCGAGCTGCTCGCGGCATTTCCGTACGACTTTCTCTACGGGTCCATCGCCGCAGATACAAGCATCGCGAAGAAATACGCGGCCGCCGGCCGACACTGTCACTCGTGGAACGTTGGCTTCGAGATCCATGACAACGCCGAGTCGGAGCCGCTGCGCGCGTTCGGGCTTGGCTATCTCGCGCATCTCGCCGCCGATTCGGTCGCTCACAACTACTTCGTACCGCATCAGCTGACGATAACTTCCTCGACGGCCGCGCTCGGACACAGCTACTGGGAGAGCCGGTTCGACATGCACATCGGCGAGCGGTTCAGCCGCACGGCTAAGCAGCTGATTCTTCGCGATCATTCCCATTCGGACGAGCACCTGGACCGAATCCTAAGTCCGACGATCTTCAGCACGCCCACCAATCGACGAATTTTTCGGGGCATGGTGTATGTCGCCGACACCGAATCGTGGCAGCGGATCTTCCACCTCGTCGAGGAGAAGAGTCGGTGGGATCTCGCCGAAACGGAGGTTGGGAGCTACATGGGCCGCGCGTTCGACTACATCGTCGATCTGCTGACGCGGCTCGATCACGCGGAGCCGTTCAAGCTCGACCCCGCCGGGACTGTTGCGCTGAGAGAAGCCAAGAAGGTCCGGCGTGCCGCGCTGCGACGCGGCGGCGAAGAGCACGTGCTCGAGCAGGCGCAGCAACATTTCGGGTTGCCGCGCTCGGTACTTCGCTACGCCGCGCAGCTGCCCGAGCCGCTCTACCCCGCGCGCGCCGACAACAATTGATTGACCCGCTTGGGATCGGCGCGTCCCTTTGATTTTTTCATCACGAAGCCGACTAGTACTCCCTGCAGCTTCTTCTCCCCGGCGAGATACCTTTTCGCTTCCTCAGGATGCTCGTGCAGGACTTCCTCGACCCAGGCATCGATGGCGCCTTCGTCACCGACCTGGACGAGCCCTTCATCGGCGGCGACCTGGGCCGCGGGCTTGCCTGTCTCGAGCATCAGAGCGAACACACGCTTGGCCGCGGTGTGACTGATGGTTCCGTCGCGCACGAGATTCAAGAGCTGCGCGAGATCCGCGGGACGAACGCGGAACTCGGTGATGTCTTCTCCCGACGCGCGCAACGACGCCAACACCTCACCCATCACCCAGTTGTAGGTGCCTTTGCCATCGCGCGACTGCCGCGCGACCGCCTCGTAGTAGTCGACCAGCGCTGGAGTGACCATCAGCTGATCCAGCTCGCCTGACGAGAGTCCGAACTCTTCACCGACTCTTTTCTTCCTCGCGTCGGGAAGCTCGGTGAGATTCTTTCTCGCATCGTCGATCCAGGACGGATCCAGGATGAGTGGACGCAGATCCGGCTCGGGGAAGTAGCGATAATCGTGACTTCCTTCCTTTGTGCGGCTGGGGCGCACAGTTCCTCGCGCTCCGTCCCAGAGCAAAGTCTGTTGCTGAACGGCGCCACCGGAATCGATGAGTGCGCATTGACGCTCGTACTCCGCCTCGAGCGCGCGCTCCACGGCGGAGAACGAATTCATGTTCTTCACCTCGGTCTTGACGCCGAGCTTCGACTGGCCGGGAGGACGCACGCTGATGTTGGCATCGACCCGGAGGCTACCCTCCTCCATGCTCACGTCGCTGACGTCGAGGTACTGCAGGATCTGCTTGAGCGTGCGCAGATAGGAACCGGCCTCACCCGCGCTGCGCATGTCGGGCTCGCTGACGATCTCGATGAGCGGGACTCCGGCGCGATTCAGATCGATCGCGGTCGCGCCGGTGTACCTGTCGTGGATGGACTTACCGGCGTCTTCCTCCATATGCAGCCGAGTGATGCCGATTCGCACATCGTCACCTTTGTCGTCCTTTCCGATCGCGATCGAGCCCCCGGTCGCCAGTGGCTGATCGAACTGCGAGATCTGATAGCCCTTCGGCAGATCAGGATAGAAGTAGTTCTTGCGGGCAAAAACGGAGATAGGATTGACGGTACATCCAAGTCCGAGCGCCGCTCTGGCGGCGAGCTGCACTGCATGCTCGTTGAGGACCGGGAGCGCGCCCGGCAGTGCGAGACATACCGGACAGGTATTCGCGTTGGGCGCGGCGCCGAAATCGGTCGAGCATCCGCAGAAAGCCTTACTACGCGTCTTGAGCTGGACGTGTACCTCGAGGCCAACCACCATCTCGTAGCGATCACGCGTCATTGATGCGCCTCCGCACCGAGCGACGCCTCGAGCGCGTAAGCGACCCTGAACATCGTGTACTCGTCGAAATGCGCGGCGATGATCTGGCCGCCGACGGGCAGCCGGCGGACACGGCCGATCGGCACCGAGATCGCGGGCACGCCGGCGAGATTCGCGGTGACGGTGAAGATGTCGTTGAGATACATCTCGTATGGATCACTGATCGCGCCGATTGGAAATGCCGGAGTCGGCGTGGTCGGCGTGAAGATCGCGTGCACGCCACTCGCGAATACCGCGCGGAAATCGTCGGCGATGAGGGTCCTCACCGCTTGCGCCTTCTTGTAGTAAGCGTCGTAGTATCCCGCCGACAGCACGTACGTGCCGAGCAGAATCCGGCGCGTCACTTCCGCGCCGAAGCCCTGGGATCGGGTGGCCTCGTACATCGGCTTCAAGCCCTTGCCTGCATCGACGCGCAGTCCGTATCGCACACCGTCGAACCTGGCCAGGTTCGACGACGCCTCGGCGGGAGCGAGGACGTAGTAGACGGGAATCGCGAGTGGCGAGCGCGGCAGCGACACATCGCGTATGACGGCGCCCATGGATCGAAAGCGATCGAGAGCCCGCTCACAGTGGGATCTGATGCTCGGGTCGAGTGACTCGGGGAAATATTCCTTGGGCTTGCCGATGACGATTCCCTTGAGAGTCGTGGAATCGGGTGGCGGCGGGAGCGGCACGGGACTGCGGCCGATGCGCATCGCCTCCGTGTCCGGGTGGCGCGCTTGGGGGGCAGGCTTGCCCAGCGCAGACACGCGGTAAATCGGGACGTCGGCGTCAGAGCTGGTGGAATCTGCCTTATCGAAACCTGCGATTACCTCCAGCCCAATCGCGGCGTCGTCGACAGTGCGGCCGAGGACACCGATCTGATCGAGAGACGAGGCGAACGCGACGAGACCATACCGGCTGACTCGCCCGTAGGTCGGCTTGACTCCCACGACCCCGCAAAAGGCCGCCGGCTGGCGCACCGATCCGCCTGTCTCTGATCCAAGCGCGATCGGAGTGATGCCGGCGGCGACCGCTGCCGCGGACCCGCCCGATGATCCGCCGGGGACGCACCGCACATCATGTGGATTGCGGGTCGGTCCGAAGGCGCTGTTTTCAGTGGACGAGCCCATCGCGAATTCGTCCATGTTGGTCTTGGCGATGATGATCGCACCATTGGCCCGAAGCCGGGTAACGGCCGTCGCCTCGAAAGGGCTGACGTAGCCGCCAAGAATTCGCGAAGCGCAGGTAGTAGGCAGGCCGAGCGAAGCGATGTTGTCCTTGATCGCAACCGGAACACCGGCCAGGATGCCGACGTCGGCAGCGGTATCGAGATGCTGTTGCACCTCTTTCGTTTCGGCGATGCTTGCCTCTTCGTCCGCGTGGAGGAAGATGTTGAGCGCATCGGGGCCGGCGCCGATGTCTCTGGCCCGCTCGAATGCAGAGCGAACAACGTCCGACGGTGCGACCTCACCTGATCGTACCTTACCGGAAAGTGCCGCCGCGCCGAGCCGGGTATAGTCCGCGACGTTCAAGCGCCGCTCTCGGATGAATCCTCGTGGGTGGCGAGACGCGGAACTACGAAGAAGCCATCGCGCATCGACGGGGCGAAGGATTCGAGCGTTCGCTCCATCAGCGGCGGAATCGTCGCGTCCGGCCGAAGCGGTGTGCCCCCTGCCCCGACGCCCGCGGCAGGCGGGACCTGCGCGGTATCGACCTGCGACAGAACCTCCATGTGCGACAGGATGCTGCTAAGCTCCGCCGTCAGGGCGTCGGCGCGCGCGTCGTCAACTCCGAGACGCGCCAGCTCAGCGATGTGGAGTACGTCGTCGCGAGTGACCGCCATTAGTCCTGTCCGCGCTCGAGGGTGGTGTAGGCCAGCTTGATGGTTTTCCTGCCGATGCTCTCGTCGTCGAAATCGATCACGGCTTTTACCTCGCGTCCAACGCCGGAGAGCTCGGCGATCGCGCCTTCGCCGAACAGCTTGTGCTTGACGCGCTCGCCTTTCACATAGCGCGGCTCGTCCTGTGATGCCTCGGCCTCGCCGATGGGAGCAGCGCGGCGCCACGAAGGCACTTCGTACGTACGGCGCGGCGGGTACGCGCCGCTGAAGGAAGTTTCGCGGCCGCCGACGGCGCGCCGGCCAAGCGCGCCGACGCGCAGGCTTTTGCGTTCCTCGAGGTTGGCACCGGCGATCTCGCGCAGGAACCTGGACTTGATCGATGGCAGAAGCTCGCCGTTCCGGCGGCGCATCTCGGTGTGCGAGAGGTACAGCTTCTCCTTCGCGCGGGTGATGCCAACGTAAAAGAGTCGACGCTCCTCTTCCAGCTTCGGTGGATCGTCGAAGGACTGCGAGAGCGGAAAGAGTCCATCCTCCAATCCCGTCAGAAACACGACCGGGTACTCCAGCCCCTTGGCGTTGTGGAGCGTCATGAGGGTCACAGCGTCAGCAGTAGGATCGAGGGCGTCGGCGCTCGCAACCAGCATTGCGCGCTGCAGAAAATGGTCGAGCGGAGTGAGTCCGACTTCCCCACCGTCGTCGATCACGGTTTCAGCGGCGCCGTCGATCAAAGCGCTGATGTTCTCGATGCGATCGCGCGCCGATTCGGGCCCTTCGGCTTGCAAATACTCGACGTAGCGGATCTCTCCAATCAGCTCCTGCAGCAGCACATCAACACTGGTGTCGCGCGCCCGCTCGCGAAGTGATGCGATCAACCGACTGAAGTCCGAGAGCGCCTTCCGCGCGGCGGGACGCAGCGATTCCTGGAGATCTTCGCGAGCGGCAATCTCCGACACCGGCACGCCGAGCTCGCGGGCGCGGGTGCCGAGGAGATCAACAGTCGTTTCGCCAATTCCGCGCTTGGGGACGCCGATGGCGCGCCTGAACGCCTCCTCGTCGGCGGGGTTTGCGATCAGCTTGAGGTACGCCATCAGGTCGCGAATCTCGCGTCGATCGTAGAAACGCACCGAGCCGACCAGCCGGTAAGGCATCGCGTCGCGGCGCAGCGCGTCCTCGAGAGCGCGGCTCTGCGCGTTCGTCCGGTACAGAACCGCGAAGTCGCTGAGGGCGCGATTCTCCTGGTTGCGCCGCGTCTTGATCTCCTCGATGACGAAGTCGGCCTCGTCGCGCTCGTCGAGCGTCGACATCAGGCTGACTGCCTCGCCCGCCTCGCGAGTCGCGCGCAAAGTCTTACCCTTCCGGCCGACGTTCTGACTGATCGCCGCGTTTGCGACGCCGAGAATGTCGGGGGTGGAGCGATAATTCTCCTCCAGGCGCACTACCTTCGAGGACGGAAACTCCTTCTCGAAGTCGAGAATGTTACGGATATCCGCGCCCCGCCAACCGTAGATCGACTGATCGTCGTCTCCGACGACGGCAACGTTTCCGTGCGTGCTTCCCAACAGCTTGATGAACTGGAACTGGGCGCGATTGGTATCCTGGTACTCATCGACGAGGATGAACTGGAACCGGTCGCGGTACCGCGCGAGGGTCTTCTCGTCCTTGCGAAAGATTTCCACCGGCAGCACGAGCAGGTCGTCGAAGCTCACCGCGTTCGCGGCGCGGAGGGTGGGATCCATCTGCCGGTACACTTTCGCCGCCGCGCGCGACACCGGATCCATGGCCAGGGACTCGTATTCGGCCGCGGGCACGAGCGCGTTCTTGGCGTCGGAGATGAGCGAGGCGATGACCTTGGGACTCCACTGCTTCTGCGGAATCCCCTCGCGCTCCATGCACCGCTTGATCACCCCGAGGGTATCGTCCTCGTCGTAGATCGTAAAGCTCGACGTGCGGCCAACATGATGGGCGGAGCTGCGCAGGATTCTGGCTCCGATGGCGTGGAAGGTTCCGCTCCACATCCCGCGCGGCTCTTCGCCCAAAAGTCGGGTGATGCGCTCGCGCATCTCTCCGGCCGCCTTGTTGGTGAAAGTCACGGCGAGAATCCGGGACGGATCGACGCCATGGTGCTCGATCAGGCGGGCGATGCGAGTGGTGAGCACCCTTGTCTTACCTGAGCCCGCGCCGGCGAGGACGAGCAAAGGCCCCTCGAAGTGCAGGACTGCTTCCCGCTGTGCTGGGTTGAGACCGGATAGCGGTTCGGTCCGCTCGGCGGTGGCGGTGGTGGACGGCTCGGACATCATCGGAAAATAATCTCTAGCCCAACACCATATCGAAAGTCGCGCCGCGCTCCGACGGTACGAGCAGAAGCTCGCCGCCGTGACTGTCGCGAACGATTCGGCGTGCGAGGGAAAGCCCGATCCCCCACCCTTTCTCCTTCGTGGAAAAACCCGGGTCGAAGATCTGGTGCCGGATCTCACGCGGAACTCCCGGACCGTCGTCCGCCACGCGCACGCGCACCCGTCCTTCGGGAAGAGATGCAGCCGAGATGTCTACGCGGCCGTCGCGACCGGCAAGAGCGTCGATCGCGTTCTTGGTCAGCGATTCGAGCGCCCATTCGAGCAGAACCTCGTCGCCCTGGACGACCAGCTCACCCTGATGCGACGATGAAACCGTTACGCGCTGAGCGAGTGTCGGCACTCGGGCGCGAAAGTACGCCGCCACCCGGTCGACGAGCTCACCGAGATTGACTGACTCCTGTCGTGGCGGCCGCCCGATACGCTCGAACCGATGCGCAACCCGCTTGAGCCTTTCGAGATCGGCCTCCATGTGATCGAGCGCCGCGCTCGTCGTCTCCTCGGGCTCGGTCTCGCGCAGGAGCTCGATCCATCCGCTGATGCTGGAGAGCGGAGTACCCAGCTGGTGCGCCGATTCGCGCGCCATGCCCGCCCAGATCTGCTCGCGATCCGCGCGACCGCGGGTGCGCAAAGCGTACGCTCCGGCGATCAGGACCATCCCGATCAGAATAGACTGCAGAAGCGGAATGAGAATCAGGCCGCGGACGAGCGGAGTGTTTCCGAAGTGCACCGTCCCGATTCCCGGCTCGACGATCGGCACGTTTTGCCGGTCCAGCTCGAGAATGTAGCTGCGCATTGCCCGCGACCGGAGCGGCGCGGTAAACGGAATGTTGGCGGTGTCAGTCGGCACGCCTTCCGGATCGGCAAGGATCATCGGCAGTCCGGATTCGCGGATGTGCCGGGACAAGTCGAGAAGCGCGCCGTTCGCGGCGTCGGGGTTCGGATCGCTGAGCCCGTTATAAACGCGGGCATACATCAGTCCGACTCGCGACGCTTCCTGCCGCAGCTCACGGACAACCCCGCGGGTGTAGATGACGTACCACGTGAGAAGTGCCAGTACGCCGATTGTGATCAGAGTTACCGGAGCGAGCCGGCGCATGAATCAGCCGAGGCGCTCGGCGCCGAGATAGGTGCGGAGAGCGTCGGGCACGCGCACACTTCCATCCTCCTGCTGGTGGTGCTCCAGCAGTGAGGCAATGACGCGTGGGAACGCCAACCCGGAGCCATTCAAGGTGTGGACGAAGCGGGGCTTGCCGCCGTCCGCCGGTTTGTACCTGATATTTGCGCGCCGGGCCTGGAACTCGGTGAAGTTGCTGCACGAAGACACTTCCAGCCACTTGGCAACGCCCGGAGCAAAGGTCTCCAGATCGTAAGTATGCGCACTCGCAAAACCAGTGTCGCCCGATGCGAGGCGCACGACGCGATACGGCAGCTCGAGGAGCTGGAGGATTTTTTCGGCGTGGCCGGTGAGCAGCTCCAGCTGATCTCCGGATGTCTCCGGAGCGACGAACCGAACGAGCTCGACCTTGTCGAACTCGTGCACGCGCAGCAGCCCTCGGGTGTCCTTTCCGGCCGCGCCGGCTTCACGCCGAAAGCACGGCGAGTATGCGGTCAATGCTTTGGGGAGCTCACCTTCGGGAATAATCTCGTCGCGATAGAGGTTCGTGAGCGGGACTTCAGCGGTGGGAATCAGAAAACCCTCGCCGTCCCGCAAGGCGTACATGTCTTCCTCGAATTTCGGGAGCTGCGCCGTGCCGGTCATGCTCGCGCGATTTACCACTACCGGTACCCATTCCTCCTCGTAGCCGTGCTGCGAGGTGTGGACATCCAGCATCAGATTCATCAGCGATCTGACGAGGCGCGCTCCCTCGCGTCGAAACACTATGAATCCGGAGCCGCTGATCTTTGCTCCACGCTCGAAATCGATCAGGCCGAGCCGGGCGCCTATCTCCCAGTGCGGCTCGAGACGCGCGGCCGGTCGCGGCGTTCCCCAGCTGCGCACGACGGCGTTGTTCTCTTCACCGCCGGCTGGAACCTGGTCGAGCGTGACGTTCGGCAGCTCGAGCATGATCGCGGACAGCTCGGCTTCGGTTTCGGCGAGCTCACGATCGAGGCGCGCTATTTCTTCGCCTAGTGCGCGCGACTGTTGCTGGAGATCATCGGCGGATTCGCCGGCCCGCTTACGCTGACCGACCTGCTGGCTGACGGCGTTGCGCGCCGCCTTGCGCTCCTCGACGGCCTGAATGGTTTCGCGGCGCGACTTGTCGAGGTCGACGGCGCGCTCGATGGTCGCCGAAAGCGTATCGAGAGCTCCGCGCCGCTGCATGCCGGAGCGAAGTGCGTCGATGTGCTCGCGCACCATCCTCAGGTCGTGCACGGCTCAGTCCGTCGGAATTCCGGTCGCGAAAGAGCGGAACCCGCAGTTCGGGTCGACCCCCATCTTCAGATAAATGATTCTCGACGCCAAACTCACACTATCGACGGCGAACTTTGCGAAGATGTTCGGATTGAGCGCGAACTGACAGAGATCGCCGTTGCCGTTGTGGGTGGATTGGGCAACCACGACCTCACCGGGCAGCATGACCAGGGCGGTGTCGGTTTCGAAGCCGGTTTTGGGCGCGGCGGCAACGCTCTCGAACGTGCCCGTAACCTTCTGGAGAAACACGGGACGCGAGCCTCCGGGCGACGGTACTACGACGCGCACGGGATAGATGACGGCGTTTCCCTGCGTGTTGATGTCGAACGCGACATCAAAGTTCGCGAAACCGTCGACCCGCACGGGCTGACGTCCAATGATCGACAAGCCACTTGGGTAGGCCGCGGGCGTTCCGGACAACGCAAATACGGACAGCGTGTCGACCGATGTAGGCAACGAAGCCTGGATACTGGTCGGGTCGCCACACGCATTTAGAACGGCAACGGCTGAGATCGCCGCGACGAGCGCGAAACGTGCTTTCATTGAGTGATGAGACAGATAGGAGAGCGGAGGGGTTGCTTCACGATAATACCCCGTAACTTATGGCAGTTCAAGCGATTGCCGTGCTTGACTTCACTCTTTCCGGTTCCTAGCTTCGCAACTTCTTCACCCATCAATGCCCAACATCAGAGATTTCACGAGCGCTCTTCGCCAGCGCCCCGGAGTTGATGCGGTTCTCATCTTGGGAAAGGACGGCCTGCTCATCGAAGGTTTCGCTGCTCCCGGGCTAAACAACGAAGACCTCGCAGCGCGCGTTCCGGCGCTCGTCTCCGAGGCTGAAGCTCTGGGCCGCGCCACCGTTCAAGGGTCGATGAACACTGCGATTCTGGAGCACCAGAAGGGCTACGCGATCGTCGCGGCGCTTGCCGACGACACGCTTCTGCTGGTGCTGCTCCGCCAATCTGCCGATCTCGGTGGACTTCTTTTCGACGTCCGCCGCTATCGCGGCAACATTGCATCGCTGATCTAGCCGTGTCCGATTCGAGCCGCGTCTGTCACGTTCTCGTCGCCGATGATGAGCCCCACATCGGGCGAATCATCAAAATGAAGCTCGAGCAGGGGCCGTTCCGCGTGAGTCTCGCGTACGACGGCCAGGAAGCGCTCGACTTCATTAACGGTGAAGATCAGATCGATCTCGCGGTGCTCGATCTCATGATGCCCAAGCTGAGCGGACTCGATGTACTCAAGCAGGTCCGGGAACAGGACAAGTTCAAGTCGCTCCCCTGCATCATCCTAACGGCCGGTGGTGATGCCAAACATGAGCGCGATGCTTTCGCACTCGGGGCGACGGAGTTTCTTACGAAGCCTTTCAGCCCAAAGAAGCTCTACGCGCTCGTCGCCCGGCTGACGGGAGCGCCTGACGAAGCGGGCATAAGCGGCGAGTGAGCCGCTGGGCAGTCGTACTCGCGGGTGGAGTCGGCTCTCGTTTCTGGCCGTTGTCCACGCCGGAACGGCCGAAGCAGCTTCTCCCGCTAGTCAGCAACAAACCGCTGCTTCGCGATACCGTCGACAGGCTCGGCCCGATCGTCGACCCTTCTCACACGCTGGTACTCACGAACGCCAATCTCGTCAAACCGATCCGGTCGCTACTGCCGCCGATTCCCCGCGAGAACATCATCGCCGAGCCGCGACCGGCGGGCACCGCCGCAGCGCTGGCGTGGGCGGCGCTCACCATAGAGCGGCGTGATGGTCCAGACGCGACGATGCTCTCGGTTCACGCAGACTGGTCGATTGGAAACGACGCCAGGTTTCGCGAGGTGCTGCTGCTCGCGGAAGCGGCGGCGACGAGGACACACACCCTGGTTACCGTTGGCGTAGTCCCGAGCCGTCCTGACACCGGTTTCGGTTACATCCAACCCTCGGACCCGGACGAGGCAACCGGCTCGCCGGTGCTCCGCTTCGTCGAGAAGCCGGACCGGCAGCGAGCGGAGAAGATGGTCGGCGAAGGCTACCTGTGGAACTCCGGGATCTTCGTCTGGACGGTGGGCGATTTTTTGGCACAGATCAAGAAGCACGCGCGTGAGCTCGCCAGGGCAATGGCGCTTGGACCCGACGGTGAGGCATCCGATTTCTTCGGGCGCGTCGCAAATCCCGTCTCGGTCGATGTTGCGGTGCTCGAGCGCAGCAAGGATGTGATGGTCGTTCCCGGAGACTTCGGCTGGGACGACGTCGGAACGTGGTCGGCTCTGGCGCGAGTGCGCACGAAGGATGAGTTCGGCAACGTGACTTCGGGGAACGTCCATCTTCTCGATGGGACGGACAACGTAGTCCACGCCGACTCGGGCGCTGTCGTTCTGTACGGTGTCGACAATCTCGTGGTTGTAGCACGGGACGGCTTGACCCTTGTTACTACAAAGGAAAAGGCCGCCGACCTGAAGCGGCTGGTGGAATCGCTGCCGCCGATGGAGCCAAAGAAATGAGCGCGCTGTACTTCTACGACGATGTTCGAGCCCGGCAGTTCGAGCCGTTTGCGCTCACGAGGCCGGCTTGCGAGCTGCGCGCCGGATCATCGGTAATCAGGCGAAGGTGGGAGAGAATCACGGGACTGAAGAGCGCGGGCTTTATCAGCTCTTCCCATCTCTCGCACTTCGAGGAGGACGATGCGCCGCCGGCTGTAGATCCAAAGTCGGAAATCCCAGCCGGCTCCGTGATCGTGAATACGCGATGCATTCTGCCGCTCGATTCGCAGCTCGACGGCTTCGACCTGTTGATGTGCGACGGGTCGGCGTGCGCAGTGAAGCTCGCGCGCGGGCTCCCGGCATCACAGTTCGCCGACGGCGCCGTCGATCTCGGCGCGATACAAACAAGTCTCGGCGGGCGGAAGGTCAAAGGCCGCTGGATCAATGAGATCTGGGAACTCGTCGGCACGCTCGTAGAGCAGTTGACCGAGGACATTCCACTCCGCGCGAAGTCCCTGAGCAAGATCGCCACGCACCGCGCCGAGGTAATGGGCGATCATCCGGTCTTCGTAGAGGATGGTGCCGAGATCGGCCCACAGGTCGTGCTCGACGCCTCCGACGGACCGATTCTCGTTCGCAAGGGCGCGGTGATCAGGCCCTTCACATACCTCGTGGGACCGATTTCTGTTGGCCGCGGAACGCAGATCATGGGCGCGCGCGTCGCGGCTTCATCGCTCGGGGATCATTGCAAAATCCGCGGGGAGTTCAACAATTCGCTCGTGCTCGGTCACTCCAACAAGGGGCACACCGGGTTCGTCGGCCATTCGTACCTCGGCCGATGGGTGAACCTCGGCGCCTTGACGACGACCAGCAATCTCAAGAACACCTACGGCCCCGTTCACATGTGGACGCCGACTGGAGTCCGGGACACAGGTCAGCAGTTCCTGGGTACGCTGTTCGGTGATCATGCAAAGACGGGAATTGGCCTGATGATCTCGACAGGCACGGTGATCGGGGCAGGCGCGAACATCTTCGGCAGCAGCGCCCCCACTGTTGTGCCGCCGTTTGCGTGGGGGGACTCCGAGCCCTATGAGACGTTCGAGATCACTAAATTTCTTACGGTCGCCGAGCGCGTTATGGCGCGCCGAGACGTCAAGCTCGGAGAAAAGGCAAGAAAGCATCTCACCGAAGTGCATCAGCGGCGTTGGAGTGTTTGAATGAAGTTGTGGATCCTTGGCAGTGGCAGCAGTGGAAATTCAGTTCTGATCGAGACCGAGCGCTCGCGGATTCTGGTGGATGCTGGATTCTCTCCACGCGTTCTGAAACAGCGTCTCACGCGCGCCGGCGTCGCGCCGGACTCCATTGAGGCCGTGGTGGTGACGCACGAGCACACCGATCACGTGAAAGGTGTCGCGGCCGCAGCGCGCAAATGGGGCTGGACGATCGTTTCAACGGCCGGAACGCGCATGATGTGCCCCGGGTGGTCGGAGCTGCGGACCATTCTGACGCCGCGAAAAAGCAGCGTCGTCGTTGGCGACTTTCATCTCGAGACCGTACCGGTGCCGCACGACGCGAATGAGCCGATCGCGGTGATCGTGACTTCGATTGGCGAAGGAGCGAGAGCGGGGATCGTTTACGACCTTGGCCAGGTGACGGACAGCATCTCGCGCGCTCTGGACAAGCTGGACGTTCTGGTCATCGAAGCGAACCACGACGAAGGGATGCTGCGCGCGGGCCCGTATCCGCCTTCACTGCAGGCGCGCATCCGCGGGAAATTCGGGCATTTGAGCAATGGCGAAGCGGCGCGGCTGTGTGGCGACAGCATTCATCGGGGGCTCAACAACATCGTGCTCGCTCATCTAAGCGAGAAGAACAACACCCCTCGCACCGCGCTCGAGACTGTGGGAGAGACGTTGCGCAGGTCCCGTTTCAGGGGACGCCTGACCGCCGCGTCTCAGGACAACGTAGTCGGACCGATCGCCGTCGGCGCCGCTGGCGCAATGTCGGCAGCGCCTGTGCAACTGGCGCTGGGTATCTAGTCAGGGCCTGGGCCGGCGGTTTCCCGCGTACATCGCGAACAACACCGCGGCAACCAGGATGAGGCCGAGCAGCCAGTAAAAGCTCATCGCGCTACCGCCCTTCCAGGTCGCGCTCACCCGGAATCTTGCGCTCCGATCTTCCTTCCCCCGGGTGGGACTGCGCCTCATGGAACCGCTCACCCTTGAGGCGAATCGCATCGACGAATCGCTCGTACTCGGTGTCGGAGAGCTCATCGGCGATCGCCGGCACAAGACCTTTGACGAGGGTGATGCGCTCAGCGAGGGTGAGCTCGTTGATGGCGGTCACCAGCTTCCGCAGCCGCGGATGATTCATCCACTCCGTTTCCTTACTCGTTGTCATTTCTCGTCTCCATGAGACCGCCGCAGGTCAGGGACTTAATCTACTGACTCCGCGGGGAGCGGGCGTGAGTGGTACGAACGGCGCACGAAAATGCAAGTGCTCCCGACCAGGAGCGAGCTGGGATCGGGGAAGTGCCTAGCGCCGGAGGGCGATGGAGTGGAACGGCATTTGTATTAATCATCTGTACAGAACCCCCTTCATAAACGGACCTCGGCGGCAATGACCATATATCGTAAGACCCTCGTTGGACTCTTCGCACTCGGCTCGGCGCTCACCGCGGGAAACGCGGCCGCGCAGATCGACTTGCCGGCCACCGCCCCAACGGCCGGCAAAGAGGTCGTCGACAGCTCGAACATGTATCAGGAGCCACTGCTTCTGACGGCTGATCTGAGCAAGAGGCGCCTGACGGTGCAGCGCGGCGACAAGGTGCTCAAAACCTACGACGTCGCGGTCGGCCAACCCCGGTATCCGACGCCCACCGGCACCTACACGATCAAGAAAATCATCTGGAACCCGAGCTGGCACCCGCCGCCGAACTCGGCGTGGGCGCGGGGCAAGACGGCCAAGGGTCCCGGCGAGCCGGGCAATCCGATGAAAGTCGTGAAGATTTTCTTCAAGGAGCCCGACTACTACATCCACGGAACGGGCGATCTCGACAGCCTGGGCGAGGCGGCGTCGCATGGCTGCCTGCGCATGGACCCGGATCAGGTCGCGGATCTCGCAAAGCTGATAATGGAGCACGGTGGCCAGCCGCGAGACGAAAACTGGTTCTGGCGAATCATCCATTCGCGTCGCGAACAAAAAGTCGTGTACCTCGACAACCCCGTCTCACTGACGGTGACCGACTGACGAAAAAAAGGCCGGCTACGAGAGCCGGCTTTTTTTCGCGTTTTCACGCCGCCGTTGGTCGGGCGCCGCGTGCGGCGAGGATTCCAGCGAGCGCGCCGGCGCCGAGCTTGAGCACTGACGCAACGATGTAGCCCAGTGGAACTCCGTGATGCCCCGCCAGAGAGCCCCCTACCGACAGCGCGATTGCGGCGACGGCGACGACAATGCCGTGAGCGACTTGTCGCTCTGACACGCGGCGCATCAGCAACCGCGCAGACAGAAAAGTGAACAAGCTGCCGCCGACAATTCCAATGATCCCTCCGGCCCGTTCCCCGAACGCCGCGTAAACCGGGTCGGCTTGCCCCGGAGCGATGACGTACTGGTAGCACTTCACGACGATGATGATCGTGATGATCGTCGCGACTTCAGCGAGAAAGCCGTAGACAATTGCGCGGAGCCAGCGACCGCTCCGCGCCGCGGGCGCCGAATCGGTCAAGGCTACTTGACTGTGAACGGTATCGAGTACTCGCGATCGTCCCAGGAATAGCGCAGCACTCCCCCGGCACCTTGCGGCACCACGCCAATCACGAATTGATCGACGGGCGGCGAAACCATCCGCGTGGAGAGATCGAGTCGCGCGAAATCCTTATCGGGGTGGTAATCGGTTCCCCACTGCCCCGTCTCGCTGTTGATAATCAGCTTCGCGCCGGTGGGCGTGGGCAGGGTCCAGAGGGTGTACTTACCGGCGGGGACGACGGTTGTCCCGAAGACGAGATCCTTGTCGGTCGTGAACATCGTCGCCGCGTTGGCGCCGGTCCGCCAGACATGGTTCCATGGCACCACTTCGCCGAAAATGACCCGGCCACGCTTTAGCGGTCGGCTGTAGGCGACGGTGATGTTTGCGCCGCCGACGGTCGCTCTTGTCGTGTCCGGCGGCGACATTTGCCCCGTCGCACCCCCCTTGGCGACTTCGGCTGCTTCCCATCCTTTCACGACATTGTCGAAATCGAGAGCAGAAACTCGCTGCGCGACAGTCTTCACGGTCGTGGCTCTCGAGTCGATGCCCAGAATCCGGCCGCGAGAGTCAACCCGAGCAACCTCGGTCCATCCCGGGAAAAAGGTGCTGGTGAAAGACACAGAGTCCGCGCCGCGTTTGCGGAGAATGATTGACGAAGCGGGATCGCGACTCGGCCCGACCAACGTGTAGGCAACACTGTCCTTTCCGAGCCGCGAGCTCGCAAGCAGCTGCTCGTATGGACCGTAGGCAGGCGGCTCGCTAAAGAGTGTCGGCACGGCGCCGCCATGGTAGGGGACGCGAACGTTCGTCATGGCCGTATCGGGTTTGCCGTTGCGGGAAACGTTGATGACGGCGCCTGAGTCGGCAAAACTGGTCGTGATCTCGATGCCAGGCGCGCTGCCGGGTTCGCTCGCGCGGCGCATCGTCGCCGTCATCGACTTGAATGCTCCGCCCGGAAGCAAGTCGCCGACGTAGTGCACGGTGCGCACCCGCGGATAGCGCAGCGCCAGATCGCCTTCTATGCGGTCGTTGGTGCGAGTGAACCTCTCGATCGCAACCGTGTCGACTCCGAGTCGAGTCACGACGTAAGACGGCGCCGGCGATTGTGCGCCGAGCGACGCTGCGAAAACAACAAGTGATGCTGCCGAAACGGATTTGAGTGACATATGGTCCTTGCCGCGTGGTGGAGGCGATTCACATCGCCCTCATAGTGCAGCCGGGACAGCCTGACTGCAACGCTCCGGTGGCTGGTTTACAGTAGCTAGACACGCGACCTCCGCCACATCCAGGGCCCCATGGATGTCGCCGGCAAGATCGTCCCCCTCTTCGATTCCGATCGAGAGCCGCACCAGAGAGTCCTCAATGCCGGCGTTGGTACGGGCGGTAGCATCCATTGAGGCGTGGGTCATGGTCGCGGGATGAGCCACCAGACTCTCTACGCCACCGAGCGATTCCGCGAGCGTGAAACACTCGAGTGCGCCAACGAAAGCCTCTACCGCAGGCAGTCCACCAGCCAGCTCGAAGCTGACCATGGCACCGAATCCATTCTGTTGTGAGGCGGCGATGTGGTGGCCCGGATGGGTAGCGAGTCCCGGGTAGTAAACCCGTTTAACAGCGGCGTGGGCGGTCAACTTCTCAACGACTCGTGCCGCATTCTCTTCGTGGGTGCGCATGCGCGCGTGCAGAGTGCGGATCCCGCGCAGAGTCAGAAAGCTGTCGAACGGAGCACCGGTGATGCCGAGACAGTTAGCCCACCATGCAAGCTCTTCGACCAGAGTCGGGTCGGCCGCTACGATGGCTCCGCCCACGACATCGCTGTGGCCGTTCAGATACTTGGTGGTGGAGTGCACGACCAGATCCGCCCCGCGCTCGATTGGACGCTGGAGCACCGGTGAGAGGAAGGTGTTGTCGACGGCGACGATCGCGCCGACGGAATGACCGGCGGCGACGACCGTGTTGAGGTCGGTGATCCGAAGAAGTGGGTTGCTGGGAGTCTCGATCCAAAGAAGCCGTGGGCATGTCGAGCCCACCTTTTCGGCGGCCTCATCGACGGTCAGATCCACGAACTCGACGTTGAAGTGGCCCCGCGCCGCGAGCGAACGCAGGATTCGATGCGTGCCGCCGTAGCAGTCATGGGCCGCAATTACCAGATCACCAGGTCGAACGAGCTGAAGGACGAGGGCCACGGCTGACATTCCGCTGCTGGTGACGACGGCCCCGCGACCGCCCTCGAGCTCCGACAGCGCCGCACCCAGATAGTCCCGGGTTGGATTTCCGGTTCGGGTGTAATCGTAGCGGCCTTTTCCCCCCAAGCCCTTGAAGGCGAAGGTGGACGAAAGATGGATTGGCGGAACGACGGAGCCGTGGTGAAGGTCAGTTGCGATCCCGGCCCGTACGGCACGCGTCGCTGCGCCTTTTGATTCTCGCTTCGCTGATTCGGTCATTGGACAACTCCGGTATCGATCTTCAACAGCTCGGCAACGAAAGGCGCGATTCGACACGCGTCGCCGAGGAAGGCATCGTGTCCAAAGGGTGAGTCGAGCTCGATGATTTGCGCCGGCCCGCCCAACCTGCGCGCGAGCTCCCTGCAGTCTTCGACGGGCACGAGCCGGTCGCTGCTGACGGCGATGACGCACGTCGGTATTTGAATCGCTTCGGGGATCACGTCATGAAGATCCAACGACAGCGACAGCGCGGTATACCGTTCCGAGGTCCAGCGATCGGCGAATTGCTCACCTCGGCTTTTGAGAAAGTTTCCGATCCGACTCTCGAGTGCCCGTCTGTCAGCTGGGGCGTCGGGAGCAATGCGTTCGGCGAGGTGTTCCGCGGTGAGATAGGTCGTCATGGCGATCCCGCGGGCGATCGCGATTGCGTCGCGCTCTCGTCCCGTGGCGCTGCCAAGCTCGATGACACGGCGCTGCAGGTGTCGAAGCGCCGTCGAGACCGGGTCGCTGCGATGAGCCGCGCTAATCACGATTAAGCGGCCGGCGCGTTCACGGTGACGTGCTCCCAACGCGAGTGCCACCATTCCCCCGTAGGAAGCGCCGATCACGGCGTGCGCTCTACGAACACCCAGGTGATCGAGCGCAAACGCGACCCTGTCCGCCTGATCGGCAGTACTGACAACGTTCGGAGTGGTGCCGTCGGGCGCGTAGTCGATCCCCAGTACCCGGAACCGATCGGTGTCGATCGGACGGCCGCGGCCGACCACGTTTTCCCACCAGCCGGCGGTCGGATCGGACGGTGACGATGCGACGTGTCTGCTCGCTGAAATACCCCCGAGCACAACGACAACCGGGGCCCCGCGCTTTCCGATGATCTCGAAGCTGGACTCGCGGGTCGTCGCGGGAACACGGGATGCATCGGAGAGCGCGGTTTCCGGATCGTGGGCGCGCTCGGGCAGCTTAATGGTCGCCGTCATCGGGCTGCCTCCGCGCAAGCGGTTGCGAGCTCATATCGCGCAATCGCCGGCGCCGCTCCAATTCCGTCGAGCGCCGCGATGAGCGCCTCCAGTCGGTGCCATTCGGCGGGACGAGTGATGATTGTGCCATCCGCGGCTCCGGGAAGTTCGCGCTCGACTCTGATTCCCGCACCGCTCGCAGCGGCACGCACACGTTCGAGCGGGATCAGCGCTGAGACCAGCCAGCGGTGCTTCCGCTCGTCAACGCTCGAGACGAACCGAGTCGCAGCAGCGCCGCGCTCGTTGCGCGGTCGCGGTGCGCCGACGAGATCGGCGAGCAACGCCGTTGCAGTCGGAGCCCCGCCGGCGCCCGCCCCCGAGAGCGTGAGCGGCGCGCCCCAGCCGAGGTCGATCACGACTTTGTTTTCCTCGCGATTGGTTTGTCCGAAACCGCTCTCGAGAGGAACGATGGTCGGCTCGACTGACGCTGAAATCCTGCCACCTGACAATTGGGCGCACTCTGCAATCACCCTGAGACGGCCACCGGCAACCGACGCAGCGCGGACAAGGCGCGCCGGATCCGCCGGGAGCGGGATCCGCCGCAAATCGAGCGCGTGCGGGGCAAGGCCGAAGGCAAGCCACGCGATGATCCTCAGCTTTGCGGCGGAATCCCGGCCGTCCAAGTCCTTCGAACAATCCGACTCGGCGAATCCGCAGCAGCGTGCCGCCTCCAGCGCGGCCCCGAACGAACTTCCCCGCTCGATCTCGGACAGCACGTAGTTGGAGGTGCCATTGAGGATGCCACGCACCGAGAGCGGCGTGCTGGCGCCGACCACATCGCGCAGCGCGGTTACGATCGGCACGCTGCCGCCCACCGCGGCGCCGAAATCCAGCCCGGCGTCGTTTGCGTCAGCCAGTTCGGCCAGGGCGATGCCGTGCGATGCGACCAGGTCCTTGTTGGCGGTGATGAACTTTCTGCCGTTCTCCAGAGCGTGAGCTGCGATCGATCGCGCGGGCTCCTCGCCACCAACTGCCTCGACAACAACATCGGCGTCACGCGAGAGAAACTCATCGACATCGTCGGTGAAGAGGTTCGGGTCGATGGAGAGGTTTCTGTCCCGGCTTACATCGCGCACGAGGACCGCAGTGATCTCGAAGCGGACGCCGAATCGTGATGCTATCCCGGGCCCCTTGTCGTGGAGGAGTCGCACAAGTCCGCCACCGACTACGCCGCAGCCGGCGAGCGCAACGCGCACGCGGCGCGGCTCGGGACGTATCTCCGCACGTGGGATCGCCCGTTCGTGCCGGAGGTTCAGATCGCGGTGCGATCGCGAAGCGGGAACGAACTGTTCGCGCGGCGGTCGAGTTTCGTGCGGGAGCTGCAGGGGAGCCATTGGATCACCTCGGATGATGGACTCCGCGCATAAAGCAGAACGCCCGTGGCTGAGTGGCCGCGGGCGTTCCTCGCTTTTTAGCATTTATTTAACGTGGCTGCAATACGCGGCAAATGACCACAGGGCGCTTCGATTGTTCGCGGATAATATCCGGTTCGGGGCGAGCGGTCAAGGTTACGTAAAAAAACGAGGGACGCGTCGCGTCCCTCGTTTTACAGCTCGAGCTCCAAGCCGTTAGCTGCTAGCTCTTCGCTGCCCCTAGTACATTCCGCCCATGCCGCCCGGCGGTCCACCCGCCGCGGCCGCCGGAGCAGGCTCCTTCTTCTCGACGATCAGTGCTTCCGTCGTGAGCAGAAGTCCCGCGATCGACGCTGCGTTCTGCAGCGCGGTGCGGGTCACCTTGGTCGGGTCGATGACGCCGGCCGTGACCAGGTCCTCGTACTCGTCGGTGAGAGCGTTGTAGCCGTAGTTGTTTTCCTTCGACGTGCGGATCTTCTCGACGACGATGGAGCCTTCACCACCGGCGTTCTGAACGATCATGCGCATCGGCTCCTCGACGGCGCGACGGATGATGTCGACGCCGATCTGCTCGTCGCTCTCATCGAGCTTGAGCGTCTTGAGCGCCTTCTGCGCGCGGACGAGCGCGACACCGCCGCCCGGGACGATTCCCTCTTCGACCGCGGCGCGAGTCGCATGCAGCGCATCCTCGACGCGGGCCTTCTTCTCCTTCATCTCGCTCTCGGTCGCGGCGCCGACGTTGATGACGGCAACACCACCGGCGAGCTTGGCCAGACGCTCCTGGAGCTTCTCACGATCGTAATCGGAGGTCGTCTTGTCGATCGCTGCCTTGATCTCCTTGATCCGACCCTTGATCTGCTCCTCGTCGCCCTGACCGTCGATGATGGTGGTGTTCTCCTTGTCGACGACGATCCGCTTGGCGCGTCCGAGATCCGTCACGACGGCGTTCTCGAGCTTGAATCCGACTTCCTCGGAGATCACCTGGCCGCCGGTCAGCTTCGCAATGTCCTCGAGCATCGCCTTGCGACGATCGCCGAAGCCCGGCGCCTTGACCGCTGCAACACGCAGGGTGCCGCGCAGCTTGTTGACGACCAGCGTTGCCAGCGCCTCACCCTCGATGTCCTCGGCGATGATGAGCAACGGCTTGCCCATCTGCGCGACCTTCTCGAGAATCGGGAGGAGATCCTTCATCGAGGAGATCTTCTTGTCGTGGATCAGGATCAGCGCATCCTCGAGCACCGCTTCCATCTTTTCCGGATCGGTGACGAAGTAGGGCGAGAGATACCCGCGATCGAACTGCATTCCCTCGACGGTCTCGAGAGTCGTCTCGAGGCCCTTGGCCTCTTCGACGGTGATGACGCCGTCCTTGCCGACCTTCTCCATTGCCTCGGCGATCAGATCACCGATCTCCTTGTCGTTGTTGGCGGAGATGGATCCAACCTGGGCGATCTCTTTCTTGCCCTTGGTGGGAACGCTCATCTTCTTGAGCTCTTCGACGATGGAGTTGACACCAGCGTCGATGCCGCGCTTGAGCGCCATCGGGTTGACGCCGGCGGTGACGTTCTTGAGACCTTCGCGGAAAATCGCCTGCGCGAGAACGGTGGCGGTGGTGGTGCCGTCACCAGCGAGATCGCTCGTCTTGGTGGCGACTTCCTTGACCATCTGCGCGCCCATGTTCTCGAGCGGATCGGAGAGCTCGATCTCCTTGGCGACGGTGACGCCGTCCTTGGTGACGGTCGGGGCGCCGAACTTCTTATCGATGACGACGTTCCGGCCCTTGGGACCGAGGGTCACCTTGACTGCTTCGGCGAGCTGATCGACGCCGCGCTTGAGAGCCGCGCGCGCATCGGTGTTGAAGTGGAGTTCCTTGGCTGCCATATGTTCGCTCAGTTAGCTGGTGGGTTTAGTTAACGACCGCGAGCACATCGGACTCGCGAAGGATCAGATACTGTTCGGTGTCGATGGTGACTTCGGTGCCGCTGTACTTACCGTACAGGACCTTGTCGCCGACCTTGAGCTCCATCGGGACGCGGACGTTCTTCTCGTAGCGGCCGGGGCCGACGGCGATGATCTCGCCCTGCTGGGGCTTCTCCTTGGCGGTATCGGGAATGAACAGTCCGCCGCGCATCTGCTCTGTGTCCTCGAGCGCCTTGACGACGACGCGATCGGCGAGGGGAGCGACCTTGGTGCTGGCTTGGGTTTTTGTGGCCATAGTTAGCTGCCCTTCTGGAAAGTGGCTGTGGTGGGAGAGTGCTTGTTAGCACTCGAGCTTGGTGAGTGCTAAGCGTTCAAGTTAGGGTGTCCGAACCCCCCAGTCAACCCGGATCCACGCCCCCATAACCGCTCTATTCCCGGCTCAGTCCCTTAGCAGCTCGTAGGCGAGCCGGATGCCCTTCAGGGTCAGAAACGGATCGACCAGCTCGAGCTCGGCTGAGTAAGGCCGGATGGTCTCCGCCATGCCACCCGTCGCGATCACCAGCAGCGGCTCTTTGTTGGGCCACTCCTTCCTGATTCGGCGCACGATCCCGTCGATCGAGTCCACCGCGCCGTAGAGTACGCCGGCCCGGATGCACTCGTCGGTGCGACGCGCGATGACCCGCCTGGGCGCGACGATGTCGGTCGCCGGGAGCTGCGCCGTGCGCCGGAACAGGGTATCTGCCGAGATCATGATGCCCGGCTGAATGACGCCGCCGAGGAAGGTGCCATCGGCAGTGATGCAGTCGTACGTCGTGGCCGTGCCCAGGTCGACGACGACAGCATCGCGCTTGTGAATCCGGCTCGCCGCGAGCGTGTTCGCAATGCGGTCCGCGCCCACCGTGAATGGCTCCTCGACATCCAGTTTGATCGGAAGGCTGGCACGGGCATCGACCATCTTCGGCTTGCTGCCAAAGCACATCTCGCACGCCTCCGCCAGCATTGGCGTGATCGCCGGCACCACCGAGCAGATCGCCGATCCTTCGGCACCACCGGGGGACGCAATGTCGGACCCCGTTATCGACCGAATCAGTAACGCCAGCTCGTCCGCGGTGCGAGGCGCCGCAGTGGTGAGCCGCCAATGCGAAACGAGGTCTTCACCATCGAAGATTCCAATGGTGATCTCAGAATTGCCGACGTCGAAAACGACGATCATCTCGAGTCCTCGAGGATGAGAGAGCCCGACCGGAATTGCGCGACAGAGTCGGCGAGCGCGACGAGGAGCTCGCCGGTCGGTGTGATGCCTGCCACCCGCCCGAGCGCCGGCTCGGTGCACACGCGCCCACGAGCCAGATCGCGAGCGGCGAATTCCTCCATTTCGCTTTCGCTCAGGCTGCCGCTCCTTTGCGCGGCTGACCGTACCGCAGGCACGAGCTCCTGCAGCACATCGAGCCGACGGGTGCCAGGCTCGAGTCCGGTCGCCTTCTCCACACCTTCCGGCTCGCTCACGTTGATCCCGATCCCGATCGCGACCCATTCAACCGATTGCTCACGCCAGCGCGCTTCGACCAGAATTCCCGCAAGCTTATCGTGATCGACGTAGAGATCGTTCGGCCATTTCACACGAATTGGCTCGGCCGCAAACCGGTCGAGGGCTCCGGCGGCGGCCAGTCCCACGCGAAGGGAGAGCACGCCAATCGCTGATGGATCGCGCGGTCGCTCGATGAGGGTCATCCATATGCCCGCGCCAGGTGATGATTGCCAGCCTTTGCCGCCCCTCCCGCGGCCCGCGGTTTGTTCGTCGGCGATGACGAGCGTGCCGGCGGGCGCGCCTTCAGACGCGAGGCGGTGGGCGACGTCCATAGTCGACGGCGCGGAGTCGAGAAGCTCCACCCGCGGGAGCTCGAGCATTTGCTCCAGTGCCGCGTGACTCGCTCCATCGAGCGTCGCCAGGTCAACCACGCGTGTAGAGAATGGCCAGAACTGCGAGACCGAGCGCTACGCGGTAGAAGGCGAAAATCCCGTAGCTGTGGCGGGTCACGTAGCGCATCAGGATCGAGATCGCCAGCCAGCCGCTGATTGCCGACGCCACCACTCCCGACATCAGCTCATTGGTGATACCTCCTTCATGAAGCGCCTTCGGACCCTCGAGGACCACCGCGGCGGCGATGATCGGCATGCTCATGAGAAAGCTGAACTCCGCCGCGCTTTCGCGATCGAATCGAAGACCTCGACCGGTTGTAATTGTCGTACCTGAGCGCGATACACCGGGAATCAGAGCGATCACCTGCGACAATCCAATCAGAAGCGCGTCGACCCACCGCATCTCACCAAGGATGCGGCGCTGGTCGACGAGCTTGTCGACCAGCCAGAGAATCAGGCCCATTACTATCAGTGCGATCGCGATCAGCTGCGGGCTGCGAAACGCCGATTCGGCACGCGATTGCAGCAGGAAGCCGCCGATCGCGCCGGGTATCGTGGCGATGATGAGGTAGATCACACGGCGTTTTTCCGGTGTTTCGATGCGGCCGGAAGTAACGATTCCAAACGCCGCTTTGATCAGCGCGAGCCATTCCATCCGGAAGTACCAGAGCACCGCGATCAACGTCCCGAAATGGAGCGCGACATCGAACGCGAGTCCGGGATCCTCCCAGCCGAACAGCCACGGCACGAGCGTGAGGTGCGCGGAGCTGCTGATGGGCAGAAATTCGGAAAGTCCCTGGATGATCCCGAGCGCAACCGCCTGGAGTGGTGTCATGTGTTGATTGGCGTGAGCGAATCGCGGTACAGTGATTCGTATTTACTGACGATGGCGTCTCTTGAGAACCGCTCCCGCGCGTCGGCCGCCGCGAGATTGCTCATCTCTGCCCACCGCGCGCGATCGCTGAGAATCGCGAGCGAGGCGGCCGCCATCCCGGCGACATCGCCGACCGCGCAGAGGATTCCGGTCTCGCCGTCGCGCACGACCTCGGGCAATCCGCCGGCGTTGCTGCCGACGACGGGCACCCCCGAGGCCAGCGCCTCGAGCGCGCTCAGGCCGAAGGATTCGCTCTGGCTCGGCAGCAGAAACAGATCGGCCGCCGCGAGTAGCGGCGCGATTTGATCCAGCTTGCCGAGGAACGAGACCGAGTGCTCGACGCCGAGGAGGCGGGCTTCCTCTTCCGCCGCGGGCCGGTCCGGGCCGTCGCCGATCATCACCAGCACACTCGGCAGCTCGCGGTTCACTTCAGCGTAGACCCTGATGACGTCCCGTACTCGCTTCACGGTCCTGAAGTTGGAGACGTGCATCAGGATCGGTTTGGACCGCGCGAGCTCGTTCTTGAGCAGCGCCGGATACTTGCTGCGGTCGTAGATGTCCGGATCGATGAAGTTGTGGATCACGTCGACGTCGGGGCCATCGCAGCCGAAGGCGCGACATGTCTCCTCGCGCAGGTACTGCGAGACCGCGGTGATGCGGTCCGACTTCTCGATCGAGAACTTCGTGATCGGATAGAATGAAGGATCCTGTCCGACAATGGTGATGTCGGTGCCGTGCAGGGTCGTGAGTACGTGAACATCTTCGCCGTTCTCGCGCAGCATTTCGCGGGCGATCCACGCGCTTGCGGCATGCGGAATCGCGTAGTGACAGTGCAGAAGCTCGAGCCCATGCCCCTTCACCACCTCGTGCATTCGGACGGCAAGGGCGAGATCGTAGGGCGGAAACTCGAACAGCGGATAACGTCCGACGTCCACTTCGTGGAAGAAGATCCGTGGCAGGAACGATGGCAGTCGGAATGGCTGTCGATAGGTGATGAAATGGACCTCGTGTCCACGGTCCGCGAGCGCTATTCCCAGCTCGGTCGCCACAGCCCCCGAGCCGCCGTACGTCGGGTAGCAGGTGATGCCAATCTTCACTCAGCGCTCTCCCACCATTCTCGCGCAGCCGTCGCGGAGTCGGAGTCTTCAGGATTTAGGATCGTCACCGCCGCCGCCGGCAGTTGATGTCTGAACCACGTACGCTGTCGCTTCGCGTACTGACGAGTCTCAATAATGATCCGCTCGCGCGCCGATGACAAATCAGCCCGACCAAGTAAGTGATCGCGGATCACGCCGTAGCCACTTGCCTTCCATGGCGGCGCATCGGCCGGAATTTTTTGCATTAGCTCGCGAACCTCGTCGACCCAGCCGGCGGCGAGCATCGCATCAACGCGATTCACGATCCGCTCGCGGAGAGAATCGCCGGGATCCACGACGAGATAAGTCGCGACCGGCGTGCCCGCCTCCCGCGCGCTGCGCGCGTTGTCCTTCGCGTGCAGATCGCTGATGCGCTCGCCCGCAAGAAGCGCCGTCTCGATCGCGCGAACCAGTTGGGTCCGGCCGAGGTGCGCGCGAGCCGGGTCCAGCTCCTCGCACCAGCGTCTAAGCTCGGCGAGCGTCAGGCGCTCCAGCTCGTTTTCGAGCTTCGCGCGCCGCGAGGCGTCGACTTCAGGAGCGACGAAGAGCGGATCGATGAGTGCCCGTATGTAGAGTCCCGTTCCGCCAACGACCACCGGCACCTTTTCGATCTCGCACGCGCACTCGATCCACTCATGGGCTGCGTCGGCCCAGCGTGCCGCTGAATATCTCTCATCGGCATCGACGACATCGATGCCGTAGTGTTGGACGCGGGCACAATCCTCGGACGTCGGCTTGGCGGTCCCGATGTCGAAGTCGCAGTACACCTGGCGCGAGTCGGCGCTGACTATGGCCCCCTGATATCTCTCACAGAGCTCCAGGGCCAGCGAGGATTTGCCCGCCGCGGTCGGTCCGCAGACGATCCGCAGCTTATCTGCGCCCAAAACGCCGCTCGACTTCGTCCCAGGTGAGGTGCACGATTGTCGAGCGTCCGTGCACGTCGTGCGCGGGCAGCGTCGTGTCCCGGAGTGCCGCGAATAAGGAGCGCATCTCAGCCTGTGAGAGCTCCTCGCCGGCCTTGATCGCAGCTTTGCACGCCACCGTCGCCGCGAGCCGCTCGTGCTTGGCAGCGGTTCCCGCAACACGGTCGCCCGTCAACGCATCGAGGGTATCGCGCAGACAACGCTCGGCGTCGAAGCGCGGGTGCGGCATCGGCACAGTGTTGACGATGAGAGTGTTTCCGCCAAACCCTTCGACCTCGAAGCCCAGCTTTTCCAGATACTCGCGATTGGCATCGAACGCCTCACCTTCGGCGGGGCCGAGATGGAGCGTCAGCGGAAGCAGCAGCCGCTGCGCCGGAGCGGACGCACTCTCCAGAGCCCGCATGAACTGCTCGTAGAGAACGCGTTCGTGCGCTGAATGCTGATCGATGAGGACGAGACCTTCTTCGTGTTCGAAGGTGATGTACGTCCGCCGCAGCTGGAATAGTGGTGGGATGGTAGCCGTTTCCCGAGCGGTCTCGTTGGCTGCCACTGCCACACCGTTGGCCGGAGAAGTGTCCTCGGTCGGCGCACCGACAAAAAGGGGAGATCCGCGCTCGGGCTGCGATCGGAGTATGCCCGTTCCGGGACTGGGCGGAAACTCCATCGGCCGAAAGCTGAGCGCCGGGTTACGGAATCCGAACGATGCGGCGCTGTCCAGTGTGCCGAGCGCTCTTCGAACCGCCATCTCGACCGCTCGCTCGACGTTCCAGCGATCGCGAAACCGGACCTCGGCCTTCGCCGGATGCACGTTCACATCAACCGAGTCGGCGGCAAGCGTGACGTTCAGGAAAAAGGATGGCCGCAGGCCGGCGACTATCGTCGAGCGGTAAGCCGCCTCAACCGCGCGCGCGATCCCGGCGTCGCGCACTGCACGGCCGTTGATCGCGAGAAATACGCGCCGAGTCGATGTTCCGACATCGACCGGACGCTGCACGAGCCCGCTGACGTGGACTGGTCCGGATACGTCGTCGACGTCGATCAGATCTTCCGCGTAACGGCCGCCCCAGATCGCGCCGAGGCGGGACCGCATGCTGGAAACCGGAGGAAGAACCAACGCGCTCTTGCCATCGTGCGAGACATGGATGCGCACCGAAGGCTGCGCCAGCGCCAGAGCGGTCAGCGATTCGACCGCACTTCGCCATTCTGACCGCGCGCTGCGCAAGAATTTGAGACGCGCCGGCACATTGTAGAACAGCTGGCCAACCGAGACCGTCGTGCCTTGCCGCCTCGAGATCTGTTCGGGCGGCGACATGTGTCCTCCGCTCACCCGCACGCACGTCCCTTCGCCATCGGCGGCGGCGGTTTGAATCTCGAAGTGGGACACCGATGCGATCGCCGGCAGCGCCTCGCCCCGGAATCCGAACGTCGGCACGCCGACCAGATCGGAGGCGCTGCGAATCTTCGAGGTGCCGTGCCGGGCCAGTGCGAGTGGCAGCTCCTGCGGCGTCATCCCCGAGCCGTCGTCGCTCACCCGGATCAGACGTCGCCCGCCGTCCTCGAGTATGATCTCGATGGCCGTGGCGCCCGCGTCGATCGAATTCTCGACCAGCTCCTTTACAACCGACGACGGCCGCTCGACGACTTCGCCCGCCGCGATCTGATCCGCGACCGATCCCGGAAGAATCGAAATCCGTGACATACCCTCCGAAGCTACCAATCCTTACCGCGCGGCGGCACGGGTACGTTTCGGGCCTGGTGCTTACCTTGTACGTCAGTCTCCTTGTCTTCGGCGGCATTGAGGACTGCTTCGGCCTGCTGTGGAGTCATGCCCGGGACCGGCTTTGGCGCCGGCGAAGGGTTCGGGCTTGGCGCCGGGCTGGGCGCGTTGCTCTGCCCGCCGCCACCACCGCCTCCTCCACCCCCACCGCCGCCTCCTCCTCCGCCACCTTTTCGCTGTCTGAGGGCGAGCTCGTAGTTCCAGCGTGAATCGGAATCTGCGACCGCGACTTCCAGAATCTGCTTGTAGCGATAGAGCGCGCTGTCCAGCGGGGCGTCGGCGGAATCTTTCGCGCGACGGCCCTTGACCAGATAGTCGAGTCCGAGATTGAAGCGCGCGTGGTGTCGAACCTCAGTATCCTTCGAGTCCGCGGCTTTGGTGAGCGGGGCTAGCGCGGGAGCCAGGGAGTCGCGCAACAACAATCTCGTCCCGGAATTGTAAAGCTCGATCGCCGGTTTGTCGCGCTCGGCACTTCGACAGGATACGGTCATGAGCAGGAGCATCGTTGCCGTCGTCGCGGCAGCAGCAACAGCGCGTCCGCGACGACGCCGCGTCTGAAGGAACGTATCGAGGGCGAGCAGGAGAAGCGCCGCGAGCACGAACCACTGGAACTGCGCGCCGAGATTCTCGCCCGACACGATCGACCGTGGATTCGCGTGGAGAGTATTGAGCGCCTGGCGGATCTGGCCCGCCTTGTCGGGCGTGCGCGCGTCGATGAAGATCCCCTTCCCTGCGGCGGCAATGGACTTGAGGAGCGCCGGATCGTAATGCGTGACGACGATGTTTCCGTTCTCGTCGCGCTTCTGAGTCACGGTTCGGTTCTCGATGATCGGGATGGTCGATCCCTCGGGCGTACCGAAGCCGACGGTGATGATCACAAAGCCCATCTGCGCTGCGCGCTTCGCTTCGGCCAGGACCTCGTCGGGGTTGTCGAAGCCTTCGCCGTCGCTCATCAGGACGATGACTTTGTCGCCCTGTGACTTGTTGAGGGCAAGCAGATTGGTGGCCTGCCGCAGAGCGCTGCCCAGCGAGCTGCCGCCCTGTCCGACGATCGACGGATCGAGATTCTGCAGGTAAAGGTCGAGGGCGCTGTTGTCGACAGTGAGCGGCGTGAGGATGTAGCTGCGGCCCGCGAACGCGAGCAAACCGAAGCGATCGCCCGGCGACAGATCCCGCAGCCGGTTGATCTCCTGCTTCATGGCCTGGAGTCGGCTCGGCTTTTCGTCGGTGGCGAGCATCGACAACGACGCATCGAGTGCGAGCACGACGTCCACGCCCTGCTGCTTGACGACATTTTGCTCGACACCCCAGCGTGGTCCGGCGAGCGCGATGCCGATGAGCAGCGTCGCAAGTGCGGCGCGCAAAATCGCCGATGAAGTCCGCTGGCGGCTCACGGATGGCGCGAGCCGGGCTATCATGGACTCGGTACCCAGCCGCGCCAGACGCTGTTTGCGTGCACGCAGTCCCCAGCGGACGAGCCACGCCGTCACCAGGGGCAGCACGATTGCGAGGCCCAGCGCCCACGGCCACTGGATGTAGCGGAGCCAGTCACTGAAACTCATGGCAGCGGCGCCTTCCACGCGACGATGCCGAGCTCCGCGAAAAGCGCGACGAGACCAAGCGCCAGCGGCCAGCGATAGAGCTCGCGGTATCGAACGACCGTGCTCGAGTGCACTGGCGCGCGCTCCATCCGATCGATCACGGCATAAATGTTCTGCAGCGCCGCCGCATCGCGCGCCCTGAAATAGCGGCCGCCGGTCATACGCGCGATGTTGCTGAGCAGCGCCTCGTCAATCTCGACGGGCTGGTACTCGTACCGCAGCCCGCCGGCGGCGTTCCTGCCCACCGGAACAGGCGCCATGCCGACGCTGCCCACTCCGATACCATAGATCTTGATGCCATACGCTGTCGCCGCCTTGGCAGCGACGAGCGGCTCGATGCTGCCGCGATTGTTGACACCGTCGGTCAGCAGGATCAGCACCCGCGACTTGCCGGGCGCGTCGCGGAGTCGGTTCGCGGCGGTGGCGATCGCCGTTCCGATGGCGGTCCCGTCCTCCAGCTGGCCGGCCTGCAGGTTCGACACCGCCTGCATCACCACTGGATAGTCGGTCGTCAACGGGACCTGCGTCAGCGCTTCGCCCGCGAACGCGACGATACCGATCCGATCCGAAGTGCGACGGGCGATGAACTGCTTGACCTTGTCCTTCGCGACTTCGATTCGATTCGCGGGACGGAAATCGAGAGCCAGCATCGAGCTCGAGAGATCGATCGCCAGCACGATGTTGATGCCTTCGCTGGTCTGGGTCTCGGTGTGGGCGCCCGACCGTGGACGCGCCAGGGCGATGATGAACGATGCGAGCGCGATGTTTCGCAGAACGAAGATCGCCGTGGGAACCCAGCCGCCGATGTGAGGGCCGCTCGCCAGTACCGCCGTGCGTGAGAACACGATTGCGTCCTTCCGGCGCAGGGAACGCCAGATCCACCACGCAGGCAACAGCAGCAGCAGCCACAGCGCTTCGGGCGTGTACAGCTCGAACAGTCCAAAGATCTTCACGCCGCACGCTCCCTGGTCGCGGCTGCCAGTCTCTTCCCCGGGGCTGACTCCGGATTCAGGCGGGCTTCGACGTGATCAACGATCTCCTTCATCGAGTTGCCGCCCGCGGCCGCGTCGACTGCCCCGATATCGCCACGCGCGAACTTCACGAGGTCTGCTTCGGCCAACCAGCGCGGCAGCTGGCTCTCCACGCCGTCGCGGGGCTGCATGGCGTTTAGGAGCTCGTGTGTCGTGTCGGACCGGCGTACACCGGGCACTCTCGCCGCGAGGTAGTCGCGTACGACATCGACCATCGCGACGAAATACTCGCCGGCGTTGCCGCTGTCGAGAAGTTTTCGCGACTCGATCTTCGCGAATTCCTGCTGCGCTTTCACATAGGGATCGATGGGCGGCTTGGGCCGGTTGCGATAGCGCCGCCATGCCCACCACAGCAGCACCGCGGCGATCACTGCCGCGAGGATCGCGAGCCAGAGCAGCCAGTTGAAAACCGCCAGCACGATCAGCGGTCGGGCGGGCTTCGGCACGCGCAACGAAGTATCCGCGGGCAACACCGATTTGACGAAGACGTACGCGCCACCGAGTGCGGGCCGCCTCTCCTGGCCCTGAAAGGTTACTCGAACGTCGGGAAAGCGAAGCGGCTGGGTGCCAATGTCCCAGGCGACGAGATGGTAGAGCGCGACAGCCGTATCGCCGAGCATGCTGACGATTTTTTCTCCGCGCAACTCGATGGGGCGCACGCCATTCTGGGAGGTCGTATCCGGGCCGGCCGGAAATTCGAATCGTACGCCTTTCGGGGCGAGAACCTTGATGAACAGGTTGAACGGCTGTCCAATGAGTACAGTGTCCGGCGATACTCGGTATCCCATCTGGACCTGCAGATCCGCGGGGGCCTGTTGCACCGCCGGCGCCGCGATTCCCTGCAAGACGAGGAACAGGAGGCCGAGAAAGCTCACCGGCGACGTGCCCGGGTCTCGCGTGCGCGGAAAAAGCGGAGCAAGGGCTCGACGACGCCGCCTTCGGTGCGCACCGCAACCTCGTCGATCGCCAGCCGCCGCAGCAGATGCTTGCGGTTCTCGCGCTCGGCCAGGACGCGCTGCGAGTACGATTGTCTCACCGCGGGACTGCTCGTATCCACCTCGAAAGTATCGCCTGTCTCGGGGTCGATGAGCCGCGCGATGCCGATGTCCGGCAAGTCGCGCTCGCTCGGATCCTCGACGGTTACCGCGACGACGTCGTGTCGCTGCGCGAGGAGCTTCAAGGGGTGTGAGATGTCCTCCTCGAGAAAATCGGAGACGATGAACACGATCGCGTGCTCGTTCAGCATTTTCGCGACATAGTCGATCGCCAGGATCATGTCCGTTCCGCGCCCTACAGGCTCGAAAGCGAGCAGGTCGCGAATGATCCGCAGCACGTGGCGACGGCCCTTCCGCGGCGGGATGACGTGCTCGATGCGATCGGTGAACAGCAGCACACCGACGCGGTCGTTATTCCGCACCGCGGACATCGCGAGCACAGCGGCAAGCTCGCTGGCGAGCTCGCTCTTGAAGCGGCGCACGGTTCCGAAACGCTCTGAGCCGGATAGATCCACGACCAGCATTACCGTCAGCTCGCGCTCCTCGATGTAGCGCTTGACGAATGGCCGGCGCATCCGTGCGGTGACGTTCCAGTCGATCGAGCGGACTTCGTCGCCCGGTTGATACTCGCGGACCTCCGAGAACTCCATTCCCTGGCCCTTGAAGACCGACCGGTACTCGCCGGTGAAAACCGAGTTCACCAGGCCGCGCGTCTTGAGCTCGATCAGCTTCACCTGCCGCAGAATCTCCGGCGGCACCCCCATCGGCTTCTCGGGAGTGCGCTTCGGTGCTTTCTTGCGACCTCGCGCGCGGAAAATTCCGATCACGGAACCGGTATCGCCTGCAGAATGCGCGCGACGATCTCGTCGCTCGTCACTTCCTCCGCTTCGGCTTCGTAGGTGCGGAGCACGCGGTGCCGCAACACGTCAGGGGCTATGGCCTTCACGTCGTCTGGAGTGACGAAGGTGCGCCCGCGCAGGAAGGCGTGCGCCCTCGAGCCTTGCGCGAGCGACAGCGTAGCGCGCGGACTGGCGCCGAATTCGATCAACGGCTTGAGCTCCGCGAGCCGGGCCTGCTCTGGATTTCGCGTGGCATGCACGATCTCCACGATGTAGTCGACAACGCGCTCGTCGATGTAGAGCTCGGCGATGTGGCGCCGCATGTCGAGGATCTGCTTTGGGGTCGCCACCCGATCGACGGGGATCGGCTCTCCGCCCGACATCCGGCGCAGCACCTCCTTCTCCTCGTCGCGCGACGGATATCCGACGTGAAGCTTGAGCATGAATCGATCGACCTGCGCCTCGGGCAACGGATACGTTCCCTCCTGCTCGATCGGATTTTGGGTCGCGAGGACGAGAAACGGCTCCTCGAGGATGTGGGTCGTGCCGCCAATCGTGACCTGCTTTTCCTGCATCGCTTCGAGCAGCGCGGCCTGGACCTTTGCCGGCGCGCGGTTGATCTCGTCGGCCAGAATGATGTTGGCGAAGATTGGTCCCTTCTTGACCGAGAAGCGTCCGTTCGATTGGTCGTAGATCTGGGTCCCGACAACGTCGGCGGGCAACAAATCCGGCGTGAACTGAATACGGCTGAACGAAGTGTTGATGGTTTCGGCGAGCGTGCGGACCGTAAGAGTCTTCGCCAGACCCGGAACTCCCTCGAGCAAGACGTGTCCGCCGGTAAGAAGACTTATCAGCAGCCGCTCGACCATATACTCCTGTCCAACGATGCGGCGGCCAACCTGGTTGACGACTTCGTGAACTATCGAAGCATCAGTTTCAATAGCGGCGGTTGCGTTCACGTCTTGCTCCTCTCGTTGTTTTCCTGCCGTTGCCGCCGCTCTTGCCGAGCGCGGATATGATTTCCTTTTCGCGCGCCGTCAGCGGCCGCGTCTTCCCGGATTCAAGCGAACCAAGCCTGACGGGCCCGAATTTCGTGCGTACGAGACGCTCCACGACCAGCCCGAGCGCTTCGCAAACACGCCGTACCTCCCTCGTTCGCCCCTCGGCGATCACGATCTCGAGCTCCCACAGCCCGCGACCGACCCGACGCGCCGATACATCCCTCGGCATCACCAGGCCATCTTCCAGCTGTACACCCTTCATTGCCGCCCGTGCCGCCTCGGCGCCGTCGCCCCGCACCGTTGCGACATATGTACGCTCAACTTCGCTGCTGGGATGTGTCAATTTGTGCGCCGCGTCGCCGTCGGTGGTGAGGAGCAGCACGCCTTCAGTCATGTAGTCCAGGCGTCCGACGTAGGTCAGCCCCGGTTGATCCTCGACCAGATCGAAAACAGTCCGGCGCCCGCCCGGGTCGGTCCGCGTCGTCAAGACCCCGGTCGGTTTGTTCAACAGGATCCAGTAAGCGGATGCGGGCGGAGGTCCGACTTTCTTTCCGTCGACCGTGATTGCGTCGTTCTGGGGATCGACGCTCTGACCGGTCTGCGCAATCGCGCCATTGATCCGAACGCGGCCGGCCGCTACGAGCTCCTCTGCACCCCGGCGGGACGCGACTCCGGCGCGCGCCAGCGCGCGCTGAATCCGCATCGGCGCCGACATCAATCAGCCCGCGGCGGCGCCTCGCCGTTATCGGTGGTCGCAGGTATGGGCGAAGTTGGCGTGGCGGGCCTCGGTGCGCGCAGCGCAATCGCCAGCTCGTCGGCGCGCGGCAGCTCCTCGAGATGTCGCAACGCAAATTGCTCGAGAAAAGACGGCGTTGTTCCGTACAGAAGCGGCCGGCCGAGTCCTTCCCCGCGGCCGACGATGTCGATCAGGCCGCGCTCGGCGAGAGATTTGAGGATTGCACCGGCGCCGACGCCTCTGATCTCTTCGATCTCCGCTCTGCCGATCGGCTGGCGATAGGCGATGATAGCCAGGGTCTCCAGCGCGGCGGCGGAAAGTCGCTGCGGTCGCGCCGCCAGCTGCGCTCTCTCAATCGCCTCGGTGTATTCCGGCCGGGTCAAAATCTGCCAGCCGCCGGCGACCTCGATCAGCTCGACGCCGTGACCGTCGGCATCGTAGTGATCGCGCAGCTCCGCGAGTGCCGACTCCAGAGTTGACTCGCCGTCGTCGGCGTGCGTCGCCATCAGACGAAGAGCGTCTTCGGGTACCGGTGTTGCGCTCGCGAAGAGCGCCGCTTCAAGCAGCTTCGCTAGAGGAGTCACGAGTTATCTCGAAGGCGGCAAAGGCGCGCGGTTGGGCGAGCTTCAGCTCGCCGCGCTTTGCGAGCTCCAGCAGCGCGAGAAGGAGCGAGAGCACTTCCCATGGTTCGGCCTTGCGCGGCAAGATGTCCTTCCACTGCGCGCGCGAGCGAATCGCGAGCAGCGCCCGGACGATTCCGATCGCGCCATCCACATCCAGTGCGCGCGGCACGACGTCGTGGACGTGAGGCTTCTTCGCCAGCCTAAGCACCCGATCGACCGCCGACAGAAGCTCCGGCAGCGAGATCGTCAGCGGCCGGGCGACAGCGATCTGCGCCGCCTGCTGGGTGTACGCGCGGGCAAACCGTCCGCGACGATCTTCGCTCCGTCGCTCGAGGACATCGACTACTTCGCGTACTTGCTGGTACTCGAGCAGTCGCCTCACGAGCTCGGCGCGCGGATCCTCCCACAGATCTTCGCCTTCGCGACGCGGCAGCAGCATTTGCGCCTTGATCCGCACCAGCCGCGCCGCCATCTCGAGATAATCGGCTGCCTCGTCGAGCTTCAGCGAAGAGATGCGCGCCAGAAACTGCTCAGCGATTCTGGCGATCGGGATATCGTAGATGTCGATCTGTTCGTCGCGAATCAACGTAAGGAGCAAGTCGAGCGGTCCGGAGTATTCGGCCAGCTCGACGACGAAGACTTCACCCGCCGCGGCATCCGCAACGCCCAGCGCTCCTTCAGACCTGCCGCTCACATCGTCCATGGACTTGGAATGATGAAGGGAAAAACCAGCCGTGATGCGAACTGGAAGACCAGGAACACCGGCCGAAACCACAGATTCAGCAGGGGCGCGCCGAACATGATGAGCAGGAAAAGTATCAGCAAACCTTGTGCGCCGAGTCTCTGGTAGTTGAGGGCCCACGCGGGAGGCAGGATGTACTTGAATACATGCGACCCGTCGAGGGGTGGAATCGGGATCAGGTTGAACGCTGCGAGCGCAAGATTGATCAGGATTCCGTAAAGCAGCATCGCCTGCAGCAGCGCGCCGCTCTGCGACAGCGCCGGCACCGAGCGGCCGATCGCGCCGACCAGGATGATCAGCGGGATGCAGAGGATGGCGATGATGAAATTCGTCGTGACTCCGGCGAGCGAGACGATGATGTCCCCCCGCTTGAAGTTTCGATAGTTCCTCGGCACCACCGGGACCGGCTTCGCGCCGCCGAACGCAATGTGCGGCGGTACGAGGAAGGTTACGATCGGCAGGATTATCGACATGAACAGATCGATGTGGGGAATCGGATTCCAGGTCAGTCTGCCGAGCGAGTAAGCGGTCGTATCCCCCTGTTTGAGCGCGGCGTAGCCGTGGGCGTACTCGTGCGCGACCATCGAGAACAGCAGCACTGGCGCGACGAGTATGAACTGCTCAAACGATTTGTCCAATTGGCTCGGGTTGAAGTTTGGACGCGCGCCTAGAAGTTAGCATTGCGCTCGGCGACCCGGCACCAGCGGGTGAAGATTTCTGCAACGCGGCTCCGGGTTTGTTCGCGCTCGGAGCTGCCGGAAAACATCCTCCACTTTATTGGCGTTTCGGTGCCGCTCGGCTTGACGTAAACCGTTGCAGGAGACAAATTTCACGGCTACACCACACCAGCACACGTCCCGGAGATTCAGTTAGTGCCAAATCTTGCTTCAGCGAAAAAGCACATGCGGAAGTCACGCGCAGCCGCCATCCGCAACCGCGCCCAGAAATCCGCGCTGCGCACCGCCCTCAAGCGGGCGTCATCCGGTACCGCTGAAGAGAAGCGCGCCGCTGTCAAGCTCCTCGATCGCGCGGCACGCAAAGGACTGATCCACCGCAACGCGGCTGCCCGCCATAAGAGCCAGCTCGCGAAGGCATCGAAGTAAAAGGCGTCGCATGACGGCGCATACGACAAAAAGGCGCCCCTCGGCGCCTTTTTTACATCGTGGCGAGCTCTCCGCCACAGCGTTCGCAATACCATTCCGTCGGGTAGTTCGCCGCGCCACACTCCGGACATTTTAGCGTCTTGTGCTGCTCTGACCTCGGGTCCTGGCTGCCGCCGCTCTTGGGCACCGATGGCGGGGTAGCGACCGCTGCCGTCGACGGCGGAGTTCCGGGAGCGCCGCCTGGGCGCAGAACGGGGAACTGATCGAACGGCGACCGCGTCTGCGGCGAGCTCGGCGTAGTCGGTTGCGAGCGCGATGCGGCCTGGTCTATCCGGGACGGTGGATTCAGCGTCGGCGGCTCTGGGATGGCGGGTCTCGGGATAACTGGTGAGATCGGCGCACGTCCAACGCCGTCCTCGCTGCCGGGACGACTGTGGGCGATCGCTTCCGCCTGCTTCTCCTTCATGCTGAGGGCGAAGATCCGGTTCAGCTCGGTGAGCTGGGTATCGAGCGCAGTCTTTTCCTTCGAAAGCCGCGACAGCTCCTTGTCCCAGGCTCCCCCGATCTCCTTCCACTGCTTGTCGGTATACTCGCCGACAGCCGCCCGCAGCTCCGCCTCCTGGCGCGCTTCACGCTGCTGGAGCTCCTGCCGAGAGATTTCGTCGAGGCGTACGGTCAGCGAATCGATCGTCTGACGAAGCTCGCCAGCGCGCTCCGCCAGCTTTCCGGACACCTCGCGAAGGCGCGTCTGATAGTCGCCCCGCACGCGCTCATATACGGAATCCGAAGTGTTCGCGCGCTTCTCCTCCAGCGCAGCAAGCCACTCCTCGTATCTCTGGCGCTCCTTGAGGAGGCCGTTGAGCGCGTCCAGTGAGACCGGCTCTCTCTCAGCCATCTACTTCATCCCCTCTGCTCGGTTCGTCTGGTCCCGGCCGCGGGCGGGAACCCCCGATCGATAGACGACCGACCCTGCCACAATAGTACAAGCCGCGCGTCCAACGAGGGACATTCCGTCGTACGGGCTGTTGCGACCCTTGGACAGGAACTGCGAGGCGTCGACCTTCCAGCGCGCTTTCGCATCAAACACCGTGATGTCAGCCGCGGCACCGCGTTTCAAGGTTCCACCGGGAAGATTGAACAGCCTGGCTGGAGTGCACGACATCCGCTCGACAAGGTCACCGTAGCTCAGGATGCCCGGCTCCACGAGATGCGTGACGCTGACTCCGAGCGCCGTCTCGAGCCCCACTATTCCGTTCGGCGCGTCGGCGAATTCGCGTTCCTTCTCGTCGTAGTGGTGCGGCGCGTGATCGGTCGCGATCAGGTCGATGGTTCCATCCTTCACCGCTTCGCGCAGCGCTTCGACGTCGGCGGCAGTGCGTAGCGGCGGATTCATTTTCGCGTTGGTGTCGTAGCCGCGGACACGCTCTTCAGTCAACGACAGGTGGTGCGGACATACTTCGGCGGTGACGTTGATTCCGCGTTCCTTCCCCCAGCGAATCAGCTCGACCGATCCACGAGTGCTCATGTGCGCGAGATGAGCATGGCCGCCCGTCAGTCTCGCGAGGAGGATGTCGCGGATCACCATTATCTCCTCGGCCTCCGCGGGAATCCCTTTGAGACCCAGCTTCGCGCTGACGATTCCCTCGTTCATCGCGCCGCCCGCGGAAAGCGTCGGCTCCTCGCAGTGATCGATGACCGGAATTCGAAACGTCCGCGCGTACTCGAGGGCGGTTCGCATCAGCTGAGCGCTGGCGACGGGCTTTCCATCGTCGCTGACGGCGACCGCGCCCGCGCCGACCATCTCGCCAAATTCCGCCAAAACCTTTCCCTGCTGGCCTACGGATATCGCTCCGATCGGATACACCCGCGCCGCCGCCGCGCGCTGCCCCTGCCGCAGGATGAATCCCACTGCCGCCTGATTGTCGGTGACCGGGTCGGTATTTGGCATCGCACATACGGCGGTAAATCCGCCGGCCGCTGCCGCGCGCGCGCCCGTCGCGATCGTCTCCACATCCTCGCGGCCGGGCTCACGCAGATGACAGTGGACGTCGATGAATCCAGGCGACACCGTCAGCCCCGAGCAATCGATGACCTCGACGTCGTCGCCGGCCGCGATCTTCCCGCCCACCGACTCTATCTTGCCGTCGCGCACCAGCAGGTCGCCACGCTCGTGGAGCTTCGACGAAGGATCGAGAAGAGTACCGCCCCGCAGGAGAATCGGCTTCACTCCCGCTCCTCCCGTCCCCGTCCGGCGCCGCCCTTGGCCGCTTCGGCCAGCTCGGGCTTCCCGCCGGCGAGCAGATACAGCACCGCCATTCGAACCGCCACGCCGTTGGTGACCTGATCCAGAATCACGCTGTGCGGACCGTCCGCGACGTCGGAATCGATCTCCACGCCGCGATTCATCGGACCCGGGTGAAGAATCAGAATATCGCGTGGCGCCCGATCGAGTCGCTCGCGAGAGATCCCGAACACGCGGTTGTACTCGCGTGCCGAAGGGATATACCCGGCGGTCATGCGCTCGAATTGTAGCCGCAATACGTTGAGCGCTTCCGCCCACTCGATTGCTTCTTCGACACGATCGAAGATCTGTACACCGAACTCGTCGATCGCGTTGGGGAGCAGCGATCGTGGGCCGCAGACCGCGACTTCGGCGCCGAGTTTGGTGAGTCCCCAGATGTTGGACCGCGCCACGCGCGAGTGAAGAATGTCGCCGCAGATGCAAACGCGGCGGCCGCGCAGGTCGCCGAGGTTGTCACGTAGCGTCAGGAGATCGAGAAGTCCCTGGGTCGGATGCTCGTGGGTGCCGTCGCCGGCGTTGATGACGTTCGACTGGATGCGCTCGGCGAGGAAGTGCGCCGCACCCGATGCCGAGTGCCTGATCACGACCATGTCGATCCGCATCGCCTCGAGGTTCCGCGCCGTGTCCACCAGCGTCTCGCCCTTCGACACGCTGGATCCCGTCGACGACACGTTCACCGTATCGGCCGAGAGTCGCTTCTCCGCGAACTCGAACGAAATCCTGGTGCGGGTCGAGTTCTCGAAGAAGAGATTGACGATTGTCGAGCCACGCAGCGCCGGTACTTTCTTGATGGCGCGCTCGCTGATTTCCTTGAACGGTTCGGCGGTATCGAGAATGAGTCGAATCTGGTCGCCGGTCAGCGACTCCAGGCCGAGCAGATCCTTGCCCAGCGTTCCCGTCACGCCGCCGACTTCGGTACGATGACGACCTCCGTTCGCTCATCGAGCTCGGCGACGAGCACGTCGACACGCTCGTCGTCGGCCACTTCGACCTTTTTTCCGACCACGTCGGCGTGGATCGGCAACTCCCGGCCGCCACGGTCGATCAGAACCGCCAGGGAGATCGACGCCGGTCTGCCGAAATCCGCGAGCTCGTCGAGGGCAGCGCGCACAGTGCGCCCGGTGTAGAGCACGTCATCGACGATGACAACGTGTTTTCCGTCGAGCTCCCAGGGCAGGTTGGTCGGTCCGACGACGGGACGCGGGCCGACAGTCTGCAGATCGTCGCGATAAAGGGTGATGTCGAGCGAGCCTTCGGGCACCGTGACGCCTTCCCCGCCCTCGATCATCTTGACCAGCCGGTCGGCGAGCTGAACTCCGCGACGCTGGATTCCAACGATCACCAGATCGTCCGTGCCTCCATTGAGCTCGACGATCTCGACTGACATCCGCTTCAGGGTACGCTCGACGGCCCGGGCATCCAGCACCGTCGTTGATTTCGTGGCCATTGGGCACAAATATGCTTGAACGGCGACACCATTTGAAGAGATCAGGCGTGTTCGCAGCGATATCTTTGACCATGCTCGAAATCCTCAAGGCGCTATTCGGATCTCGCGATGCGGCACGGGTGAGCCGACACGTGGTTGCTGGAATCCCGATCGTCGTCAACAACACCCGCCCGGACATCGATACCGGCGACGTGATCGCGCGCCTCCAGCGCTCGCTCGCGCTCATCGAGCAATACGTGCCGTGGCACTTTCGCCATCTGCGCCGCAATTTCGCCGGCATCGTCGTGCAGCGATTCGCCTGCCGCGGCGCCTACTTTCACGAGCAGCGCGCGTGTCTGGTGGAGCTGACCTTCACCGTAAACCAGCAATTCAGCGATGCGGAAGTTGCAGCAACCATTTTGCACGAGGCGATGCACGCGAGACTCCACCTGCTCGGATTCCCCATCGAGATGGAAGACCGGGCGCGTCAGGAGCGTTTCTGTCGGCGAGCGGAGATCGAGTTCGGGCAGCTTGTCCCGAACGGCGAGGCTGTCGTAGAGCGTGCCCGCTGGACTGCCGATCTCTCCGACGATGAAGTCGCGCCGGAGATCGACCCCCGACTCGCCGCGCAGCGAATCGCGGATGTCGATCGCGCCGCGCTCGAACGCCGCGGATAACTGCGTTGCCACGGCGTCACTTTATCTCGACGCCGTTCTCCTGTTCTATGATCTTGACGGCTTCGACGTGATCGACGTCCTCGCCGAGAATCTCACGGGCAGAATGAAAGCGCTCCGCCGTCAGCGAGATGATCGGTGTGCTCACACCAAGATCCTCTGCCAGCACTGACGCTATTCCGATGTCCTTGTCGAGGAGCGCAAGACGAAACGTTCGTGGGAAAGCCCTCGTCAGCACTCGCTGGGGAATCAGATTCTCCGAGCTATTTGACCGCCCACTCGAGGCATTGATGACGTCGAGGGCGACCTTCGGATCGACGCCTGCCTTGACGAGAACAGCGAGTCCTTCGGCCGTCGACAAAATGTGCACGGCGAGCAGCGCGTTGTTCACCGCTTTGAGCGCGTCTCCTGCTCCAACCGGCCCGGCATGAATGATCTTCTTGCCAAAGGCCTCGATGACCTCTCTCACCCGGTCGAAAACCGTGACCTCACCGCCCCACATGACAGTGAGAGTCCCGGACCTCGCGGCCGTCGTCCCGCCGCTCACTGGCGCGTCGATGAATTCAACTCCGCG
>DATFGW010000056.1:0-2323 GCA_035249045.1 Gemmatimonadaceae bacterium | reverse complement strand
GCGCAAATTCGGGTGAGGGTGGCAGCATGAAGGAGATCGGCGTTTACATGGAAGCGGTGGCGGAAGTCGCCCGCGTCGCCGGTGACATTGCGAAGGGATACTACGGTCACGATCCAGAGACCCGCACCAAGAGCGACGGATCGCCGGTGAGTATCGCCGACGTCAACGCCGAGCGGACGGCCCGCGAGTGGATCGAGCGGCGGTTTCCCAACGACGGCATCGTCGGGGAGGAGCTGCCGTCGGTGCGCGCTGATGCCTCGCGACGGTGGCTGCTGGACCCCATCGACGGCACTTACACTTTTCTGCAATCGGTGCCGCTGTGGGGGACGCTGGTTGCCGTCGTCGAGGGAGACGACGTGATCGCTGGGGCGGCGTATTTCCCTGCGCTCGATGAGCTCGCTGTTGCTGCGCTCGGCGAGGGATGTTGGTGGAACGGCTCACGCGCTGCAGTGTCAACGGTCGCGAAAGTGGATCAGGCGCGACTGCTCACCAGCGACGCGCGGTTCGTACGCGATGCGGCGCGGCGCGAGCGCTGGCTGCGGCTCCAGAATTCTGTTCGAACGATGCGAACGTGGGGAGATTGCTACGGTTATCTGCTCGTCGCGACAGGGCGCGCTGAGATCATGGTCGATGATGTCATGTCTGAATGGGACTGCGCTGCTCTGGTTCCGATCATCACCGAGGCGGGTGGCGTCTTCACGGACTGGCAGGGGACGGTAACGCCGTTCGGCGGTGACGCCATCGCCACCAACGCAAATCTCGCTGTGGCGGTGCGAGAAATTCTTGCACCAGCGAGCGCGGCGTATTCGGCGGTGGCAACATGAGCGCGCCGCTGAATCTCGACGCGGTACGTTTTGACAACGCCAGCGGGCAGGGGACGGTGGTCGTCGTGACGCAGGATGCAGCGACCGGAAGAGTGCTGATGGTGGCAAATGCCGACAGGGAAGCGCTGGAGCGCACCATCGAGAGTGGCGAGATGCATTATCGCTCGCGGACGCGGGGGCTGTGGCGGAAGGGTGCAACGAGCGGCAACGTGCAGAAGGTGGTTTCACTGACGCCCGATTGCGACGGGGACACAGTGCTGGCGCGGGTCGTCTCCGCCGGCCCCGCCTGTCACACTGGTGCGGTGTCATGCTTCGATACGGAAGGAGTGCCCAACATCTGGTCGAAGCTGGCGGAGACGATCTCGCGGAGAGCAGCGGAGCCCGATGTCGGGACGAGCTATACCCGCCGGCTGCTTCGCGACCGCAATCTCCGCCTCAAGAAGATCGGCGAGGAGAGTGCGGAGCTGATCGCCGCATGCGCCGACGAGGATCCGTCGCGTGCTGCCGAAGAGGCGGCGGATCTGATTTATCACATTGGAGTAGCGCTCGAAGCGGTTGGCAGCTCGCTCGATGCAGTTGCGAAGGTTCTGGTGGAACGGGATCAACGGTCCAAAGTTGACCTCTCAGCAAATTCGAAATACATTGCCACCTGAATGCAGCTCCGACTTCCGAACCTCGCGATTTACCTTATTCTGACTCTTCCCCCGAGAGGCGGTCCGCCGGCGCACGCGTAAAGCTTACTACCGGAAACAGGGCGGCCCTCGAAAAGGGCCGCTTTTTTTTCAACCCCCGCTCGGTGCTGCCTGCCGCTCCGCCGACAGCCACTAGCTGGTAGTCTTCCGTAAATCCAAAGAATGGAACAAAGGCAAACGCTCTTCGAAAAAATCTGGGACGATCACACTGTCCGCCCCGAGACGCCCGCGACGCCGGCGGTTCTCTACGTCGATCTTCATCTCGTCCACGAGGTGACGTCGCCGCAGGCGTTCGCCGAGCTGCGCAGTCGGGGGGTGCGGGTGCGGCGTCCGGATCTCACCCTGGCGACCATGGATCACTCGACGCCGACCACTCCGCGCTCGGCGGGTCGTCTCCAGGTTCTCGACTCCCAGGCAGTGACGCAGCTCGCGCAGCTCGAGAAAAATTGCGAGGAGTTCGGCGTGCGATTGTTTGGGCTGGACGATAGCCGCCAGGGAATCGTTCACGTCATCGGTCCCGAGCAGGGTCTCACTCAACCGGGGATGACGATTGTCTGCGGCGACAGCCATACCAGCACCCACGGCGCGTTCGGCGCGCTGGCGTTTGGCATCGGCACATCGGAAGTCGGCTACGTCCTCGCCACCCAGACGCTGCTCCAGCGCAAGCCGCGCAACATGGAGATCCGCATCGACGGCGTGCTGCCGCGCGGAGTAACGGCGAAAGACATCATCCTCGCCGTAATCGCGCGGATCGGGATCGGCGGCGCCACCGGGCACGTTCTCGAGTACACCGGCTCGGCGATTCGC
>DATFGW010000055.1:0-3989 GCA_035249045.1 Gemmatimonadaceae bacterium | reverse complement strand
CGGCTATCCCCCACAGTTCGGTAGGTTGCTCACGTGTTACGCACCCGTTCGCCGGTTGCCCATTGCTGGGCCCCCTTGACTTGCATGTGTTAAGCACGCCGCCAGCGTTCGTCCTGAGCCAGGATCAAACTCTCCAATAGTTTGAAGATTTGATTGCTCTCCCGAACGCGGTCGTCTCCAGACGTAAGTCTCTCGACTTCCACGTCCGGAATCACTTTGAATGTTTCAGGTTTTGAAGTCTCCCCGGGATACTGAACCAGTCCCGGATCATAGACCTCGCCTCGCACATCCATCGATCTCAATTTCGATTTTCAAACAGCGTTTGCTGCATTTTCCGCAGCAGCCTTGAAGAATAAACCGGATCGGTTCATTCGTCAAGTGTTTCGAAGCAAATTGTTCTGGCGTTCGAAGCTGACCCGCGCTTCCTGAGCAGGCTGACTCGCCAGTCGGAAGGGGATTCGCAAACTAGCGCGGACAGACACCTACTTCAACCCCCTGCCCTCTCACTTTTTTTCCGGCGGGGACAACGTCTGACGAACGGCAAAAAAAGATGTTAAGACATCCGCAAAAATTCCGCGGAGCTCATCCCTGACCGGCTCGGTTTCACCCCGCATCTGCCTCATCATCAACCCGGCCGCCGGCCGCGGGCGCAACCGATCTAGGTTCCCCGCCATCGAGGCCGCATTCCGAAACCGCGCCGGTGTCAGCAACGTTTTCTACACCACGGCGCCCGGCGAAGAGGAGCGACTTGCCCAGCGAGCGATAGCTGAAGGTTTCACAACCATCGTTGCGGTCGGAGGCGACGGCACCTGTAGCCGAATCGCCAACACCATAGTCGGCCTCAAGAGCTCCTGCCGCCTCACCGCCGTCCCTTCGGGCACCGGTAACGACTTCGCAAAAACGATCGGCGTCTCCGATAAGCCGGTCGAATGGATCGCTGATCTCGTTTCGCGCGGGGCCGCCGCCCGGATCGACGTCGGGCGCGTCGACGGTTTGCATTTCCTCAACAGCTGCGGCTTCGGCTTCGATGCCTCGGTGCTCGAGGCAAGCAACCAGGTAAAACTTCTCAAAGGCGACGCCGTCTACATCTACTCGGCGCTGCGTCAGCTCTTTGGCTACCGGGGAATCGAGATCTCGAGTACCGGAATTGCCGGGACCAATGGAGCTCGCATGCTCATGGTCACCGCCTCCAACGGAAAATCTCTCGGCGGCGCTTTCCAGATCGCCCCTCGCGCATCGGTGACCGATGGCCATCTCGATGTGTGCTTCATCGCGGACACCAACGCCATCAACCGGGTGCGACTGTTCGCCGCGGCGCTGCGTGGCAAGCACATCGGTATGCGTGGAGTGGTCGCGACCACCACACCGCGGCTCGATCTTGTGTTCGAAACGGCGCCGACTATGGAGGTGGACGGCGAGCTCCGCGTGGCGCGCGACCGGCACGTTGAGCTCGCCTGTGTGCCGGGAGCGCTCGCTGTCATCGCAGCGCCCGGTGCATTGAGCTGAGAGATCCTACACCGGCGGTATTATCAGTCCGACCGTGTCGCCCGGTTGAACCGTAATCTCCTGGCTCACCGATGGTCTGCTGCCACCGATTGGATCGGCTATAAAGCGCAGCGTCGTCAATCCGCTCAGCAACGCCGGCGGGATGGTGAGGTCGGTCTTACGGTTTCCGACTGCGGTGCCGAGACGAATGCGCTGTGAGCTGCGCAAAGCATAAATCGTCATGTCGACGAAGCCCTGGTTATCCACCTGGAGAGTCGTAGGACCGGTCGCCGCGTTGGGGTCGCCATGCCTGAATCCGTTGCACGCACCGAGGGCGATCAGCATCGACGCAAAGAGTATCAAACGCGTTTTCATCCTATTGCACTGCCGCTGTTCGAGTCAGTTGTTAGTCGGGCATAATGCGTTCCATGCAACTCATCGATAGCTTGCATCACAATGACAAAGCCGCTGATGATCGGAATCGCCGGAGGCTCGGGATCCGGCAAGTCCACAGTTGCAACAAATGTCGCCGAGCTGCTCACGACATCGTCGGTGGTTTTCATCGACATGGACGCGTACTACAAGAATTTTCCCGCGCTTACCTTCGATGAACGCAGGAAACTGAACTGGGACCATCCCGACGCCTTCGATTACGATCTGCTCTGCGAGCACCTGACCGCGCTCAGCAATCGCCAGCCCATCGAGAAACCGGAGTACGATTTCGTCACGCACCTGCGGCGCGCGGAGCACACCCATGTCGAGCCGGCCGACGTGGTGGTGATCGATGGAATTCTGTTGTTCGTCGATGCTCGCGTGCGGGATTTGTGTGACGTGAAGGTCTTCGTCGACGCCGATGCCGACATCCGATTGATCAGACGCATCGAGCGTGACACCAGAACCCGCGGCCGGCCACTCGACGATGTCATTGAGCAATACCTCTCCACTGTGCAGCCGATGCATCTCGAGTTCGTCGAGCCGAGCAAGCGGTACGCGGATGTCATCGTTCCGCGCGGCGGCCACAACGCGGTAGCGATCGAGATGATCGTCGCTAAGATCCAGCGGCGGCTGGTGCGCGGACCATTCGGCGGTGGGGCGCTGCAAACCCCATCAGCGCAGCGGCCAGCGCCCCCAGCACGAACATGAAATACCAGACGACTGCTGGGCCGAAGCGCGAAAGAAGCTGGGTTCCGAGCCACGGTCCGACAGTCAGAGCCAGACTGAGCGACATACTGTAGGCTCCCATGTAGGCGCCGCGCTGGGCCTCGGGCGCGATGTCGCCGAGGTGCGCTGCCATCGCGGGAAATAGCATCATCTCGCCGAAGGTCCAGACGATGGTGGTGAAAAGGAGGCCGGACGCCGACGAGACGATGCCCAACCCTCCAAACCCGAGCGCGAACAGCATGCATCCTGCGACGAGCGCCCACGCGTGTGGCCATTCGGCCGTGGCGCGGTTGATCGGGACTTCGAGCGCGACGATCATGAGCGTGTTGATGGTAAACAAGCTGCCGTAGAACGCCGGCGAGAGGCTCAGGTACTGCACCATGTAAAGCGGCAATGCTGACTCGTGCTGGTAGAATACGACCGACACGAGGAACGTCGCAGCGAGAAACACGGCAAGACGCGAGTTGCCCCGCAGTCGCGCCAGTGCTGAAGTGACTTCGGTCTCCGCTGTGTCGCGCTCCGCAGTGGCAGTCGGCCGCCACCGTGCTGCAATGAGCACGACGCCGGCGGTGAGAGTTGTGAGCGCGTCGACCACGAACATCGAGCGAAATGACACCGCGGCCAGAAACCCGCCGAGCGCCGGGCCGATGCTCATGCCAAGGTTGATCGCCAGGCGATTCAGCGCGTAGGCGGCCTTGCGCTGGCTGGGCTGCACGACGTGCGTAAGCGCGGCGAGGCTCGCTGGCCTGAACAACTCCGCGCACGCCGCCCACAGCGCTGTTACGGCGTAAACAGCGCCAACGCTGTGAGCGAACGGGAAGAACATCACCACGCTGCCCGAGAGCATGAGCGATGCGCGCATCACCGGAAGCGCTCCGATGCTGTCACTCAGCCGGCCACCAATCGGGCCCGCGAAGATCGCAGCGCCGCCGTACAGAGCGAAGGCGAGGCCTGCTTGGCCGGGAGTGAAGTGCAGCTCACGGGTCAGGTACACGATCAGGAACGGCAGCACCATCATGCCGGCCCGATTGATCAAGTTGGTGGCGAACAACAGCCACACTTCGCGCGGCAGGCCATCGAGCCCACGCCAGGGATTGAGGCGGGATCCCGCAAACGAAAACGGCCACCGGTTAAGTGGCCGTCTCGTTTCGCGGCTGGCGGGCTCAGTTGTCAGGGCCATAGTGCGCCGTGTAGGAATCGAACCTACAACCTAATGATTAAGAGTCATTTGCTCTGCCAATTGAGCTAACGGCGCTTGCGATCGCTTGGCGCGCCAGGAGGGAGTCGAACCCCCGACCCACAGCTTAGAAGGCTGTTGCTCTATCCAACTGAGCTACTGGCGC
>DATFGW010000054.1:0-9679 GCA_035249045.1 Gemmatimonadaceae bacterium | reverse complement strand
CGCGAATCCGGGGCAGTGGACGGCATACGGCCCGAATGTGTGGGGACTCACCGCGGGTGACGGACCGTTCGACACGACGTTCGTTATCAACGGCCGTACGCGGCAATTCTTTACGTACCGCGCGCGCGGCGCTGCGGCCGACGAGATCGTCGATGACGGAACGATTGCCCCGACCGCTGCGGGCGGGTCGGTGCCGTTCGCGCCGGAGATCGCGGTCCCGGCGCTGATCGCGATGCGCGAGAAATACGGGGACAATCTTTTTTCGACTTACGGCTTCGTCGATGATTTCAATCCGACGCTGGTGACGGGAACCTCGAAATACGGCCGCATTACGCCCGGGCTCGGCTGGTTCGATACTGATTATCTGGGGATCGATCAGGGTCCAATCATCGCGATGATCGAGAATTACAGAAGCGATTTGATCTGGCGGACGATGCGGAGAAATCCGTACATCGTCGCGGGACTGAAGAAGGCGGGGTTTACCGGCGGCTGGCTCGGCAACTGATTGCCGAGGTCAGTTCTGCGCCAACCGCCGATAGTTGTAGATGTGGAAGGTGTATTCGGGACCGTAAATCAGCTGCAGGTTAAAACCGTTATCGACAATCGTAGCCGTCGGCACGGCCTTGCAATCGCAAGGGAAGGCGTACTGAAGCTCGATGTTCGAGCCTTTGATGACGTAGCGATAGCCGGTGCGGATGTTGATCGGATTGCCGGACGGATCGACGCGATCCTCAGCGGTGATCGCACCGCCAAGCTGGTCGAGGGCGATGGAGCCGGAGATGACGGTACCGGGCGTGGCTACGCCCGGTGGTGCGGTGACAGGCAAAGGAAATCCGTCGACGTCGGTCAGCTCGAAGCGGGCCGAGAAAGCGCCTGGCTCGCTCGGTCCGGTGCAGGCAAGGACCGCTAGTGCGAGAAGTGCTCGAATGTGGCAGCGTGTCGGACTAAAGGGATACGACACGATCGTAGTTGTAGATGATCGGGAACTCCGCGCCGCCCATATTGAGGCTCATGCGACCGAGGGTGAGGGATAGCGTTCCAGCGGGTGGCCCGGCGCAGATGGCTGCCGGCGGGCAAGGCGTCAGGGGCGCAAACTCGACGACGTTGTTCCGGATCTTGTACGTATATGGAGTGGTGTAAGTCGCATCGACTCCATTCCATTCGGTGCGGTGCTCGAAGATAGTTGCCTGCCCGGACGAATAGAGAGTGACGGTGCCATCCAGAATGGTCGGCGTCAGTCCGGGAGTAGCCGCGGGATAAGTTGGCAACAACCTTCCGCCGATGTCGTGCAGTACGAATTGTGCCTCTACAGTTTTGGGTCCGGTGCTGTCGCTGCATGCCAGAGCCGACGCGAGTGTAGCAAGTAGTATTGTCTTACAAGACAGATTCATGACGGTCTCCTCCGTGAGATACCTCTAGCATAGTGAGAAGTACAACGCGCCGTCCAGCGAAAATCCAGCGAAGCTGGAGGTCTGCGGCTCTGCTTGCCGCAGCGGCCCTCGGCTGCTCGAGTGCGTCGGCGGGCGACAGGACGACACTAAGGATTTGGGCGATGGGGCGCGAGGGCGAAGTGCTGTCGCAGCTTATGCCCGCGTTCGAGAAGCTGCACCCGGAGATCAGCGTCGATGTCCAGCAGATCCCGTGGACCGCGGCGCATGAGAAGCTGCTCACCGCCTACGTCGGCGAAGCGACGCCCGACATCGCGATGCTGGGAAATACATGGGTTCCGGAATTCGTGGCGCTCGATGCGCTGGTGCCGCTCGACAGTCTGGCATCGAGCTCGAGCGTCGTCAGGCGCGAAGATTTCTTCGACGGCATCTGGAAGACCAACGTCGTCGACGGAAAAACCTTCGGGATTCCGTGGTACGTAGACACTCGGCTGATCTTCTACCGTACCGATTTGCTCGCGAAAGCTGGCTACCGCGAGTTCCCGACGACGTGGACCGACTGGGTCGCGGCGATGAAAAAGATCAAGCAGCAGATGGCGCCCAACCAGTTTCCGTTGCTGATGCCGACCAACGAGTGGCCGCAGCCGGTGATCTTCGCGCTGAACGTCGGCTCGCCGATTCTGCGCGACGCCGGCCGCTATGGCGCATTCGAGCAGCCGGAGTTCCGCCGCGGGTTCGACTTCTACATGAGCATCTACCGTCAGGGTCTGGCATCGCCCGTCTCGACCGCGCAGGTATCGAACCTGTTTCAGGAGTTCGAGCGCGGCAACATCGCGATGTTCATCTCGGGCCCCTGGCTGATCGGCGAGATGAAGAACCGCCTCAACGCCGCGACGCAGCCGAACTGGATGACGGCGCCGATTCCCGGTCCGAACGGGCCCGGGGTGTCGCTCGCGGGCGGATCGAGCCTGTCGCTCTTCGTTGCATCGAAGCACAAGAAGGAAGCCTGGGTCCTGATGGAATACCTCTCGCAGCCGTCGGTGCAAACGGAGTTCTACCATCTCACCGGCGATCTGCCGCCGAGGAAGTCGGCGTGGGCCGATACGGCACTGGCGAACAACAAGTACGCGCGCGCGTTTCGCGAGCAGCTGGAGCGAGTGGTGCCGACCCCGCAGGTCCCGGAATGGGAGGAGATCGCGACGACGATTTTCGAGCACGGGGAGCAGGCTATACGCGGGGTGAAGACGGTTGATCAGACTCTCGCGTCGCTCGACCAGGATGTGAACGCGATGCTCGAGAAGCGGCGGTATCTCCTCGCCCAGGCGGCGCAGAAGTGAAAGCGCAGGCGCCGGGAGATGTGGGAAAGGCAGCGTGGCTGTTTCTGCTGCCGGCCCTGGCGCTGATCTTCGTTTTCTTCTTCCTGCCGGTGCTGGCGTCGCTGGTACTGAGCGTCACCGACTTCGACATCTATGCCATCGCCAATCCGTCGACGACGCGGTTCGTCGGGCTCTCGAATTACACCAAGCTCCTGCACACGCCGGAGTTCTGGCAGGCGCTGCGCAACACGTTCTACTTCGCGCTGGTCGGCGGGCCGTTGACGATCGCGGTGTCGCTGGCGACGGCGTTGTTGCTGAACGCGAAGCTGGTCCGGTTCAAGAGCTTCTTCAGGACGATTTACTTCACGCCGTTTGTGACGACGCTGGTCGCGGTGGCGACCGTCTGGCGGTACCTGTATCACACCAAGTACGGTCTGCTCAACTACGCGCTGGGCCACATCGGGATCGGGCCGATCGACTGGCTGGGTGATCCACACTGGGCGATGCCCGCCATCATCTTGCTCGCGGTGTGGAAGCAGTTCGGCTACAACATGCTGATCTTCATCGCCGGACTGCAGGCGATTCCGCAGGATCTCTACGACGCGGCGGAGATCGACGGCGCGGGGCCGTTCCGGCGTTTCTTCAACGTCACGCTGCCGCTATTGGGACCGACGCTGTTGTTCGTCGGCGTGATCACGATGATCGGGTACTTCCAGCTGTTCTCGGAGCCGTACGTCATGACGCAGGGCGGGCCGTTGCGGGCGACGACGAGCGTGGTGCTGATGATGTACGAGGAGGGATTCAGGTGGTGGCGGATGGGGTACGCTGCCTCCATCGCGTTCGTTCTATTCGTCGTGATTCTGGTTGCGACTTTGATACAGTTTCGGTTGCAGAAGGAGCACGTGTAATGGGGAGGACTGAAAATAAAAACTACCGGCGGGCGGCTGTGGGCGGGCCGGCGGGAGGCTCCGGGCGGGCTATGAGCGGTGAGACGCCGCGCAGCTCCGGGCGCGGATGGGGTGGGTCGGCGCGGGGTAGGCGTCGGATGGCGCAAATCATTCTATATGCGTTGCTCATTATCGGGGCTTTGATCGCGCTGGTGCCGATGCTGTGGATGTTGTCGGCGTCGCTGATGCCGACGGGGGAAGCGAGTACTTATCCGCCGCATTTGCTGCCGTCGCGAATCACGTTTGCGCATTATGGCGAGCTGTTCACGCGGTTGAATCTCGGGCGATACCTGTTGAACAGCAGCTTCATTGCGGTGACGGTGACTGCGATATCGCTAGTGGTGAATTCGATGGCCGGGTACGCGTTTGCGAAACTTCGCTTTCGGGGGCGGGACCGCACCTTCCGCTTGCTGTCGCTCGGCCTGGTGTTGCCGGTGCAGATCGCGATGCTGCCGCTCTTTCTGTTGATGAAGAACCTTCATCTCATCAACACCTACTGGGGAGTCATCATTCCGGGGATGGCGAGCATCTTCGGCATCTTCCTGATCCGGCAGTACGCGCTCTCGATTCCCGACGACATGCTCGACGCGGCGCGGATCGACGGCGCGTCGGAGCTCAGGATCTACTGGGAAGTGGTGGTGCCGGGAATCCTCCCGATTCTGGCAACGCTGGCGATCTGGACGTTTCTCTCGACGTGGAACGACTTCATGTGGCCGCTTATCGTGTTGAGCGATCAGGCACATTACACGTTGCCGGTGGCACTGGCGAATCTTTCGGGCGAGCACGTGCAGGACACAGAGCTGATGATGGCGGGGTCGGTCCTCACCGTAATTCCGGTGCTCGCAGTGTTTCTGTTTTTGCAGCGGTACTATATCCAGGGAGTTATGGCGGGAGCAGTCAAGGGATAGTTGGGGAGGCTCAGCGAAAGGATCGCGATGCTTCGGCGGGCCACCCTTCGTACATAAGCGGGCAGCTGCAAACTTTACACTAGCTTGGCTCACAGCGAACAACATTTCTTTTGTGGAGAGTTGGATGAGGGGTTGGGGGATTTTGCTGCTTTGTACCATTACAGGTGGCGGGATACAGGCGCAGACGCCGACGAATCCGACGGTGCCCAGCAATCCGCCCGCGAATCCGACGAATCCGCCGGGGAATCCGCCGAAGCCGACGCCGATTCCGACCATCGTGCCGGTGACGCCGGTGCAGGCGGCTTGGGGACGGACGATTCTCGATTCGTTCGATTCATTAACGCAGTGGACGGCGGCGCCGGCGGAGGGCGTCGAGGTTTCGGTGCATACCGATTCCGCGCCGGGGCATCCGACGGCGATGCGGATCGATTTCGATTTCCACGGGCACGGCGGATACGCGGTGGTGCATCGCGCCATCGCGGTGAGCCTGCCACTGAACTACGAATTCTCCTTCGACATCCGCGGGGATGCGCCGAGCAACACACTGGAGTTCAAGCTGGTGGATTCCACCGGCGACAATGTCTGGTGGTCGAACAATCCCAACTTCGTTTTTCCAAAGGACTGGACCACCGTCACCCGCAAAAAGCGTCAGATCTCTTTTGCGTGGGGTCCGACCACCGACAAGGAGCTGAGGCGGTTCGCGGCGATCGAGATCGCGATCACAGCCGGCTCTGGTGGCAAGGGTAGTGTCTGGCTGGACAATCTCGCTCTTACACCGTTGGAGACCGCAACGCCGTACACATTGACCCCAAGCGTGAGCGCTTCATCGCAGGCGCAGGGTTACGATGTTGGACGCGCGACGGACGCGGATCTGACGACCGCCTGGCGGAGTGCGCCGAGCCGAGCGTCGGGAGTCAGCGGGTCGTCAGATGGGGGAGTCAGCACATCGCCAGTCGCGGACACCATCAGCTTCGATTTTCTGAAACGGCGTGAGTTCGGCGGAATGGAGATCCAGTGGGAGCCGGGCAGGCGGGCGAGCGCGTACGAGGTCCAGGCGTCGAAGGATGGTCAGAGCTGGCAGACGCTGTACACCGTCAGCCGAACGTCAGTCTCTCCGGTCGCACAAACGTCGGCGTCGAGCAAGACCGCTGCGTCATCGCCATTGCTCCGCGACTACCTGTACATGCCGGAATCTGACGCGCGATTCGTTCGCGTCATTCTGAAGTCAGCGGAGGGAAGGAATGGCTACGGGATTCGTGACATCAGCGTCAAGCCGCTGGATTGGGCGGCGAGCGAGAACGATCTCTACTTCGCGATGGCGCGGGAGGCGCCGCGCGGAAGCTATCCGAGGTATCTGTCGAGCGAGCAGTCGTACTGGACTGTAGTCGGGATCGATCGCGACAGCGCTGAGGCGCTGGTCAATGAGGATGGGATGGTGGAAGTCGGACGCGGCGAGTTTTCGATCGAGCCGTTCTTGTATCTCGACGGCAAGCTGGTGACGTGGAACGACGCGACGAGATCGGTGGCGTCGAACGCGGAAGGGTTGCCATTGCCACAGGTGGTTTGGACGAGCGGTGACGTAGTGCTGACGATCGAGCCATTTGCGGCAGGCGCGGCGGATTCTTCGGTGCTGTACGTTCGGTATCGAATCGCCAATAACTCGCGGAAGTACAAGAAGCCGACGCTGTTTCTGGCGATTCGGCCGCTGCAGGTGAATCCGCCGTGGCAGTTTCTGAATCTGCCGGGCGGGGTGGCCCGGGTCGATTCGATTTCGTTGCAGGGATCCTCGGTGAGGGTGACGGGCAACAAGTTCGTGCGATCGCTGGCGTCGGTGAGTGGATTTGGGGCGCTCGCCTTTGACGACGGCAACATCGTCGATTGGCTTCGCGCGGGAAAGACGCCATCTCCGATAGCGGTCGTCGATCCGACCGGACATGCATCGGCGGTGCTGTCGTACCAGCTGGAGCTCGGTCCGCGCGCGACTTCCAGTCCGATCGACATCGCGGTGCCATTGCACGGTGGCGATCTGAACATCGCACAGCTGTTGGCGGCGTCGCGGAGCGGATACAGCCCTCCGCCGACGGCGGCGGCCGGGGCGCCGTCCGCGGCCCCGGGTCCGGTGACTTTGCTGCCGGGTCAGGGAGAGCGCGCGGTGGCGTCGCAGCTGGAGTCGACGATCGCGGCGTGGCGTCAGGCGATGGGGCCGGTGTCGATCGTGTTGCCGCCGTCAGCGGCGCGATATCTCCAGACGATGCACGCGCAGCTCGCCGACATCCTGATCAATCGCGATGGTCCGGCGATCCAGCCGGGCTCGCGGAGTTACTCGCGGTCGTGGATCCGCGATGGCTCGCTGACTTCGACAGCTCTCCTTCGCCTCGGCCACGACAAGGACGTCAGGGATTTCATCGACTGGTACGCGCCATTTCAGTACGACAACGGCAAGGTTCCGTGCTGCGTTGATGAGCACGGCGCGACGCCGGTGTCGGAGAACGATAGCAACGGCGAGTTCATCTATCTCGTCGCGGAGTACTATCGCCATACCGGAGACAAGGCAGAGCTGGAAAAGATGTGGCCGTACGTCGCGAAAGCGGTGGCATACATGGATTCGCTGCGCCACCAAAGGATGACGGAGCCGTATCAAACCGCTGTAGGGAAAGTCTTTTATGGTTTGTTGCCCGAATCCATAAGCCATGAGGGCTACAGCGCGAAACCGATGCATTCCTACTGGGATGATTTCTTTGCGCTGAGGGGATTCAAGGATGCGACTTTTATCGCGAAGGAGCTGGATAAGCCCGAGGCCAAGGAGTACGCGCAGATCCGGAACAGCTTTCGGGCGAATCTGTTCGAGTCGATCCGGCAGGTCGTGATCTCGAGGCGGATCGACTACATCCCGGGCTCGGTGGAGCTGGCGGATTTCGATCCGACGTCGACGACGATCGCCCTAAGTCCGGGCGGGGAGATGGGTCGGCTGCCGGGTCCGCTGCTCAATCGCACCTTCGACAAGTATTTCCAGGAAGCGAGGCAGCGCGCCGTTGGGGTGAAGCCGTGGGACGCCTACACGCCATACGAGCTGCGCAACGTCGGGGTGCACGTGCGTCTTGGATTACGCTCCCGCGCCCATCAGCTGCTCGATTTCTTTTTCGAGGGGCAGCGGCCCGCCGCCTGGCATCAATGGGCGGAGGTAGTTTATCGCGATCCCAAGACCCCGAAATTCATCGGCGACATGCCCCACACCTGGGTGGGCAGCGACTACATCAGGAGCTTTCTCGATATGCTCGCCTATGAACGCGAGTCTGACAGCTCACTTGTAATCGGCGCCGGAGTGAAGGATGAATGGGTCAACCAGGATCCCGGCCTGCGCGTCTCCAACCTCAGCACCGAGTACGGTCCGATCAACTACGACATGCGCGCGATCGGGAAAGTGGTGACGGTGAATCTGCGCGTCGGCATCAAGATGCCGCCCGGCGGAATCGTTGTGTACAGTCCGCTCGACCAACCGATTCTGTCGGCTACGGTCGATGGCCTGCCCGCCGAGATCAAGGGTCAGGAAGTCCACGTCCGCAAGCTCCCGTCGATCGTGACGATCAGGTATGCGCGGTGAGCGGGAAGCGGGAAGCGGGAGGCGGGAAGCGGGAAGCGGGAGGCGGGGGGCTGGAAGGGGGATGGGGGATGCGTGAGTGCTCTGACAGATCTGTGCGGGAGGTGAGGGTGTCCTCTCAAGACGCGTTACAGCGAGCGACGAAGGAGACGCGTGAGCGAGCAGAGCGAGCGAACGCAGTTAGCGGCTCCGCCCGAGCGAGCGTGCGGCTGGAGAGGACACCCTCGCCGACCCAAACACCGATCCAATTCGAAGCGCAACAGCCATCGCCCAGAGCAGAGATGCAATTCGAGGCGCAAGAGCTACCGACCCAAAACCTCACCATGAGACGCGATCACCGACGCGTAAAAACGGCCGGAGGACTTGATCGTGCGCTTCTGCGTCGAGTAATCGACATGAACGATGCCGAACCGCTTGGAGTAGCCGAGCGACCACTCGTAGTTGTCGAGCAGCGACCACGCGTAGTACCCGCGCAGATCCACGCCTTTGGCGAGAGCGTCGTGAGCCGCGCGGAGGTGCTGCCGGTAGTACTCGACCCGGAGCGGATCGTCGATCTTCCCGTCGATAGTATGCGGCGGATCGTAGAACGCGGCGCCGTTCTCGGTGATGTAGATCGCGGGCTTGCCGTAGCGCTCGGTCACCCACTCGAGGACTCGCGTCAGGGCCTCGGGGAAAACTTCCCAGTGCGTCTCGGTCTGGATGTGCTCCGGCTGCGGAACGTGCTTCGTCCGGAGCGGCAGCATATCGGGATGAAAGCGCTCGACTTTCCGCGTGTAATAGTTGATGCCGAGAAAATCGATCGGCTGTTTGATCAGCCGCATGTCTTCGTCCGGCCAATCCGGCCAGGCCTCGCCGAAGATCTCGCGCAGCTCTTCAGGGTAGTGGCCGCGAAAAACTGGATCGAGGTACTGTCGATTCATGTAAGCGTCGGCGCGCCGCACCGCATCCAGATCCTCCGGCGAATCCGACGCCGGATACTTGGGCTCCAGATTCACGGTGATGCCGATCTTGCCGTGCTTCGCCGCTCTGGTGGAGCGGAATCGCTCGACGGACATGCCGTGCGCCCGCAGGAGATTGTGCGTCGCGATCGGGGCCTCGAACAAATTCGAGTGGCCGGGTGCGAGCACGCCGGACAGATAGCCGCCGTCGGTCACCACCCATGGCTCGTTGAGGGTGCTCCACATCTCGACGCGATCGCCGAGGGCATCCCACATCTTCACCGCGTAATCGCAGAACCAGTCGGCGATGTCGCGATTGAGCCAGCCGCCGCGATCGTCGAGCGCTTCGGGAAGATCCCAATGGTAGAGAGTGGCGTTTGGCTTGATGTTGCGCGCGAGCAGCTCATCGACGAGTCGCGAATAGAAGTCGATTCCCCTGCTGTTGACGCTGCCGGTTCCCTGCGGAAAGATCCGCGACCACGACACGCTGAACCTGTAGGCGTTCACGCCGAGCTCGGCCATGATCGCGACATCGTCCTTGTAGCGCCGATAATGGTCGCAGGCGACGTCGCCCGTCTGATCGA
>DATFGW010000053.1:0-25902 GCA_035249045.1 Gemmatimonadaceae bacterium | reverse complement strand
GGACATGGCGCCCCGCGATCTCGCGCGCAGGAAGCGCACGAACGGGTTGATGACCTTGGCCGGCGCTGAGGGCCTCGCGAGCCAGGGCATCCTCCAGGACTACAGCGTCAACGCGCTGCAGCTGAATAACGGGCCGATCGGTAACGGTGACGTACTGTTCAGCGACATCGCCACGCTCGCCGGGGTTGCCGCTACCGACTGGAGCTGGAGTCCCCTGCTCGCCGATTTCGACAACGATGGCGACAAGGACCTGTTCATCGGCAACGGCTATCCGAAGGCCGTCAACGACCTCGACTACCTCGCCTCTGCGAACGGATTGCAACGCCGAGGAAACGTCGCCGGCGCGCGCAAGGTTCTCGACCAGCTCCCCGCGTACGACGTCTCCAACTATTTCTTCGTCAACAACGGCGACCTGACCTTCACGGACCGGACAAGCGCGTGGAAGCTGGAGCGCCCGAGCTTTTCCTACGGCGCCGCGTACGCCGATCTGGACAACGACGGCAGGCTCGACCTCGTGGTGAACAACATCGATGCCCCCGCGTTCATCTATCAGAACGTCCAGGCGGTGGACGAGAATCATCACTTCCTTCGCATCAAACTGGAGGGCGACTCCGCCAATCGTCGTGGGATCGGCGCGAGCATTGTCGTGACGGGTGGCGGGCGAAAGCAGTATCTGTATCAGTCGCCCTACCGCGGCTTCATGTCCACCGTGGATGACCGCCTTCATTTCGGACTCGGCGCCGTCCAAACCATCGACAGTCTGGAGATCGTCTGGCCGGATGGCAGGTATCAGGTGCTCACCAACGTTGGAGTCGATCGGGAGTTGGTGCTCCGGCACTCAGATGCGTCGGGAAATGGAACCGTCGCTCCGGCGACGCCGGCTTCGGGGGCTCTTGAGTTTCAGCCTTTCGACGCACGCAAAGGGCTCATCTATCGAGAAACGAATGCGGCGCGCGCTGCATACGGGATCCAGCCGTTGCTGCCGTACAACCTGTCGAATCACGGCCCGGTGGTGGCAGTCGGCGACGTCAACGGCGACGGTCTCGACGATGTATTCATCGGCGGTGCTGCGGGAAGCGCTCGAAAGCTCCTGATCCAGAACAAAGACGGCAGCTTCGTCGCTGATACACAGTCGCAGCCCTGGACTGCCGACAAGAATTACGAGGACTGGGGCGCGGTGTTCTTCGACGCCAACGGCGACGGCCGACCCGACCTCTACGTAGCGAGCGGCGGATATCAGCTCACTCCCGAGTCGCCGCTCCTCCAGGATCGCCTCTATATCAACGAAGGCGCCGGTCGATTCGTCAGAGACTCGGCGGCACTGCCAGTTATGCTGACGAGCACGGCGACCGTTCGTGCGGGAGATTTCAACGGCGATGGGCGGCCTGATCTTTTCGTCGGCGGCCGACTGACGCCGCGGAAGTATCCGTTGCCGGCGCGCAGCTACATCCTGCGCAACGATGGCGGACATTTCACCGACGTGACGGCGCAGGTCGCTCCTGAGCTGATTCAGCCCGGCGGCCTCATCACCGACGCGCAGTGGATCGACTTCGACGGTGATGGCCGGCTCGATCTCGTAACGACCGGCGAGTGGATGCCGGTCGAGTTCTATCGAAACGAAGGCGGCAAACTGCGCAACGTCACCCAGTCCACGCGCCTCCCGTCGCTGCGCGGCTGGTGGTTCAGTCTCGCCGCGGGTGACTTCGATCGCGACGGACGCACCGATCTCGTCGCCGGCAATCTCGGACTCAATTACCCGTACACGACCGGTAGGGACGCGAAGTTCGGCATCTACGCCGGCGACTTCACGGGTGAGGGCAAGACCGATGTCGTTCTCGCCGAACAGATCGATGGAAAGGAATACCCGTACGGCGGGATCGCGCAGCTGGCGGACGCGATGTACACGCTCGGCATCCGGTACCCGACGTTCGGTTCCTTTGCCAACACGACGATGAGCGAGGCGTTCGGTGAGGCCGCGCTAAAGCGGGCTCTGCACTACGAGGCGGACACCTTCGCGAGCATGTATCTACACAACGACGGCGGCGGGAAGTTCAGCGCCGCGCCGCTGCCAAACCTCGCCCAGATCGCTCCGATCAAGGCAATCGTAGCGCAGGATGTCGATGGCGACGGAAACCTCGACCTGATTGTGGCGGGCAACATGTTTGACGCCGAGCCCAACATCCCGCGCGGCGACGCCGGGAACGGCCTCTGGCTGAGAGGAGACGGCAAGGGTCGCTTCTCACCCGTCCCGGCGTGGCGGAGCGGCCTGGTCGCTGCCGCCGACGTGACGGGGCTGGCCGTTGTAGAGAGGGCGGCTAGCAGGGTGTTGATCGTCGGCAACGCCGGAGACTCGGTGCAGGTATTCGGGATGGCCCACCGCTAAAGCCCGACGAGATCAACGACCGAAAATAACGGACGAAAAAAAAGCACCGGTACTGTGAGTACCGGTGCTTTTTTTTAACGGCTGCTTAAAAGTCGCTTCTTACCAGCCCGCATTCTGCTTGATCTGGGCTTCGCCTCCAACTTTGCTGAGCTCGATTTCGGCCGCTGGAATCGCATACCAGCGGTGCCTGTCCGTGAGCGGTTCGGCGTCGGTGAGGTAGGCCCTTCTTACCTTCTCCTTCGGGAGGTAGTCGACGTTGATCGCCTGCTTCGCGACGTCCATCCCGTAACGTCTTAGGTCGAAGAATCGCTGGCCTTCCATCGCCAGCTCGAGTCGGCGCTCGATCTGGATCGCCTTGAGCGCGTAGGCGTCGTCAGGGAAAGACGGGTAGGGTCTAACGTCGTATTTCGCCCACGTGATCGAGGGGTCGTTGATCGGTACCGCCATGCGATTGTCGCCTGCGCACTGCGGGTATTTCGTGGCAACGTTGCTGCTCCCATTGCCGCAGCCTTGCGCGGCCACCGCCGCGCGAGCTCTGACCTGGTTTACCAGAGCCATTGCCCCGGCGCGATCACCCGTCTTGACCTCTGCCTCCGCCAGCATCAACAGCAGGTCGGCGTAGCGGAACAGGTGGATGTTCATCGAGCTTTGTTGCTGCGGCTGCCAGCCTACGGTCGTCTCGGCACCGCTGGCCTTCTCGTGGATGTTTTTCTTGGGACTGTACGGCCCGGCGTTGGATTTATCTCGCGCCCAGGTGTTGCTGTAAAGCTCCCAATCCTTGTACGGCACACCATCGCGTCCGACGGTCCAGTCGAGGCGCGGATCAACCGGCGTCATGTTGCCGGCGACGAATTCGGCGTCCGAATCGTTCCAGGTCGGATCCGAAAGCTGAAGCGGCAGACCGTTCGCGTCCACCTTGAACGCATTCACGAGGTTCTGCGTCGGATCGTTGAAGCCGCAGCATTGGAAGTGGCTCGGAGCATAAGGGAAATTGAGTCGCTCGCCTTCATTGGCATTTGCAGCGTTCGGCTCACCATCGTTCGCTGAAGCCTGGTAAGCGAATATGGTTTCAGGTCCATTCTCTTTACTGAATATCGCTGTCCATACGTCCGCGACGTTCGCCTGTAGAGCGTACGGCCCGTTCGCGACGATGTCTTTGAAGGTCGCGACGGCGTCGGTGTATTGATGGTTATACATCTCGACGCGGCCCTTGTAGGCTTTAGCGGTCCACGACGTCGCGCGACCCTTTTGGCCGTTGCGCGGAGTCGCGGGAAGGAGCTTGATTGCGGAGTCCAGGTCCTTCAGAAGATCGGCGGCGACTGCGCTCGAATCCTCGTTCGGTTTGCGGAAATCCGTGTCGTCCTCGCGGTAGTAAGGAATGTTCCCCCACATGCGCCAGGCCTCGAAGTGGTAGTGCGCGCGGAGGAAGATCGCCTCGCCCTCGATGCCGTTGGCGTCCGCAACCGAGAACTCGCTCGGATTCGATCCCTTGACCTCGTTAAGCAGTCGGAGGGTTGAATTCGCTCGCACCACGCCCTCGTACGCCTGAACCCATTTGTCTTCCAGGTAACCCATTGCGCCGGGGGCTGACCAGTGGTACGCCTCGACATCGTTGATGTCAGACTGATCGAGGTGGTCGGACCCCTTGTAGGTGTCGTCGCTTGCGACGTCGCCCCACACCCAGTTGCTGGCTGCGCACCCCCAGCCGTCTCGGGGAAGTGAGTTGGTGCAGTCGAGGTCTCGATATGTTGCGATAAGACTTCCTTCGACGCCGTCGCGAGTCGCGAGCGTCCCTTGATTCAATGTCCCCTGAGGCTGGGACGCGTTGCTCAGGAAATCCTTGCAACCGTACAGGCCGGCTGTGGCAAGAACCAGCAGTCCCGTGCCGCGAAGCAAAGAGTGTTTCGATACTATTTTCATCGTCTCTTTTCCTTTGAGAAGGCTGATTGTCAGAAGGAGGTGACTATGCCGATACTGAAAATTCTGTTGGTCGGGTAGGCACCCTGATCAACGCCCATGAACTGATCTCGGATATCGCCCGCCGCACCGTTGGCATTCGCCGGAGGTAGCGCCGGATCAAGACCGTCGTAGTTGGTCTTGGTAAAGAGGTTTTCGCCCTGCAGATAGATACGCCCGCCGGGGAGGTACCGAGCCGATGACGGCAACGTGTAACCCACCTGGATGCTGCGCAGCCGAGTGTAAGAGCCGTCCTTCACGTAGTAGCTGCTCGGTTGGCCGCTTTGGGTGTCGTTGATATCGAGTATCGGATACTTGGCATTCAGATTCTGCGGTGTCCACGAATTGGCCAGGAGGTCCTTCCGCACGTTCGACGAGAAGTCCTGGAATACGTAGAAATCCATCTGGTTCTCGAAGATCTTGTTGCCGTACGTTCCGAAGATGGTTGCGCTGGCATCCCAGGCACCGCGGTGGGCGCCGAGATCGATGCCCATTGTGAAGTTGGGGTGCGGGCTGCCGATGATCGTACGGTCGTCGGTGTTGATGACGCCGTCACCGTTGATGTCACGGAACTTGATGCGACCCGGAGCAGCGCCGTCCTGTGTTGCGTGAGCAGTCACGTCGGCCGCGTCCCTGAAGAAGCCATCAGCGATGTAGCCGTAGAATGTGCCGATCGGGTGGCCAACCTCGTTAATCGTTATCTCGTTCCCGAGCCGTGTTGATCCGGGCCCGAAGAAGGACGTCTGGACGCCGTCGATCGAAAGGATCGTGTTCTTGTAGTGGCTGCCGTTGAAGGAGGCGTTCCACCAGGAACCGACGTGGCCAACCGAGAAATCAAATCCCGAATTCCGCATTTTGCCAATGTTGACGATCGGCGGAGCGGCGATGCCTGCGGTAGCAGGAGTTCTCGGATCAAACAGTAGGTTGTCTGTCGTGCGCTTGTACACGTCCAGAACGACGTTTAGCATGCCCTCGAAGAGAGACATATCGGCCCCGATATTGGTCGATTTGTTCTCCTCCCATTTCAGGTCCGGATTTCCCAGCGCCTGCTGCCGGAATCCCGGCAATATGGTCGTGTTCTGGCCGGCAATGTCGTAGAACGTGTCGCCGCGGTCGCCGCCGAATGTCGACACGATGCGGCCGGACGGGATGTCCTGATTCCCCGTAATGCCCCAGCCATATCTGAGCATCACGTCCGAAAGGATCCTGTTGTTGGCAAGGAACGGCTCGTTGGTGATCCGCCAGCCAAGGCCAACCGCCGGGAACGTCCCCCACTGGTGACCGGGTCCGAGGTTGGAAGAACCGTCTCTTCTCAACGTGAAGCTCGCCACGTACTTGTCGGCGACATTGAGTCCCGCCTTACCGAAGAACGACAGCAAGGCGTGCCGTCCGCCGGAGCTGAAGACGTTCTTCGTGCTCGGGTCGCCGAGCGCGTCCTGGATGTAGCGGGAGTTGACGTCAGGGTTCAGAAGATTGGACATGGAGCCCGAGAAGAACCGGTTGTTGCCGGCGTTGGCCTCCTGACCGAGCAACAGATCCACGCTGCTTGTGCGGATCGTCTTCACGAACCTGGCGGTATTGGTCCAGGTCCAGTCCAGCTGCTGATAATTGAACTCGTTGATGCCGTTCGAGAACGACGCCTCGTTGTTTTGCGGCGTGATGGCAGTGTATCCGTTGAACGCATTCTGCCGGACGTCGAAGCCGAGTCTGCTCAGCACCGTCGCGGCCTGGGTGAAATTGTAGCCCGCGAAGATGTTGCCGAAGACCTGGTTGTCCTTGTTGATGTTGTCCTTCTGGTCGAAGGCGTTCTTGAGCGGGTTGCTGCTGTTTACCGCGGGTACGCCCCTGGCGCCGGCAAAGTTGCCGGCAACGTCATACACCGACACGATCGGCTGGAGGAGAATGTCCTTGCCGAGGATTCCGTTTTCCGCCCCAGTGCTCGGGTCATCCGGAATGCCGCCGTAGTGACGATCGATCGACAGGGCGATGTTTTCGCCGAAGTTCAGCTTCGACCGATTGAACGACGTATTCACACGAACGTTACCGCGTCTGAAGTCGGTGTACTTCGCGGTTCCTTTCTGGTCGAAGTAGTTGAACGACACCGCGTAAGCGTTGGCGTCGCTGCCGCCTCTCACATCGAGGTTGTAGTCCTGGATCGGCGCTGAGCCCCACACAACATCCCACCAATTGGTGCCCGTGCTCGCCGGCTCGATCAGCGCGTTCGGATAGGAGTACTTGGAGAGATCGACCGTCAGCGGCCGTCCGAAAGCATCTCTTGTCAGAACTGCGCCGGGTGTGACGTAGGTGTATGGCGGGATCGACGGGTTGTTCGGATCGCCGTAGATGGCTTTGAGTGCATCCGGCAGCGGCTGGCCTGCATTGTCATACCGCGCCTTTTGAACGGCGAAATAGTCGAGGGAGTTGGTGAGCAGAATGTCGTCGTATCCCTTGACCGGGCTCGCAATGCCGGTTCTGGCGCGCAAAGTCGCTCTCGGCGCTCCGCTGGCGTTGCCCTTGATCGTTTCGATCACGATAACGCCGTTGCTGGCGCGCGAACCGTAAATCGACGCTGCCGACGCATCCTTCAGCACCTGGATCGACGCGATGTCCTCAGGATTCAGGAAGTTGACGTAGGAGTCCTGAACCGGAGTGCCGTCGACGATGTAAAGAGGATCGTTGTTCTGGAACGAGCTGATGCCTCGAACACGGATCGTGCTTCGCGATCCTGGCGAGCCGCTCGTCTGCAGCGTTACGCCGGGAACGGTGGCATCCATCGCCTTGAGTACGCTGGCGTTGCTCTGCTTCTTCGCCGCGTCGACGTCGACGCTGGCAACCGCGCCCGTGATGTCAGCTCGGCGCTGCTCGGTGTAGGCGGTGACGATGACCTGCTCGAGGTAGGTGATCGCGGTCATCTGGACATCGATGGTCCGCCGGCCGTTGACGGGTTGGGTTATCGGTTTCTCACCCACATGGGCGAAAGTCAGTACCCCATTGGCCGGCGCGGTCAAGCGATAGTTTCCGTTGGCATCCGTGGTTGCTCTGACCTCGGTTCCTTCGACACGGACGGTCACGCCCGGCAGCGGAATCCCGGCCGACGTCGTGACTGTTCCACTGATCGGGGTGTCCTGTCCGAACGCCGTTGCGCTGAACACCAAGGTGAAAACCACGCTCAAACACGCCGCTGAAAACCAGCGTGTGCGAGCGTTCACGAATGAAAGTGTACCCTGTAGCATCCTCTTCATTGCTATCCCCCCGTTGTCGGGCATGTTGGTTCTAATCTGCAGGTCTGTGCATGGACTGCAGGCCTTTCATCTGGATCAACTGCCGATATGTAATCAGCCGCACATCGCGGGCTTTCACTGCCTCGCGGAATTGCGACGAAGTAATCGCATCGAGCTCCCCCTGCCTGTTCTTGCTCATCTCAGGAAGACCACCGTCGGTGTTCATGTCCAGCAATGCACCGAGCTCGGCGTTGTCGATGCCCAAATGGGTGACCAGAACCGTAAAACCCGGACTGAGCCGGTTCACCAGCGCGACCAGGCTGTCGGGCTTGTCCTGCGGGCGCGCCTCATACTGCGGGTTGTAACGCGGCTCGCCGAAGTACTGCATCATCCCGAGACCGTACTCCTTTGCCAGCCGCTCGGCGATCGCGGCGAACTGGGGATTGTCGCGTACGGTTCCCATATGGTAGTCGACGTAGTCGATTCTGAGTCCGGAGCGGCGGGCGCGCTCGATCTGGGCGCGTAGCTCCGTTTCGACTTCCCTCGGATCGGGATGATGATTCTCGAGGGCTTCTGAGGTGGGAAAGAAATAACCGTCGGCATCCACTAAAGAGGGGACCGCCGTCGCGCCCGCGACCGGTCCCCATCGATAGTTCTTCCATTCTGAGTTGAGGGTGAGATGGATCCCGACCGACACATCGGGATGCTGCTTCAGAATCTCAACCGTCTCCTGATACCACGGCGTCGGAAACATCACCGACACCGACACGGGCATCCCCGTCGCGATGAGCTTTTGCAGCGCCATGTTGACGCTGTGACTCATCCCGCCGTCGTCGGCGCGAATCACGAGGTACGTCGGCTCCTTTTTCCCCGCAATGCGGGATGCGTCAGCCTGGCCAAGAACCTTGGCAGGAGACGCGATCAGGAATGCACAACTTGCCAGCAGAACGAACGAACGAAGCAGCCGCGTACAACCCTCCCAACCAAGGAAGTAGTCAGTGCTCTGCCGAGCATGGGACGCAGCCCGAGCCACGCCACTCAGTTAGAGTGGCTCGGGGCCCAACTCTATTACAGTCCGCGTTTGGAGTTGTCAAGAAGAACTTGGAAACCCCGGGCGGGTCCACGGCGAGCGAATTCACCACTGCGGCGAATCGCATCTCGCCGACCGCCATCTTATAGTAGGCCCCATGAATCGGCTACTCGCATTCTTGATTTCGCTGATCCCCAGCGTCATCGGTACGCAACCGGACCCACGGGCCGCGACTACCGCGTCCGCTACGCCTCGCGCGATGCGGGTGGTCGGCTACCTCGCCTCGTGGGGCGTCCGCAGCAAGGGGACCGCCATCGCCGATCTGCCCGCCGGCGACCTGACTCACATCTTCTACGCCTTCGCCGAGATCGCACCTGACGGCTCGGTGACAATGGCCAACCCATGTCTCGATGTCGGAACATGCGGCGACGTGAAAACCCTCCCCGATCGGCCCGGTGGAAATTTTGGCGAGCTCCAGCGTCTCAAGCGCCGGTATCCACATCTCAAGCTGACGATCTCGATCGGGGGCTGGGGCGGATCGGCGAGATTCTCCGACGCCGCACTCACCGACTCGTCGCGCCGCAGGTTCGCATCGAGCGCGATCGATCTGTTCATCCGGAAGTGGCCGGGACTCTTCGACGGCATCGACATCGACTGGGAGTTTCCGGTCGAGGGTGGGCTCAAGGGAAACGTCGAGCGCCCGGAGGACAAACGGAATTTCACGCTGCTGCTCGCGGAGCTGCGTCGCGAGCTCGACGAGCAGGGCGCGCGCGATCATCGCCACTACGAGCTGACGATCGCGGCGTCGGCGCGTCCGTCGGAGATCGCCAACATCGAGCTCGATCAGATCGTGCCGCTGCTCGATTTCATAAATGTCATGACCTACGACTACCACACCGGTGGAACCATCGCGCATTTCAACGCGCCGCTCTTTCCCGCGGGGAACGATCCGACGCCGGAGCTGACGGTGGACGCCAGCATGCGCGCGTTTCAGCAGGGCGGCGCGCCGCGCGACAAGCTGCTGGTGGGAATTCCGTTCTTCGCGCGGGTGTACGGCGGCGTACCCAATGTGAACGGTGGATTTCTCCAGCGCTCGAGCAAACGTCCCGACGACTGGCGCGACTCCGACGGCGATTGGCGGCGGCTGTCACGAACGCGACTCATCGACCCGCGATACATCCGTCACTGGGAAGTGTCGGCGCAGGTGCCGTGGCTGTACGACGCGAAATCGGGCACCTGGATCAGCTACGATGATCCCGAATCGGTGCGCGCGAAGATGAAATACGTGCGGGACAATCAGCTGGGTGGAGTGGTGATCTGGGAAATCGGCGCCGACGACGGCCGCTTGATGCGGGAGATCGCGCGCGGGTCGCGCCCGACGAGCGCTGCTACGAGGTAGCATTGGCGATTCGCCTCCGTCGCTGCACCGTCGACGACGCGCCGATGCTGGCAGAGATGGGCGCCAGACTTTTTACCGAGACTTACGGGCCGACCCATCCCGAGCCGGGACGCAGTGCTTACCTGGCGCGCGCATTCGCGCTCGACGGACTGCGTCGTGCGATCGAGAGCGACGACGCCGAGATCCTGGTCGCCGAGGACGAGGGCGAGCCCGTTGGCTACTCGTTCCTGCGGGACAGCCCCATGCCACCAGCCGGCGTCAGCGGAAAGAAAGCGATCGAGATCCTGCGCTTCTATGTGGATGGGAAAACGCAGGGCCGAGGTATTGGAGCGATGCTGATGCAGGAGTCACTCGACATCGCGCGACGCCGCGGCGCGGACGTCGTGTGGCTGCAGACGTGGAAGGAAGCGTCGTGGGCGGTCGGGTTTTACGAACACCTCGGTTTCACCATCGTTGGCTCGGCGCCGTTCTACTTTGGCGATCAGGTCGCCGAAGACCATATCCTGATGCTCCCAATTGGGGATTCCAACTGAATGTCGGCGTCGCCATAGCAGCTGGCCAATCAGTTCGCTTGCGCGATGACGATGATCTCCTTCGAGGTATCGCCGAGTGAAGATCGATCGAAATCTCCGTAAAGCGAGGTGACCCTGAACCCAGCGCGCGCCAGCAAGTGCACCAGCTCATCTCGGAGGTACCACCGCATGTCGAACGCTTGCACGGTGCGCTGCGGTTCCGCATCCGGGGCGCTCTTCACGTAATAAATCAGCTCGACCTCGCTCACCTGGTCGACAAAACGCACTCGCTTCACCCGACCGGTCCGCCTGAAGGTCCGACCATCGCCGAGGGTAGTGTCGGGCACGTCTTCCCGCTCGACACCGTCGGCCGCGACGAGCGCCGCGAAGCTCGGATTGAAGACATCGAACACGAAGCGTCCGCCGGGACGCAGGTGGCGTCTGATGCTGGCGAGAAAGCGGAGCTGATCGTCGATTGTGATCTGGTGCTGCATCACCCGAAACGGCGCCGTCACCAGAGCGAAAGTCTTTCCAAGATCGAAACTGCGCGCGTCGGATTGGTGGAGCGTCACGCGCTGGCGCACCGTCGCGTTTTCGCGCTCCAGTTTTGCCGCACACTGCGCCAGCATGTCCGGCGATTCATCCAGCCCGTCGATCGCAACGCCGGCGCGCGCAGTCGGAATCAGGATTCGTCCGGTGCCGCACCCGACCTCGAGAACGTTGCCGCCAGCAGCCCGCGCCTCATCGACGTAAAACACGACGTCGGCGCGGGACGCGTAAACCGGCACAAAGTCATACAATGATGCGATGATCGGGTCGTAATCGGACATGGATTTCGACTGCTCGAGGTAACTTGATCCTACGAGGTTTTTGGCTCCAGGTTGCGTGACTGCGGCTGCAAGAAAACAGTCTCTGCAATGTGAGAGTCTCGATCCACCCGCGCACCTGGCGCCACTCCTGGCCCCGCGCCTGGAAGCGCACCCAGTTCGCTCAGCCCGCCAAAATTGCCGGCTGCATCGCCATATCCGCGCTCAACGTCCTCTGGCGTGGCCACGGCATCTTCAGATCGTCGCCAACCGCCCTACGTCTCGTGCTTGTCGGCGTCGTCGGTTACGTCGTGACGACGATCGCGGAATTTCTGTGGCTCGTCTACAGCGGACCCCAATTCACCGGCTTCGAGTCGCCGACGGCGGCGAAGGTCGCAGCGGTGCCGGATTCCGCCGCCGATCCGCTCGCGGTGGAATTGAGTGAGCTGCCCCCCGCGGAGCTCCGCGAGGAAACTCTCGAGCTCGCCGAAGCGATGAAATCGTTCGAGGCGGGCAGCGACCGCGAGTTCGTGAACACTCTCGCCGCCGCCAGCGACATTCCGGTGACTAGTGAGGCCGAGAAGGACGAGGTACTCGACCAACAGAGCGCGGTGCTGATGGAGCACAACCTCCGCACCTGGCGCGCGTATCGGGAGCGCTTCTACCGCCCCGCCCGCGCCTTCCGCGACGAGCTCCGTAAGCGCCTCGGCATCCGCAATCTGAACAGCGAGCCCCGCATCCCGGCGCTCGATCAGGCCGTTTTGAGCGGGGCGCGGCCGATTACGCAGGCCGCGAATTACCTTGCTGCGCTCGCGCGGCGGCTACGGTAATCGGTTACTCGGCGTAGAGTCCGCGATCGCTTCGGCTGGCCACACGAGTCCAAAAGCCGGCAGAGGGGAGACGTGGACAGTTGGGAGCGTTGCAGTCTGTCGTGCTTCGCATCCATAGGAAACGCGAGGCTATCAGACGCCAGTATGACAGCTAAGAAGCTGCCATCTGTCCAGTCTCCCGACTGCCGGCTTTTGGACTCGTGTAGCCAGCTGCGACGGAAAGGTCTCTACGCGGCGGGTTTTTGGGGCTCGGCGATCTCGAGCCCAACCTCGATCTGCGACAGCGCGTCGGGCGAGATGCTGTGGGTGGCTGAAATGTTGAACTTGCGGCGCAGGTACTCCTCGAAGGTAATCCACTCGCCCTCGTACTCCACCGACCGCGACCAGGCGCAGAGAGTCACCAGATTGCGATAGTGCTCGGCGCCGCGCGCGATCACCATCAATGCGATCAGCATCAGGCACAGCGCGGCGGCGAGAGCGACCGAGATCAGATCACCGTGGCGCAGCTCGGTGACCAGCGCCTTTTGGCGGTTGCGGAGCAGCGTCGCTTCCTCGGCGGTCATCGATTGCAGCTTGATGCGAATCGCCGTCATCAGGCTGTCGCTGCGCGTTGCTTTCACCGCGTTCAGCGCGATGTCGCGCTTGCCGGCGCGCTCGAGCCTTATCGTCGAATCGAGCTCGGCGATCTTGGCGCGCGAAAGTGACTCGATGATCAGGAGGCGGCGCAGCTGCGCGGAGTTGTCGGAGACGAGCCGGCGGAGGTTCGCCAGACGGTTGCGCACGTCCAGAGTTGCCGCGTCGTAGGGCCCCAGAAAGCTCGGGTTGCCGGTCAGGAGATAGCCCCGCTGCCCCGATTCCGCCTCGCTCATGCGGGCTTCTACCGTGGCCAGCTCGCGCTGGACCTCCAGGGTCTGACTCACCCACTCGAAGGACTCGGTCGCCGCGGTGCCGCCCTTCCACTCGAGCAGCAGGAGCGCGCACATGACCAGCGCCGTCGACGCCAGTCCGAATGAGAGAAGAATCGGCCTGCTGTGGGGAATTTTCATGGTGAGCTTTGGAGCGGACTTCGAGGGCAACTTTCTTCTCCTATAGGACGATTTAGACCTCGGTCGGGTATCCACGCCGATGTCAAACTTCGGTACATTGCGACGTGCCAAAAGCGGCCCCTCCGCGGCAGGAAGATCTTCCCCTTCACGATGACGTGCGCTGGCTTGCTGGCGCGCTCGGCCGCGTAATTCGGCGTCTGGAAGGTGACGAGGCGTTCACGATCGTCGAACGGCTCCGGGTCGCGACCCGGGCCCGCCGGCACGGGGAATCCGGCGCCCCAAGCCTCGAGGATATCCTTCGGCAAATCGACGGTTTTACGGTCGATCAGTGCGCCGTCGCCGCACGGGCGTTTACGCTCTTCTTTCTGCTGATAAACACAGTAGAACAAACCCACCGGGTGCGGCGGCGCAACGCCTACCTGGGTCGGGGGATGGCCGATCCACAGCCCGCCTCGGCGCGGTGGACGATGCGACAGCTGCGCAGCCTCGGCGCGACCGGCGAAGACGTGGAGCACGCGATGCTGGGTCTCGACATCAGGCCCGTGTTAACGGCGCATCCGACCGAATCCACCCGCAGCACGCTCCTGGGACTGCAGGCACGGGTCGCCGACAGGCTGCTGGCGAGGGAAGCAGCGCCGCCCGACGAGGTCAGGCTTATCGAGCAGTCGCTGGAGGGTGAGATCGAGCTGCTGTGGCTGACTCGCGAGGTGCGCGAGGACCGACCGACTGTTCTCGACGAAGTCAGCTCGGCGTTGTGGTATCTCGAAACGCGGCTTCTCGAGGCGGGTGCGTTCATGCACTCGACCCTCGCGCTTGCGTTCGAGGAGGAATTTGCGCGATCGGCCGATTCGTTCCGGCTCGCCGTTCCGCTGCGATTCGGCACGTGGGTCGGCGGCGATCGCGATGGCAATCCTTACGTGACGCCCGAAATCACCATCGCCACGGCGCGACGCGCGAGTCACGTGATTCTCGGGCGCTATCAGCAGGCGCTCGACGAGATGACGCGGCAGCTCTCACTCTCGTCGTCGATCGCCAAGCCGATGGAAGGGCTGACGGATTCCCTCGAGAAGGATAAGAAGCTGCTGCCATTGATCTGGAAGAAGAATCGGCAGCGCAACGCCGACGAAGCGGTACGGCTCAAATTGAGCTTCATGTCGGCGCGGATCGAGGCGACGCGTCGTCTGGTCGCCTCCCGCGATGCGGGACGCCCAAAGAAAGAGCCGGCGTCGTATCCCGATGCGGCTGCGTTCGAGGCGGACCTGCAGCTGATTCGGAAATCGCTGCTCCGCGCCGGCGCGATCAACGCCTGCCGGACCGCGGTCGATCCATTGTACGCAGCCGTTCGCGCGCACGGCTTCCACGGCTTCATGATGGATCTTCGCGATCACGCCGATGTCCACACCGCGGCTGTCGAAGAGATCCTCGGCGACGTCGACGGCGAGAAACTGCGCACGGCGCTCGTCGGCCGGCGCGCACTCGTGACGGGCAAGCGAAAGCTGTCCGACGCGACGCGAAAGGTTGTCGAGACTTTCCGCGCGATGCGCACCATCCAGGGCGAAGCGGGGGAAACGGCGGCTTCCACCTACATAATTTCGATGGCGCGGTCGGCCGACGACCTGTTAAAGGTGCTGTTGCTGGCGCGCGAGGCGGGCCTTGTCACCCTTTCGGGCAAAAATCCGGAGTCGCATCTCGATGTCGTGCCGCTGTTCGAGACCCTCGACGATCTCGAGCACGCGCCGGCAGTGATGCGCTCGCTGTTCGCGGACGAAGTTTACGCGCGCCAGCTCGAGGCGCGGGGGCGGCACCAGGAAGTCATGATCGGCTACTCCGACTCGAGCAAGGATGCCGGAATGATCGCGTCTTCGTGGGGACTCTACCGCGCCCAGGAATCGCTGTCGGATCTGTGCGATGAGATGCGGGTGCAGCTCAAGCTCTTCCACGGACGTGGCGGGAGCGTTGGCCGCGGGGGTGGCTCGCCCGTCTACCGAGCGCTCGCGGCGCTGCCGCCGGGAACGACCCACGATCGCATCAAGATCACGGAGCAGGGCGAGATCATCTCGCAGCAGTTCGGGCTGCTGCCCGTCGCGGAGCGCACGCTGGAAGTGACCGTCGCGGGCGTTCTGCTCCATGAGTTCAGCGACTGGCGCCGGAAGGTCGGTGTCAAGGAAGTGCAGGATTTTCGCGACGTCATGGATCGCATGTCGAACCGCTCGCGCGATGTCTATCGCGAACAGGTGTACGAGGGCGAGAAGCTGTTCGAGCTGTTCCGGATGGCGACGCCCATCGACGAGCTCGCCAACGCGAGGTTCGGATCGCGGCCGGCTTATCGACCCGGCGCGAAGACTGGAATCGATGGAATCCGCGCCATTCCGTGGGGCTTCGGCTGGACCCAGATCCGGCTGATGCTCACCGGGTGGCTCGGCGTCGGCACCGCGCTCGGTGAAGAGGTCTCGACGCGCGCGGGGCTGCGTCGTTTGCAGCGGATGTCGGAGAGCTGGCCGTTCTTCGATGACATGCTGGGAAAGGCGGAGATGGTTTGTGCGAAGACGGACATCGAAATCGCGCGGGCATACGTGAAGCACCTCGGTGGCGACCTCAAGCTGCTGGACATGCTCGTTGGCGAGTACCAGCGCGCGGTCGAATCGCTGCTCCTGATTCGCGGCCACGCGCAGCTTCTCGACGACAACCCGGTGCTCCAGGCAGCAATCGCGCTACGCAATCCCTACGTCGATCCGCTGTCGCTGATGCAAGTGTCGCTGCTCCACCGGAAGCGGACCGGCGAAGCAGGGACGGAGAAGCAGAAGGAGGCCGTGGATGATGCGCTGGCCACGACGTTGAGCGGGATTGCCCAAGGGCTGCGGAATACTGGTTGAGGGAAGGCTACTGAAGACTACCAGCTCGGGGCTGTGGGCGGAGCAGCGGACGGCTCCGAGCGCGGGCTTGATGAAAACAACGTGTCGGACTCGGTGGAGTCATCAAATACTTGCTCGGAGCTACCAGCCGCTCCGCTCGCAGCCCCGAGCTGGTAGTCTTCAGTTTTAACGCTGAGCATACAACCAAGCTTGAGCGCCTGTGTATCCGTTGCTATATCAGAGAGTCTCGACCGGGCGCACTAGAAGCGGAGTTCCGTTTGCAGCAATCCTCTGAAATCACTGATTTCCCCGCCGACGTCCGCCCGCCGCGGACGTCGCAGGAGCATCGCGCCGAGGTCAAGCGGCTAACCGCCGAGATTTTGCGGCTCAGCGAGGAATTGCGTCGCGCGACTTCGCGTGCGAACAAGCTCCTCAACGTCAGCACGGCGCTCTCTGAGGCGCGCTCCGTCGAAGACGTCACCCAGGCGGTGCTCACCAAGGGCGTTGCGGTCGTCGAGGCTTCCCGAGCGGTGTTCCTCTTGTGTGATGGGGAACGCCTGCGACTACTCGGCACGTTCGGGATTGGTCCCGAGCTCGAGGCCTCACTCGCAAACCTGACTACTGCAAGTGAAGTCCCGATAGCGGAGGCTCTCCGCACCGGGGAAATGACGTGGATCGAGTCGAGCGAAGATTTCCGGCACCGGTTCGGCGGGCCGTTCGAAGGATTTGGCGAGCTCGACATGCAGACCTACGTCGCGATGCCGCTCGTTCACGGCGGCGAGACCGTAGGCGCGCTCTCGCTCCACTTCCGTGAGGAGGGCGCGCTCGGCGCCGCTGACCGCGCGTTCACCCTTCTGCTCGCCCAGGCGGCGGCGACGGCACTGCATCGCGCGCGCAGCTACGACGCAGCGCAGGAGCTCCGCCGCCGAGCGGAGCTCGTCGCCGACGCGCGCGCCGAAGTACTTGGCGTTGTCGCGCATGATCTACGAAACCCGCTCAGCCTGATCGTGACGACCACCGAGCTGCTCGAGGAAGAAGACCTCGAGGCCCAGCAACGTCGCAAGGTTCTGGAGATCGCGAAGCGCGCGGGGAAGCAGATGAACAGGTTGATCGGCGATTTGCTCGACACGGTGCAGCTCGAGTCGGGCCGGCTGAACCTCGTTCTCGAGGATCTGGATGTGGCGACGCTATTCGCTCACCTCGCGGATACTTTCGGCCCGCTCGCTGCGCGCAAGGGAATCTCGCTCGTTGGAAATGCGCCCCCGGAGGGACTGTCGGTTCGCGCTGACGAGTTCCGACTTTCCCAGGCGATGGGCAATCTCCTCGGCAACGCGATCAAGTTCACGCCCGACGGCGGCGAGGTAACCTTCGGCGCGCGACGCGACGGTCCCAACGTGGTGTTCGAGGTCAGCGACAGGGGGCCGGGAATTCCGCCGGAGCAGGTCTCACACTTGTTCGAGCAGTTCTGGCAGGCGCGAAAGAACGACAAACGTGGCGTCGGGCTCGGTCTCACCATCGCGAAAGGGATCGTCGAAGCGCACGGTGGTCGAATCTGGGTCACAAGTACGCCGGGAGAGGGAAGCACCTTCGCGTTCGTCATTCCCGCCGGAGATCGCGCCTGACCATCCCGAACCACCGCGCGATCGACACCGCGCTCACCGAGGCCGCGATCACCAACGCGCTCCTACTCGTTGACACCGGCGCCGTCGATGGTCAGCCTGTTGCGCCGGTGCCCTCGGCCGCCCAGCGCGCCGCGATTGAAGCTCCATTCAAACCGCTGCTCGTGGTCGCGGGGCCTGGCGCAGGTAAGACCTACTGCCTGATTGAGCGCGTCAGGTTTCTGATCGACAGTCTCGGCGTTGATCCAGCCCGGATCTGCGTTTTCACGTTCACCAACAAGGCCGCCGGAGAGATTGCCGAGCGCCTCTCGCGCGAGCTCGGCTCGCGCGTCGAGTCCGTCAAGCGCGGCACCATCCACGCGTTCTGCGCCGAGCTGCTGCGGGAGTTCGGCGAGCACGTTGGTCTGCAGCCCGGTTTTGGAATCGCCGATGAAGCGTACCAGCGCTTGGTGCTGCGACGCCTCAAGGTTCCGATGCGAATGCAGAAGAGCGTGCTCGATGCGTTCGCGCGCTACCGTTTCCGCGGCGAGCCGCTCGGCAGGCGATATCAGAAGATCTATGACGGCTATCGACGGCTGACGACGGACCGGAACGTCGCCGACTTTGACACCCTGATTCTGAAAACCGCCGAGCTGCTGCGCGTGCCCACCGTCGGGACCGAAGCGCGGGCGCGCTGGGACGCAGTGCTGGTCGATGAGTTCCAGGACCTCAATCAGATCCAGTACGCCGTGATTCGGGAGCTGGCGCGCGATCATCGCAACGTTTTCGCGGTCGGCGACGACGAACAGTCGGTGTACTCGTGGACTGGAGCCGATCCGCGGGTGTTCCACTATTTCCGCCGCGATTTCGACGTCGTGGATCAGGAGGTGATTCACCTCTGCGACAACCGCCGCTGCCCGCCGACGGTGCTGGACATTGCGCGCCGCCTGATCGCGATGAACGAGCCGATGTTTGAGAACCGCGCGGCGCAGGTGACCACCCACACGTCGCCGTATCCGGTTCTGGCCGCCGATTTTCCCGACGACGAGCGAGAGACGAGCTGGATCATGGACGATCTCCGTCGCGACCGTGCCGCTCATTCGGGCCAGCTCGGGTGGGGCGACATCGCGCTGCTGTATCGCACCCACCGAATCGGCAGCTCGCTCGAGACAGCGTTTCTAAACGCGGGCATTCCTTGTTGTCTGGCGCAGGGGAGGGCATTGGCCGATGACAAGGTGGTCGCCTACGTGCTGGCAGCGTTGCGGGTGATCGCGAATCCGCGCGACCAGATCCAGCACGAGATGTTTTATCAAACGGTTCTTCCCGACGCGCTGTTCGACAGCGCGCGGGCGTGGGCCGAGGAGACGGGCCGCTCATTGCTGCAGCAGCTGGAGCACATGGCGCGGACGCTGCCGCGCGAGCACGGCGACGCGAAAAAGATCTGGCGCGGCCACTACGCGCTCAGAAATCTCGAGGCGCTCGGCAAATCCCACACGTCGCTGTCATCGCTGGTCGGGGACATTCTGTCGGAGAAAGTCGGTCCATATCGCAGCGTACTCGAGGAGAATCACGAAGATCTGAGCGATCCCGCTTCCCACGAGGAAGTCGTCCGCCTGGCCGAGAAGATCCGTGGCTGCGTCGACGATGGGCGGCCGATGTGGCTGCCGCGTGGGGGCGGTGCGGAGATCGCCGGCAAGCGAATCCTGTTGGAGATGGGAGCACGACAAATCGAGGTTGGTGGCGCGCCAAGCGCGGGAGCGCTGATCGTGAAGCCGGTGGATTTTCCGGTGCTGGGTTTCGGACTGGGGTTGTTCAAGACTGCACAGCTCGTGCGGGCCGGATCCTTCGGCGCCAGCTTCGGCGATTTCACCGCGATCGATCTGGAGACCACTGACAACGATGTCGCGCGCGCGGAGATCGTCGAGATCGCAGCCGTTCGGGTGCGCCACGGACGCATCGTGGACGAGTTCCACTCTTTGGTGAAGCCGAACGTCCCGATCGCCGCCGGCGCACTCGGCGCGCACGGGATCTCGGAGGCGGATGTCGCCGGCGCGCCCAGCTTCGAGATGACGTGGCAGCGCTTCCGCGATTTCTGTGGCGCAGACGTTCTCGTCGCGCACAATGGTTACAGATTCGACTTCCCGGTGCTGCGGCGGATGGCCGCGAAGCTTCCGCGCGGCTCGGACTTCTCGACCTACGACACGCTCCCGCTCGCGCGCTCGTTGTATGCGACGAGCTGCAAGCTGTCGCACCTTGCCAAGCGCTACGGAATCCACACCGGTCGGGTGCACCGCGCTCTGGACGATGCGCGAACTCTGGCCAGGCTCTTCCCGGCGCTCAGCCAAAGTCGCGTGGAGTACGGCCGGAAAACGGCGCTGGTGGGATTGCTCGATCACCTCGGGATTGCGCTCGCGCTCAGCGATCGCGACTCGCTGTGCGAGGAAGCGCGGAAATTTCTTGATTGGGCGCCGCCATTCGCGCTTGGACGTCACAGCGACTGTCTCGATTGCTACCGCGTGGACCGCGAGCAGTGCGGCGATCAATCGCTGCCGACGGTCGATGAAGTGATCACCTTTCTTGGCGGTCACAGCCTGATGGATCGTCTGCGCGCGGAGCGCTCGGCGACGAGCCGATATCCCGAGACGATGGCGAGACTGCGGCGACTGATCGAAGCTTGCGCGAAAGGCGAGCTACCAGCGCAGATCTGTGCGTTTCTGGAGCGAGCGGTGTTGTCGCGTTACGACGGCGCCGATACCGAGCACAACAGGGTGAATCTTCTCACCATGCATTCGACGAAAGGGCTGGAGTTCTCGCGGGTGTACATCGTGGGCGTCGAAGATGAGCAGCTGATCCCGGTACCGCGCGAGGGCGCACTGAGCAAGCAGGAGCTCGAGGAAGCGCGGCGACTGCTTTACGTCGGGATGACGCGGACGCGCGATCGGTTGGTGATGACGCGGACTCGGACTCGCGGGGACAAGCCTACTGGCGGGCATCGGTTTCTGGATGAAATGGGGATCAATCCGCGGACACCTCTGGCTTAGGATCGAGTACTCGGACTAACGGCATCGAGTACTCGGACTAACGGCATCCACGATCGCGGACTGATCGAGGATCGAGGATCGACAGAATCAATCAGCGCGCGCAGCTGGCTTAACGCTCATTGGATCGCCCCTGGTCGTCCGGCCCCGCGCTTCCCGCCTCCCGCCTCCCGCTTCCCGCCTCCCGCGTCACTCGCCAGATGGTGTTGCCGACGTCGTCGGCGACGAGGAGGGCGCCCGACTTGTCGATCGCGACGCCGACCGGACGGCCCATCGCATCGCCATTGGGCTGGATGAATCCCGTCAGAACGTCGATTGGCTTGCCGCTTGGGCGGCCGCGATCGAACGGAACGAAGATCACCTTGTAGCCGCTGAACGGTTTGCGATTCCAGGAGCCGTGCTGGCCGACGAACATGCCGCGATTGAATCGCGCCGGCAGTGCTCGCGTGTCCGACCAGGTGAGCCCGAGCGACGCAGTGTGGGAGCCGAGTGCGTAGTCGGGAACGATCGCTCGCTCGATGAGACCCGGCTTTTGCGGGCTGACGCGATAGTCGGTGTGACGGCCGTAGTAGCTGAAGGGCCAGCCGTAAAAACCGCCGTCGCGCACCGACGTGATGTAGTCGGGAACGAGATCGCTGCCCAGCTCGTCGCGCTCATTGACCGCGACCCAGAGTTTTCCGCTCTCCGGCTCCCATGCGAGTCCGACCGGGTTGCGCAAGCCGGTCGCAAAGATGCGGTGTTTGCCCGTCGCGCGATCGATTTCCCAGATTGCCGCGCGTCCCTGCTCGTGCAACAGATCGTTCTCTGCCACGTTGCTGTTGGAGCCGACGGAAGCGTAGAGCTTCGAGCCGTCGGCGCTCGCGATGACGTTCTTGGTCCAGTGGTGGTTGATCCGACCGCCGGGGAGATCCACGACTTTCACGGGCGCAGCCGTTATCGAGGTCGCGCCACTGACATATGGGACTCGAACGATCGCATCGCTGTTGGCGACATAGAGCTGGTTGCCGACCAGCGTCATCCCGAACGGCGCGTACAGGCCGGACAGGAAGATTGATTTCGTGTCGGCGACACCGTCGCCATCGGTGTCGCGGAGCAGGACGATGCGGTTCTGACTGGGAGCCGCGCCGCCACCTTTGCTGAGGAAGAGCCGGAAGAAAAATCCTTTTATGCCTTTGCCATCGTCCGGGCGTTTCGGCGCGTTTGTCTCGGCAACGAGTACGTCTCCGTTGGGCAGAACGTAGAGCCAGCGCGGATGATCGAGCCCGCGCGCAAATGGGCGCACCGCCAAGCCGTCGGCAGCGACCGGCATGTGCTCGTCTCGCCAGCCCTTGGCGGTGACGACGTTGATCACCGGGACGATCGATTCCTTCGGTGGCGGGATGACGGGCCTGACGCCGGATGCAGCCGCGACCGGAACTCTTGCCGGTGCGCCGCACGCCGCAAACCCCGCGGTGAGAATGAGCGGGATCGCTACATGAACAATTGAGCGGACATCATCGCGGCGCATGCGGCTGGAGCGCGCAAGAATCACGCAATTCGCGACCGAATGATAAGTTTGAAGGCATGTCTCAACGCGAACGGCAACCCGCGCGCGGTGAATGGCGAGTCGCTGTCGGTGACCAGGAAACTTCGGCGGTCTTCGAAGCCGCAGCCGTAGACTCGCTCGGCGATCTCGTCTGCGTCTGCGCCCATGGTGCGGGTGGCAACATGAACGATCGCAGCGTCCTGAGCACCGCCAATGCGCTTCGCTCGCGCGGCTTTGGAGTGGTGCGCTTCAATTTTCTCTACAAGGAAAAGAAGTCCGGTCGCCCCGATCCGATGCCGAAGCTCAAGGAGTGCTACGCCGCGGTTGTCGCGCGGGTGCGCAGCGAGCTCGCGCCGGAGACTTTGGTAATCGGTGGTCGTTCGATGGGTGGCAGGGCAGCATCGATGCTTGCCGCCGACGGATTCGACTGCGACGGCCTTCTGCTCCTCGCGTATCCGCTGCATCCACCCGGCAAACCAGATCAGCTTCGCGACGCGCACCTTCCGGCGATCAAAGTTCCTGTCATCTGTTTCAACGGCACCCGCGACCCCTTCTGCGCGCCAGCACTGATGGAACAGGTTCTGAAGCGATTGGGATCGAACTGGGAGATGCATTGGGTCGAGGGCGCTGACCACAGCTTTCACGTGCTCAAGTCGTCCGGAAAAACCGATGCGCAGGTGATGAACGAGATCGCCGATGCAAGCGCGGCGTGGGCGGCGGGCATCAGCGGCACAACAAGGAGTCGAGATGCTCGGAGCTAAGGATGCGACCGCCACTGTTGCGGTGAAGGATCTCGGAGTCGCGAAAAAATTCTATGAGGGCAGCGTCGGCCTCAAACCGCTTCCGACTCAGGAGCCGGAGGTCGTCAACTACAAGACCGGCAACTCGACGCTGCTCGTCTACCGCTCCCAGTTCGCCGGAACCAACAAGGCGACAGCGGTGACATGGTCCGTCGACAACACTGAGGAAGAAGTGCGCGCGCTCAAGTCAAATGGTGTGGTGTTCGAGCACTACGACATGCCCGGCGCGACCCTCAACGGCGACGTTCACGTGATGGGCTCGATGAAGGCGGCTTGGTTCAAGGACCCCGACGGGAACATCCTCGCGATCGTCGGCCGCTGACCGCCCCCTCGATCCTGCCGTTAGAAGTAGCGTAGCCACAACAACTTAGAGTTAACAAAAAAAAATTCGTTGGCGCGTGTCGATTTCGGCCGCGCCCGTTCGTCGCTTTGGTAGAAGCCGAGGAGCCGCGAAACCAGCGGCGAAAACTTTTAACAGAAATGGAGACGACGATGCCGCGGTTCATAGTGATGGTGAAAGCCACCAAGGAGTCCGAGGCCGGCGTGATGCCGACCGAGCAGGATTTTGCCGCGATGGGCAAGTACAACGAAGAGCTGGCAAAGGCGGGCATCATGCTCGCCGGTGAAGGCTTGCAGCCCAGCTCCAAGGGAGCGCGCGTCAGGTTCAACGGGAAGAACAGAACCGTTGTCGACGGCCCGTTCTCGGAGACCAAGGAGCTCGTCGCCGGCTTCTGGATCTGGCAGGTGAAGTCGCTCGCGGAGGCAATCGAGTGGGTGAAGCGCTGCCCGAATCCGATGCCGACCGGCGAGTCAGTGATCGAGATCCGTCAGATCTTCGAGGCCGAGGATTTCGGCGCCGAGTTCACACCGGAGTTGCGCGAGTACGAAGAGAAGATCGGCAAGATGACGAAGAAGAACGCCGAGCGAAGCGCGAAGCGATAACCGAACGGTCAAATCAATACGGAGAGCCAGTAATGCGAATCATGACTTTATATAAACGCGGCCGCGAATCGACCGTCCCGCCGACGGAGCAGGAGATGGCGGCGATGGGCGAGCTGATCGCGGAGTTCTCGAGAGCGGGCGTGCTCATCACCACCGACGGGTTGCAGAACAGCTCCAAAGGCAAGCGGGTGAGCATCGACGCCAACGGGAAATTCACCATCACCGACGGCCCGTTCACCGAGACCAAGGAAGTCGTCTCGGGCTACGCGATCTTGCAGGTGAAGGACATGGACGAAGCTGTCCGGTTGACGAAGCGGTTTCTCCAGGTCGTTGGCGAGGGCGAAAGCGAGATCAGGCTGATGCACGATGCACCGGCGCCCGACGTCAAAAGCGCGGACCAGTTCAGCGCGAGTGGTGCGAACTCGTAAACACTCGCCCGCGCCCCTTGCACCGGAGGAAAAAGGTGGTGTGATTGGAGGCCGTGACGGCCTCCGATACCCACCGCGCGATCGACGCGGTCTGGCGAATTGAGTCGGCGAAATTGATCGCCGGACTGACGCGCATCGTGCGCGATGTCGGCCTCGCCGAAGATCTCGCCCAGGACGCGCTCCTCGCCGCGCTGGAGAAGTGGCCGGACACGGGAGTGCCCGACAATCCGGGCGCGTGGCTGATGGCGACGGCGAAGCACCGCGCAATCGACACTTTCCGGCGCGCGGAGCGCGTGCAGCGCAAGCACGAAGAGATTGGCCACGAGCTGGAGACCAGGCAGGAGGCGATGGTGCGGGAGCTCGAGGAAGCGATCGACGACGACATCGGTGACGACGTGCTGCGACTGATCTTCATGTCGTGCCACCCGATCCTGTCTCGCGAAGCGCGCGCCGCTCTCACCCTGCGCCTGCTCGGCGGCCTCACTACCGACGAGATCGCGCGCGCGTTTCTGGCGCCCGAGGCGACTATTGCTCAGCGAATCGTCCGCGCCAAGCGCACGCTTACCGATGCCCACGTGCCCTTCGAGGTTCCGCGCGGGGCCGAGCTCGCGTCTCGACTGGCTTCGGTGCTCGAGGTGATCTATCTGATCTTCAACGAGGGTTACGCCGCCACCGCCGGCGATGATCTCGTCCGTCCGGCGTTATGCGAGGACGCGCTGCGGCTCGGTCGCGTTCTCGCCGAGCTGGCGCCGAATGAGCCGGAAGTCCACGGGCTGGTGGCGCTGATGGAGATCCACGCGTCTCGGTTCCGCGCGCGCACCACCGCGGCAGGAGAGCCGATCCTGCTGCTCGACCAGGATCGGGGACGCTGGGACCGCCTTCTGATTCAGCGCGGACTCACAGCGCTCGAGCGCGCGGAACGTCTTGGCGGCGCGAACGGGCCGTACGCGCTCCAGGCAGCGATAGTCGCGTGTCACGCGCGCGCACGCACCGCTGACGAAACCGACTGGCGGCGGATAGCGTCGCTGTACGACGCCCTCGCAGAAGTGGTTCCGTCGCCGATCGTCGAGCTGAATCGGGCGGTTGCAGTCGGCATGGCGTTCGGCCCGGCCGACGCGCTCGAGATAATCGATGCGATTGCCGACGAGCCAGCGCTCAAGGGGTATCACCTGGTTCCCGCCGCGCGCGCAGACATGCTGGAGAAGCTTGGCCGCAACGAAGAAGCGCGCGGCGAGTTTGAGCGCGCCGCATCGCTGACCCGAAATGCACGCGAGCGTGAGCTATTGCTCAAGCGCGCCAGATCGAACGAAGACCCGCGGAAACAGGCGCGACCATGATGCAGTCCGGTTCCCGCGCGTGACTGAGGTAACTGCCCCCGTCACAGCGACACCGGACGCTGGAGCGTCCGCGGCGAAGCCCGAACGGCGGCGCTACGACCGCTCGATCATCGAAGGTCCGCTCCTGCCGGCCGTCTGGAAGCTGGCATGGCCGACGATGCTCACCAACGTCGTCGGCGGGCTGCAGGCCATGGTCGAT
>DATFGW010000052.1:0-11562 GCA_035249045.1 Gemmatimonadaceae bacterium | reverse complement strand
CTACAGCCGCGCGGGAATCATGTGGAGTGATCCGACGCCCGGCGCGCAAAGTGGGAAGAGCATCGCGAACGATCTCCACGCTGCACTTGATAAAGCCGGCGAGCAACCTCCCTACGTCCTGGTCGGTCATTCACTCGGGGGACCCTATGCGATGATCTACACCAAGTACTTCGGCCCCGAGGTCGCGGGACTGGTGTTCGTTGATGCGTCGCATCCGGATCAGGTCACTCGAAGGAGCAGCCTTACCTCGTGGACCCTCGAGGAGGGAATGAAGCAGGCGAGGATGGCGTCGCATCTGTCGCGGCTCGGTGTGATTCGCAAATTGGCTGCGGCCGACAGCGCGCCACCCGAGCCCGCGTACGCGGTGCGGGCGACAGCCGCATTTACGCCGACGTCACTGCCGTCGATGCTGAAGGAAGTCGATGCTTTCAACGCGACACTCGCCGAGGCTGGAGCGCTGCGTCAGCTCGGCGACCGACCGCTCTTTGTATTGACGGCCACCAAGCCGCTGCCGGACGCTGAGCGGGTCACCATGAAGATGACTCCGCAACAAGCATCCACATTCCAGGAGAAGTGGGTGGAGCTGCAAAACGAAGAAGCGGCGTGGTCATCGCGCAGTCAGCATCAGCTCGTTGCGGGGTCGGGCCACTACATCCAGTTCGAGAAACCAAACGCTGTGATCGCGGCGGTGCGCTCCGTCATCGACAGCGTTCGCGCGAATCCGACGAGGTGATTGACTAAAAGGAACTCTGACCTCAACCAACGATCGAAGGCGGGTTTAGCTCTTTCCCTGCGACCGCGCTCTCTTTGCCCAGAACCTTCCGCACGAAATCCGGCCACCAGTTCGTCTGGGCAGCGCGCGCTTTGTAGCCATCCAGCTCGGCCCAGGTTCGCTCGTGAATCGCCTGGCCACGCTGGATTGCATCTTCGCGCGTGATTCCGTCGCGCTTGAGCGCGCGGCGTCCGATCTGGGCGTGCAGAACTTCGTCCGCCCAGTCGTAATCGTGGAAGTGCGCGGACAACTCGTCCCCCGCCGCGACCGCGGTCTCGTACTCGAAGCGCTTGCCCGTATCGCTCGGCATCAGTGACTGCTCGATGGCGTAGAGGAGGATCTGCCGTTCCTGCGCCGTTGCGTGAAGATTGAGCCGCAGTGAGAAACCGACATTGAGCGGCAGTTCACTCCAGTCGATGCCGCGCTGCTCGAGCGCGACGGTTCCCATCATCGCATGCCGCGCTTCATCCCACAGCTGGCGCGAATAGTCGAGATAGAATTCCCAGGGCTGATCCGCGCGCTCCACCATGAACGACGACATCGTCTCCGGCACATCCATCTCGAGCGTCCGCTTGCAGAGCAGCGCCAGATTGCGCTCGTCGGCGGGCACCCCCGGATCGTTGTAGATCACGTGCGGTGGGAACTCGAAGTTGTACGATCCCTTAAACCGCGCGTCACGCCGAGGGGTGAAATCGGGCTTGAATGGATCGGCGGCGCGGGGCGGCGGAAGCGGGACCTCCATGCTACGGATCTTCATCCCGCGGCGCTCGTCACCCTCGGCGAGTGAGATGCGCGGATCGCCGGCGATGCCCCGCGCGGCGTCGAGATAACAATCGAGGTGAGCTTTCCATTCGGACATAACAGCAAGGGCCGCCGGATCCGCCGATGCCAGACTCGAGATAGCGGCATCGCCCCACTCGATCGCTTCGGTCACCTCGATGAGCGCGAATCGCATGAAGCGGCGCGTTGGCTGATCGACGAGCGGGTTCGTCGCCTGCAGGTGGTGTGAGTAGGCATCGCGGAGCGCAGGGAGTGCGACCTGATCGAGCGCGACGAGCAGCTCGCTGGTGTCACGCGAGCGCAGGACCTCCTCCAGGAAAGCGTCGAGTGCATCGTTGGGCGACTTGTCGAGCGACGGCGTCGGGTGCCGCATCTCGCTGATTCGTTTCCGCAGCCAGTCTGCATGTTCGGCGGCGTACCACTGGTGCAGGGCGAGCGCGCATTTGACTTCCCATTCCGGAGTGCGAGCGAGGTGCGCCAGCATCACGGTCATCAGCCGGCGCTCGGCCCAGTGGATCCGGGTCAGGCGACCGACGTTCTCATCGACCGAGTAGCCAATGCGTGCGGCGGTGGCGTAGGTAGCGATTCCCGCGAGTGGAGGAAGGGGGAGTGTAGACATAAGCATCTCGTGACAGTGGCCAAGTGCTTCTCAGCGTAAGCTCTCAATATCAGCGGCGACTTCGGACAAATCATCGTTCAACTGGTGCCCACGGTCGAGGCTTCGGGTGCGAGCCTGCGGCAGTTTCTTCGCATAGAGCGACAGATGGTCGTAGGGCACCGTCTCATCGTTGCGACTGTGGTACATGAACACCGGCATGCCCGATGGCAGTCGCGAAGCAAAGTCGTCCGGTAGTTCGAGGCGCTCGTATCCCTCATAGCGCCAGCCCGCGCCGCCCCAGTACGGAGTGGCAATCAAGAATATCCCGGAGATGCTGTCAGTTGGCTGCTCTTCGACGAGAAACTTCAGTAAAAACGACGCTCCCAGCGAGTGACCGATCAGGATGGCTTCACTTTTCAGATTCGCGATCTCCTTCGCAATCACCGGTTTCCATTTGGCGTAGTCGGGATCGTCTTCATCGGGCATCTTCGGGTACCGGATTCGGTGGGACGAGCCGAGCGCGTGGCGCAGGCTGTCGACCAACTCCTTGTCCGCGGCGTAAGCGCCTTCGCCCCCTCCCTGAAAGAAGATTAGCTCCACGGGCGCTCTCTGGTGCTCGCTATCGCTTTAGTTGGCGGGAGGACGAGGTCGGCGCTGACGCGGCGGCTCGACGATCAATGCGTCAGCCGGAGTCGCGCCGGGACGAATCTCGGTGTGGCGGATGCGCCCGCCCAACAGACCGGTGTAGATGAATGCGCCGGCGACGAACGCGGTCGCAAGGACCGCCACGTGGGTGGCGCCCGTCGGAACGGGTCGGGAGCGCCAGCGAATGAGCGCGATCAGAGCCAGCACGCCGAGGATGTCGCCCAGGTAGTACGCCTTGTCGCCCATGTGCTGGTGCGCCTCGATGTCGTTGTGTCGCACACCGGGGATGCCGCGCAGCGCGTGCTCCGCCGATTCTCCGCTCAGATCAGCAGCAGCGCCGGCGATGGCGGATGCGATCAGAACCACCAATGCAGTTCGCCGCAGAGTGTCACGCGCCGTGAAGTACGAGGCGATGAACAGCGAAAGGGCGAAGAGTGACCCGAAAATCGGAGAGTGGTTGACGAGCAGATGAAAGTGAACGCCGGTGAGCATGATCGGGTCGTTTGAGGGTTCGCCGAGAAGCGCAAATTAAACGCCGTGATGTATTTTCTTGTACGCCATGAGAGTCGTAATCGTTGGTGGCACTGGCCACGTCGGCACGTTTCTCGTCCCGCGACTGGTTGACGCCGGGCATGATGTCATCGTCGCGAGCCGCGGCAAGCGCGGGCCGTACGTTCCGCATCGTGCCTGGAACGAAGTAGAGCAGATCGAGATTGATCGCGAGGCTGAGGATCGCGTCGGGACGTTTGGAGCGCGCATCGCCGAGCTCGGCGCGGATGCAGTGGTCGATCTCATCTGCTTCACGCCGGAAAGCGCGCGGCAGTTGGTCGATGCGCTGAAGCCGCGAGAGACTCTGCTTCTGCACTGCGGCACGATGTGGGTGCATGGGCGGCCGCGAGAGGCGGGAAGCGGGAGGCGGGAAGCGGTGACTGAAGACGTCCCGCGCAATCCGTTCGGAGACTACGGAATCAAGAAGGCAAAGATCGAACGGTTGCTGCTCGACGCGACTCGGCGCGGTGATGCGCGCGCGACGGTGCTTCATCCGGGTCACCTCGTCGGACCGGGATGGAATCCGCTGAATCCGGCCGGCCATTTCAATCCAGAGGTGTTCGAGCGCATCGCCCGCGGCGATGTGCTCGTGCTGCCTAACGAAGGCAAGGAGACCGTGCACCACGTCCACGCCGACGACGTCGCGCAGGCGTTCGAGCTCGCGCTCGCTCGCCCTGACGCGGCGATCGGAGAAAGCTTCCACGTCGTGTCGCCGGCGCCGATGCGCTTGCGCGACTACGCCGAAGCGATGTACGCCCATTTCGGCCGGCAGCCGCGCCTCGAGTTTCTGCCCTGGGATGAGTGGAAGCACACCGTGACCGAGCAGGAGGCGGCGGCGACATGGGATCACATCGCCCATTCGCCGTACGGAAGCATCGCCAAGGCGCGGGAGAGGCTCGGCTATGCGCCGCGGTACTCTTCGTTAGAGGCAGTGATCGAGGCGATCGAGCACTAGTCGTCTACCACTTCGGGGCTTCTACTCCAAACTGCTTGGCGTAGTCGGCGTTGAGCCGCTGCCAGCCCTCGAACTGCATCGCTTCGGGACCGACGATGCGGTCGATCTTATCGCCGCTCAGCAGATGATCCATGACGTCGATGCAGATGTGCCAGCCGGCGGCGCCCATCGAGATGAAGCGGCGACCGATGTTGGCCCACAAGGTCAGGTGCGTGCCGTTGCCGGATGGTTTGAGCTCCCACCGGATGTCGCCGCCACCCCAGTTGTACTCGAGCACCTTCGGAGCATCGGCGCGGATGATCTTCGTTTCGGTGATGTGCGGGCCCGGCGCGCCGACGGTGGTGAGCTTCACCGTATTGCCGACCGTCGCCAGACTGCGATCCGCGTCGAAGGGCGCCCACTCGCGGAGCTGCGCGGGATCCGTCAACGCCTTCCACACTTTCTCCGGGGGATGCGCAAGGTCTCGGTCGAGGACCAGAGTCCAGGTGTCGCTGTCACCGTTCTTTCGCACCTGCGCGCCGGTCGCGGGACCGGGAGCGTACTTCTCGCGGGTCGTCATTTCTTTCTCCTTGTTTTCTTTTTGGCGGACTTTGGTTGATCGATGCGGTCGAGGTGGCGCTCGAGCGCGTCGACGTGCTTTGACCAGAATTCGCGGAACGGCGCAAGCCACTCCTCGAGCTCCTGGAGCGGGGCGGGGGTCAGGCGATAGAGCCGGCGCTGGGCATCGACTGTGGCCTCCACGAATCCCGCTTCGCGAAGGATCCTCAGATGCTTGGACACGGTTGGCTGGGTCATCCGCAACCGCTGCTCGATTTCCCCTACTGACCGTTCGGACTTGGCGAGGAGGCTAAGGATCGCCCGGCGATTGGGATCCGCGATAATTCCGAAGACTGACTCCATGGTCGTAATATACTGGGAAAGGCATATACCGCGCAAGGCATATATGGGACCGCTCGGCTAGCCGGCGGCTGACAGCTTTCCGCTGGCAGCTCGCAGCTTTGATCGAGGCCCTAGGACCAACGGCATCTATGATCGAGGATTAATTGAGGATCGGGGACTATTGAGGACGGCTGACGGCTCGTCCTCAATGGTCAGCGGTCCTGAATGAATCTGCGGTCATAGATGCATTTGGTCCTCGGGCCTCGATCAAGAGCCGCGAGCTGCCTACTACACGCTGCCAGCCCTTAGCGTCGGAACTCCACGAGCTGCCTGCCTGCATGCAGCTGCCGCCGTTGTCCCTCCCACACAAGATCTCCGGCCAACCCGCTCGGCAGCGTAATGTCCGCCCGCAAACCACCGGCGGTGCGCACGAAACTCACCTCGATCTCCCCAAGCGGATGCGGAACGCGGCCCTCGGCGTGCTTAAGCGGGCCGAGCGCCGGAGCGATGATCACCGAGCGGAATCCGGGGCTCGAGGGCCGGATCCCAAGCACAGTCGCGAGCAATCCGTAATTCGGATGCGCGGCCCAGGCATGGGTGTCGGATCGGGTCGGCTCCGGATTCTCGGGCGCGGATGTGAGACCGAGCTGGAGCATCTTCTGCCACGGCGCGAGCTGCGCGATGTAGCGATCAGCGAGTCCGGATTTGCGCAGCGCCTCGAGAACGTAGAAGCTGAAGTAATACGAAGCGGGGGTGAGCGTCGTGTCGCCCAGAACGCGCTCCATCACTGCCCGCTCGCGGCCGGCCGGCACGGCGTCAGCGAGAATAGCCAGCACGTTGGTCTGCTGACTGTAGCTGACCGTGTCGGGGGAGTCGCGAAATAATCCGCGCCTTCGGTCCCATGCCCGGGCACGGATCGCGGCGCGCACCGCGTCGGCCCGCGCTCGATAATCTACCGCGGCTCCGGGCATCCCGAGCGCCCGCTCGAGTTCCGCTGCCCGATCGAGCGCGTATACATATAGTAGTGAGATCGTAGTCGAGTGCCCGGCGTCGGCGCGGGGCGGAACGCCGCGATCCCAGCGCGGGGTCCAATCGACGTAATTCCAGTAGGCCATCGCGCCGAGCATGGCGGTGGAGTCGATGTGGCGGCCGTACCAGTCGAGGACGCCGCGGATGCCGGGCAGTCGCGCGCGAACGAACGCTTCATCGGTGCGGTGCATGAAGTAGTCGTGCACCATCGCGACGTAGATGAGCGAGAACGGCGGGATGATCTGGGTCAGCGAGGAAGGGTAGCGACTCGTCGTCAACCCTTCAGGAATTCGAGATAGATCGAAGTGATCGATCGCCTGGCGCATCAGCCTTTCGTCGCCCGCGACGTACAACGAGATGAGCGACTGGATGCGGGTGTCGCCGATGTACTGGAGCTGCTCCCAGTACGGCGTGTCCATGTAGGTCTCGAAGGCGCCGATGCGGGCGCCATTCCAGTTCATCCGCCACATGTCGGCGAGCCACGGCAGGTCGCTGCTGAATCGTCCCCGCTCTACGAACGGGTACGCGGTGAAGATTCCGTGCAAGTCGTGAATGCGGAGTGGCTCGTCGCGCGTGGTGACGTCGAGCTGGATGTACCGGAAGGAGCGCCACCACAAAGAGGTGAAGCGACGGTGCGCGCCGCCATCGGGAAGGAAGACGTCGTGCACGCCGTGGATCGTTCGCCCGTCGATCTCGTTTCGATTCCCCTTCTGACCTTTCGCATCCACGAGCGCCTCGGCATAAGTGAGACGTACGCTGCTGCCGGCGCCGCCGCTCGTCTCGAGCACAGGGTAGGCGTCGGTGGTCTTGTACTGATCGACGAGTATCGAAGCAGTCGTTCGCGCAGGAATGACGAGATCGCCAGTGCCGCGCAGGAACTCGTTGTCGGTCTGAACGCCGCTGCTGCGACGCACGCTGACGAGCCGCTGCTCTTTTTCTTCCATCAGAGGAATGGAGCGTGGCTCGAGCTGCCAACCGGATACTTCGCCGTAATCCCCGGGCGGCGTAGCCTGACGTCTGACATTGCCGACAATCGCCGGAATCAGCCATCCATCGTCGCCGTACTGCGCTGTTTCCCAGCCCCACGGATACCGCGCGCCGTCGATGGAATCGCCGGGCGCGGCAGCGTAATAGTTGCCCATGTCGGCGCTCGTGATCACGATCGGCGCATACGCGGAATCGATCAGCACTTTCCAGCTCGCCCCCGTGTTGACGAGCGCCGCCTCGGCGGGGCTGTCGCCCTGGAGCAGGAATCCGGTGCGATGGCTGTGTTGGGCGACGGGCCGGGCGGCGCCCCAGTTCCAGACGAGCGCGGCAATCACGTTCCGCCCCGAGTGCAGCTGCGGAGCGATGTCGATGGTCTCGTAGCGCCAGTGTGTCACGTCCGAGCGTTGCGGTCCCGACAAGATCTGCGCGCCGTTCACGTAGAGCCTGTAACGATTGTCAGCCGAGACGTGGATCACGAACCGGCGGGGCACGGCGGTGAGAGCGAAGCTTTGCCGCGCATGAAAGACGGTAAAGGAATCGGCCGGGGTTTTTGGCGGCGCGATCCAGTGCGCGGAAGGCGCGCCGTCGAATACCAGCGGTTCCTGCGCTTCGGCCGCATTGGCGCAGATCGATAGCGCGAGCATCGCGCTCCAGGGCAAACAGTTGGTAGATAGCTGATCAAACACGTACATCACAAACCCCTGGTGTCGTAACCTCAAACACCGCAACGACTTACCTCCGAACGGGCGACTCGCCACAGTGTGAACGGATGATGAAACCCAAGTGACGTTTGGGTCATACTCAACAGTCTCTATATACAGCAGAGCTGGGTCCGGCGAACGACCGGAAGTGCTCTGAGAGCGTTGTTACCTCCTCCTTCGGAGATCGAGCTTGACGCGTGTCGTCGGGCGACCGGAGGGGCATCACCACGAGGACCTGCTCAAATGTGGATGCATGATCGTCGACGCGGCTTCACGCTGCTCGAAATAATTATCGTACTTGCCCTGTTGGCGATCGTGGCCGCGATGGGAGCTCCCAGGCTCCAGGCCGCGCTGCGTCGGCGCACGACTCAAACCGCAGCCGAGCAATTCGTCACCGCACATTCTCTCGCCCGCGGTACGGCCGTCCGATACGGACGTGTTGCCCAACTTCACATCGACGCCGCGGCCACCCGTTTCTGGGTGGACGTTGACACCAGCGCCACCGGCATTGGCCAGCGCGCGACTATATGGTATGTGCGCAATCTTGCGCAGCCAAAGCTGGTGATGTCCAGCAATCGCACCCTCCTTTGCTTCGATGCTCGCGGCCTGCCGCTTGTGCTCGGTGCCTGCGAGTCGGGTGACGCGACGGTGATCTTTACCGCCATCGACAGGGCCGACACCGTCAAGACCGCCCTGCTCGGAAAGGTACTTCGATGAGCCACTCCCCGGAGATCCGCCACCGTGACGGATTCTCACTCATCGAAGTTCTGATCGGGATGACGATCCTTTCGATGGTGATGCTGGGTCTTGGCGGAGCGGCGGCGCTCGGGCTGGCCCAAATGGCGAAGGCGAGGCAGGACCTTCAATACTCTGCCGACGTCCAGCAGGTTGGCGACAGCCTCGTTGCCAAAGGCTGGAATAAGGTTACCAGTGGCTCACAGATAATTCGCGGGCGCACGGTGGGGTGGACCGTCACGACCCTGAATGCAAAATCGCAAAAGGTCGTGCTCATAGCGCAGCGTCGGGGTCAGGCAAATACGAGCGTCATTTATTCGGATACCCTCACGCTGTACCTCGCCGATCCGAAGGTTCAGTGAGAAGCGAGCGGGCGGTGGGGATCCGGGCTTCGCGCGCGCGAGCCGGTTTTACGATGATCGAGATTATCATCTCACTGGTCGTCGGCCTGATCCTGCTTGCGAGCGTCGTCCAGATGATGATCGTTCAGGGCGGCGGCTACAGGAAACAGCGCGAGCAGGTCGATGTTCGCGAGACCATACGCGAAGCGGGAGCATTATTGTCGTGGGACCTGCGACACGCGGCGGTTGGCGGCAGCGCGTTCAATGTGATGGGCGCAAACAGCGTGACGCTTCGCTCGCAGCGCGGGATCGGCACGATCTGCGCGAAACACGCAGTATTGGCCCGCTACGGTCTGTGGAAGACGGCGGGGAGTATTGAGGCGACTGTCAACGATACCGCGCTCGTTTACCAGATGGGAAAGGGCGCCTGGACCAAGCTCAAGATCACCGCGGTTGGTACCGCCGCTTCAATGGGCGTCAACGCCTGCGCATGGCCGGGTGCGAGACCTCCCGACATGGTAGTCGAGTTCGCGGTGACTGCGCCAGGTGACACATCCACAATCAAGATCGGCGCGCCGTTCCGGAGTTTCCGTCGCGTGGAATACGCGGAGTATCAGGTGAACGGCCGCTGGTGGCTGGGACGGAAAGTGGGCGCGGCCGCATCGTATGACCAGCTCACCGGACCGCTGCTGGCACCGGCGTCGAATGGTTTGGCCTTTACCTACTACGATACGCTCGGCGCCGTCAGCGCGAACGCAAACGCGATCGGCAGCGTCGCGGTCACCATCCGCACCGAGAGCTTCAGGAATGCAACCACTGGATCGAACTTCGTTTATCAGCGCGACTCGCTGATGACGACAGCTGCGGTCCGGCGTTAGAACGAACACCACGCGATTCTGAAACAGCACCGAGGTCTATCGATATGATCAACGCAGATCACTCAGCTTCCCCAACCGCGACCAGGCGCGACGGCTTCGTGATGCCGACGGTGCTGTTCGCCGTGGCGATTATGAGTATCGTTGCCGTCGCCGCGCTCAGCAGCGCGTCGGACGAGCGTCGGACGTCGCGGGCGGTTCGGGAATCCACCGTCGCCGAATATGTTGCCGAGGCGGGGCTGCGTCAGACCTACGGGAACTGGCCCGTCGATCCCGTCAAAGCGATGAACCCCGGGGACAGCCTCGATCTGGGTTGGCAGAGCCTGCCCAACAGCGAAAAGTATCGCGCCGTCATTTATCGCGTGGACAACGGCGGATTGCAGGAGTACAACGTTGTCGTCCAGGGCCGGCGGACTGGCGTGAACGGCGGAATCAGCACGGTCATCGGCGTCGTCGGCGGAGTGCCACTCTTCAGCAGAGCGGTGTACGGCGAATCCTACGTCTGGATCCAGAACGCGCAGCTCGACTCGTGGGACTCTGCTAACGGCGCATATAATCCCCTGTTGCCGGGGACGAATGCGGACGTGTTCTCGAATGCCGACATGACGCTGCAGAAGACCAACATCAAGGGCGCGGCAGGCGCAGTCGGGACGATTACCCAAAACAATAGTCCGACGGCCACTGGCGGAATCAGCCCGAACCAGGCGAAGCTGACGCCGTACGATCCCTTGCCGTGCCCGACAGGCGGGTACTCACCGGTGACGCCGGAATTGGCAGCTGTCGGTTACACAGGAAACGGCGTGCTGAGTCTGGCATCCGGACAGACACTGAACCTCATTGCCGGGAAGCAATACTTCTTCAGGTCCATCGTGATGACCGGTACGTCGAAATTGGCGCTGCCGGGAGGCGGCCCGGTCAACGTAGCGGTGCAGGATTCCATTTACATGGCCGGTGGATCTCTCGCCAACACCAGCCACAAGGCGACCGATTTGTCGTTCGCGTCGTGCGGAACTCCCACCGATGGCACCAAGACCAATTACTGGGGACTCACGGGCGGGGCTGACGCTTACTTCTCGGTGTACGCGCCAGACAAGGTCGTGTACGCGCTGGGAAATAGTGCTTTTTATGGCGCGGTGATCTCGAACATCTTCTACATCACTGGTAGCGCGCAATTCCACTACGACGAAGCACTGGCGCGCGCGGCTTCTCCCAAGCTGCAGGTTCAAAAGGCGACGTGGGGACAATTTCCAGGTAGCTAAGGCGAATCGCACCTGACCCTCAGATTATAAAATCGTCTCTCGCGTTCTCCATCCGGCTCCGCGGACAACCAATCCGGACGAGCTGCAATGTCGCGCTCGCACTCAAGGAGTGTATTGTATAGCGCGGACTCGCCTGACTCCCCCGAGCATGCGTATTCAGTCCGTCCACCGTGGAGGAAGCCATGCGCTCGCTACAAGCTCTGCTCGTTGTCGCCGCATTACCCATCCAGGTATCACTGGCCCAGAACCCCAGCGTGAAGTGGGGACCGGCACCCGCAGTCTTTCCCGCCGGCGCGAAGATGGCCGTGATGCAGGGTGATCCTTCCAAGGCCCAGCTCTTCACGGTGCGCCTCGACATGCCGAAAGGCTACACGATCGCGCCGCATTTCCATCCGACCGATGAACACATCACCGTGATCAGTGGCACCTTCGCGGTCGGCATGGGCGACAAGGTAGA
>DATFGW010000051.1:0-9346 GCA_035249045.1 Gemmatimonadaceae bacterium | reverse complement strand
GCGGTCATATCCGAGCAGGCTGCGAGAACGACGGAAGCGACGACGGTCGTGACGATGAGAAGGCGACGGCGGATCATTGGGGTATCTCCTGACAAGTAGGGGTGTGTGTAAAAGGCCGTACGGTTTACCGCTGCAACGTACGGCCTTCGGCCATTCCCGAAATGTCGTTTTCTTATCAGAAAATGTCTGTTTTATATCACGAACAGCACTTTTCTTATCACAACCCCTCCCGCTGACGAGGTTTTCACCCCACTTTCCTAGGATGCGCCCGGTCGCCCCGTGAGTGTCGCGGCGTTCCTGCCACAGAAACTGGTCGCCCACGTCCGGCATGTGTTGGCCGACGAGGCTGAGCTGTTGATCGCCTCGTCCTGGCAGGAGCTGGAGACTTTCATCCGCCGCAAGCCCGTCACCGTCGTCATCGTCGACCCTGCCGCCGACGGCATCATGAATGTCAGCGCCGTCGCCGATCTGCTTAAGCGCTACCCCTCGCTTCCCCTCATCGCGTACGTCACCCTCCATCCGCCCCAGTTCAGCGCCGTCGCTCAGCTGGGACGGCTCGGCCTCAAGGAAGTTGTTCTGCACCGGTTCGACGACGAGCCGGAAGGGTTCAGAGAAAGGGTCGAGCGCCTCGAGGGTAACTCACTCACGCACGACGTTCTGGAGACGCTGCGCGGGCGGCTCGGGCTGGTCCCACGCCAGCTTTCGGTCGCCATCGAGGATCTCTTCGAGTCCCCGCACCGCTACATGAGCGCTCTCGATCTGGCCATGGAAGCTGGGCTCGCGGTCGTAAGACTTTACAGAAATCTCGATGCGGCCCAGATCGGATCGCCGAAGCGCCTCGTCATTGCCGCGAAAGTCCTGCGTGGATTCGGCTACCTGCGTGATCCGGGCTACTCGGTTCTCGACGTGTCGGTCAAGCTTGGCTACAAGACGTCGCGAATTTTCTCGCAGCACTGGGAGATGGTGTTCGGCCACACTCCCGCGCGCTTGAGGACTCGTCTAACGGACGACGCGGCAATAGAGGCGGTGATGCGTTGGCTCAAGGCAGGCGACGACGACTCGTCGCTGGGCGGGGACTCAGGCCACCCGCCGGGTCACAACGGAAACCGCCGGCGGCGCCGCCGGCGGCCGGAGCCGAGCTAGGCTACTCCCACTGGAGGATGCCCTTCATGTCGTCCAGCAAGGGCACTCCTCCACGGGAGCGCGAGTCTTTCGGCTTGTCCTGATTATCCAGCGCGTTCCCCTCGCGCACGAAATCGCTCCACGAATCGCCGAGCCTGACATTTAGCGGCTCCGCCCCCAATCCGTCGCCGCGCTCGGCGACGGTTGGATGCTGCCGTTCAACGTCTGCAATCAACGGGGAGCGTTCCTTGCGCTTTTTCATCTCGTCGGGGGAGGGGCGCTGTCAGGAGGGTCAAAACGATCGAAGGCGATTGCAGCAGTGCCAGCGAACGTATTTACCAATATGTGACCGCCGCCCATTACTCGTCTAGCGGCAACCAGATGATTAGCAAACCACTTGCCACGCTCGGTGCCCAGATCGTCGTATCGAACGCCGTGTCCGCTCGACGACGAATGGATGAAGCGACCATTTCCGGCGTAGATCGCCACGTGACTGATCGTTCCACCCTGAGCAAAGAGCATCAAATCACCGGCGACGAGCGCGCGCGCCGTGGGCTCCACTGCAATCCCGGCTCCCGCCATTTGTCGGGAAGTGCGCGGCAGATCTATTCCTTGAGCCTCGTAAACGTACTGCACGAAACCCGAGCAGTCGAAGCCCGTCCGGGGCGACGTACCACCGTATCTGTACGGTACGCCGATATACTGTTCCGCGGTGGATAGTAGCCTCCGAGCAGATGCGCTCGAAACGGTGGTGCTCACCGGCCACGTCGTTCGTGTCGAAGTTCTTTTTACCGGTCTGGGCGCGCTGGGCGGGTTGTCGGCCCTGCGCCTGAATACGGGCGAGCGTGAGCGGCTGCCACCGAAATGGAATCCGATGCCGACGCGATACTCGAGGCCACGTACGAACTGCGTATCGGCCGGCGTCGCCGGAGCGGCGAGGTGGCGTGATCTGACTTCACCGTTCACCGACAGGATGTGGCCAATTGCCAGCTGAAGGCCGCCTCCGTAACTCCAGGTCCGGATCGCATCGGTGAAGCCGAGTGGCTGGGCCGCGCTCTCGAGACCGAGTCCCGCGAAGGTATAGGGCATGAAACCTTCGCCGAGTCCGGCGTTTACCGGGCCGAGCATGAGGTCGGCGTTGGTTGCCCAGACCAGGTCGGACGGACCGTCGCGGAGTCCCGAGGCTTCAGGAGTCAGAGACGAAATCCCGAGGCCGCCGCTGCCGCGGATGCCGAGGTAGGGAGTTCCAACACTGAGGGAAAGTCCGCCGATGGTGCGCGTGATCGGAGCGGAATTGTCGAGGGCACCGTAGAACTCGACTCCGCCGGCGACCTGCGCGGCGAGACCCGCGGGTATGGCCAAATACGATAGGACTCCAGAGAGACCTATCAAGCGTCGCAGTTGGGGCATAAGCGACTCCACTGAAGAGGTTGGGCCCGTATGAAGCATTACGGATACCAGCTGTGCCATTTCCGTAACTCCATGTGGCACATAAACTTGCGCGATTGAATTGACAGGGGCCGGTCTGACCTGTCACCATTCTCGGACAGAACCGGAGGTCAGAGGAACGATCTCGGTTCCCCGGGTATGACGAAACACCCCCGATTTCGCAGCTTTGCGAGGTCTGCGAACTCCATCACGAGCCGGAGATGGTATTGCCCAAAATTGAATGGCGATCGATCCTGGCTCTGCTCAGTGCCGGACTGATCGTCAGCACCGGAGTTCCGATTCAGGCGCCCTCGCTTGGCGAGGCGGTGGAGAAAGCGTCAACCCAGATCGCCGAGAATCTCGACGACGACGACGGACCTCACCTCGGCTTCGATACTTTCGCTTATCCCGGCGATGAAGCGATGCGCGCCTGGCTGACCGCCGACAAACCATATAGGTGGGTCGGGTACTACCTGCCCGCGCCTTGCCACCAGGACACGTCGTGGGAAGGAAAGCGCGGGACCCTCGCCGGGATGGGCTGGGGCATGGCCGTCATTTATGTCGGACAGCAGACGTGGGGTCGCACTCCGGGACAGAAGGTCGCTGTTACGCGCTACGTGACCCGGCGAGTGAAGACACACGTGCGGCGTCACGGACACCGCGTGACTCGCTACGTGAAGAAGAGAGTCCCGGTCAAGGTCATGGTCGTGCCCCGGGCTTCGCGTGGCGCGACGTGCTCGACCCAGTTCGTCAGCGCCGCCCGCGGCACTGCTGACGCCGACGACGCCATCGCGAAGACGGCCGCCCAGGGATTCGCTAATGGCACCTCGATTTTCCTCGACATCGAGCGAATGGACTACGTCCCCAAAGCGATGCGCGACTATTATCGCGCCTGGACCCGCAGGGTGATCGAGGATGGGCGGTTTCGACCCGCGTATTACGCGCACAGCTTCAACGCCGATCTCATTTACGGCGACGTGAAGGAAGTACTCGTAAGCGCCGGAGTCGCGGCCGACCCGCCGTTCTGGATCGCGAGCGCGCGCGGTTTCGCGACCGACAAGGATCCGACCGAGGTCGGACATGCGTTCGCGCAGGTGTGGCAGGGGATTCTGGACGTGGTCGAAACCCACAACGGCGTCAGGCTGCCCATCGACGTCAACGTTGCGCAGCTACCATCGCCGTCAGAGGACAACACCGAAGGCGAATAGCGATAGCGCTCAGCCGCTTTCGGCGCGCTACTTCACGCGGGTGATGAAATCCTCCCGGTGCGGCGGCCTGAACATCAGATCGACCGCCAGCCACGTCGTCTTCGCGAACGGATAGCAAAGCACCGCGCCGACAATCGACAGCGCCACGCCGCCGTATTGGAGCAGGTCCCACGGCGGGTTGGGCCACGTGGTCACCACGACGATGAGGAAGCCGAGGGCGAGAAGAACCTCGACGGCGATCAGATTGAGAGTGTACGCGCCGATGAAGTAATCGGACTCACCGCGTTCCAGCAGGATCCCACAATTCGGGCAACGCTCTCTCATCCTGAAGAACCCGGTGAACAAGCCGGGCCGACCGCAGTTCGGACATCGGAGTAGCAGGGCCCGTCCGAGCAGCTTCCACGGCGACTGTCGTGAAATGTCGGGATGGGATGGGGAAGACATGCGCGGCCTCCGGCGTCAGCCCGAAGCCGCGCACAATCCAGGCCTCACGTCGTGAGCACCACCTTCAGGCATTCATCTTCCTTGTAGTTGAAAATGTCGAAGCCGACAGGCGCATCCTCGAGCTGCATCTTGTGGGTGATGACGAAGCTGGGATCGATGTCGCCCTTCTCGATGTGCTCCAGCAGCGGCTTCATATAACGATGCACGTGACACTGGCCGGTGCGAATGGTTAGCGAGCGGTTCATCAACGAGCCGAGTGGAAACTTGTCGTCGAAGCCGCTATAGACGCCCACGATCGAGACTGTCCCACCATTGCGGCAGGAAATGATGGCCTGTCTCAGCGCTGGAATGCGATCGCTTTCCCAGCGCATTGACTGCTTCGCGCGGTCGTAAAAGTCCTGAAGCCCCGGCGCGTGCGCTTCGAGTCCTACGGCGTCGATGCATGCATCGGGGCCACGGCCGCCGGTCAGCTCCTTGAGGGCCTCGGGCACGCTCGTCTCCTCATAATTAACGGTCACATCGGCGCCGGCGCGCTCGCGCGCGATTCGCAAGCGATACGGGAAGCGGTCGATCGCGATCACCCGTTCGGCGCCCAACAGCTTGGCGCTGGCAATGGCAAATTGCCCGACAGGCCCGCAACCCCATACAGCGATGGTGTCTCCTTTCTTGATGTTGCACATCTCCGCTCCCATGTAGCCGGTCGGGAAGATGTCGGAAAGGAATAGCACTTTGTCGTCGCTGAGATCGGAGGGCACCTTCAGTGGTCCGACGTCGGCGAACGGTACGCGCGCGTACTCTGCCTGCCCGCCGGCGAATCCGCCCAACATGTGGGAGTAGCCGAAGATGCCCGCCGGCGAGTGCCCCATCATTTTCTCAGCCATCCATGCGTTGGGATTGCTGTTCTCGCAGAGCGACCAAAGCTCGTTCTTGCAGCTCCAGCATTTGCCGCATGCGATCGGGAACGGTACGACAACGCGATCTCCGACCTTGAGCTTCTTCACGTTCTTGCCGATCTCGACTACCTCCCCCATGAATTCGTGGCCGAGGACATCACCATGTTCCATCGTCGGCATGAAGCCGTTGAAGAGGTGGAGGTCGGAGCCGCAGATCGCGGTCGATGTCACCCGCACAATGGCGTCATCCTGGTTCAGGATCTTGGGATCGGGCACGTCCTCCACCTTGACGTGCTTTGCGCCTTCCCAGCAATTCGCTCTCATTGTCTCGCCTCCAGCTCGGATGATTTCGGCGGACGCGCGGGGTGCATCCCGGGAACGGCAGTCGCATCTGATTTCACGACTTCACCGACCTCGATCAGCTGCTTGAAGCGGCGCAGGTCGTTCATGAGATTCGTTTTCGGCACCATCGACATCGCCCGCGCGACGCGGGCGCCGAGCGGTCCGCCCTTTGGCTTGAACTCCGTCTCCAGCTCGACCTCGGTGCCGCGGTTGCCGGCCGCGCTCCGGAACCGGACGGTGCCTGTATTCTCTACGTCCGACGCGTCCACCGATCTCCACTCTATCATCTCGTTGGGATTGTCGGTGACGATCTCGGCGTCGAACTCGACAGACATTCCCGCGGGCGCCTTGATCTTCCAGTGCGAGAGGCGTTCGCTGATCGGGTGAACCGACTCCAGCGAATTCATGAATCGCGGAAGATTCCGCGGATCCTTCCAGAACGAGTAGACCTCCTCGACCGGCTTGTTCACGGTGATGATCGCGGACAGTCGTGACAGTCCCTCGGCGGGCTGCGGAATTTCGTAGCTGCCCGTGTCGTGGCCGGTGGCATGGCGGGTTTGATCGCGGGTGAGCTTGACACTGCAGATCACGTCGACGGCTGTGGCGCCGAGTACCGCAACGGTCGCGGCGGCGAGCCTGGCTTTGTCGTTCTCCGGGTTCCGCATCGCTTTCCCGAGCGAAGTGAGATCGATCGAGTCGCCGAGTACGCGATTCCACATCCAGTAGGTCGGCTTCGGTCGGGCAAGAATGCCGAGGCCGGCGGCGATCTCCCGCAGGCCATAGATCCGGAGGAGGGTGGTGTGCTCTTCGTCGTCGATGCCGATCGCTCTGGCCACGCCGCGAGGCGCGAACAACTCGGCCGCTCCGAGTGCGATGCTGAACCAACCCATGAATTGGGTGGCTTTGTCCTTCTCGCTGCTGATTGTCTCGCTGTAGTGGTCAGGTGCGCCCTTCGCGGCTGTAACGGGCGCTGGTGTTCTCCGCGCGCTTCGCACCGGAGTCTTTCGTTTCGCAGGCGTCCAGTTGGCGTCCGTGCCTGTCTCAGTGGTGATGTCGATGCCCATTTGTCCGTCTCCCTCTGCTGCCCTTCGGTTCATCGAGCCGTCTGGCTCTGCTGTCACGAAAAGTCCGAGGTAAACAAAGGCAGATGATGTGCCCCCGCGAAGACGGGCAGCGAACGACCGAAGAAAATCGCGGGCGTCAGTGCCCGCGAACTGGGTGCGGCTCGTAGGGCTGCTCTACGGCTTTGACATGTTCGTCGCTCAGCTTCACATCGAGGGCGCGCGCGGCGCTCTCGAGATGGTCGATGCGGGTGGCGCCGACGATCGGAGCTGCGACGCCGGGTCGCTGGAGCAACCAGGCAAGCGCGACCTCAGACGGCTGAACGCCGAGCTCTCTGGCGACGCCTCGCACCGCCTCGATCACCTTTAGGTCGGAGGGCGAGTCGTAGAGATCGACCGCGTAGGTGTCCGTGTCGGCGCGAATGGTACCGGACGACGGCGAGCCGCTGGTGCGTGCCAGCCGGCCGCGCGCGAGGGGCGACCACGGCAGGATTCCGACGCCCTCCTCGAGGCACAGCGGAATCATTTCGCGCTCCTCCTCGCGATAAACGAGGTTGTAGTGATTCTGCATCGAGATGAATTTCGCCCAGCCGTTCCGCTCCGACCGGCTGAGCGCACGCGCCATCTGCCAGGCGTAGCCGGAGCTGGCGCCGATGTAGCGGACTTTACCCTGCTGCACGAGGTGATCGAGCGCTGCGAGGGTTTCCTCGATGGGGACGCTGCTCTTGAAGCGATGGATCTGATAGAGATCGATGGTGTCAACGCCGAGACGTCGCAGGCTCGCATCGCAGGCCTGGAGGATATGCTTCCGAGAGAGGCCGCCCATGTTGGGTCCGTCGCCCATCGGGAAATGCACTTTGGTAGCGAGGACGATCTCCTCCATGCGCGCCATGTCGCGCAGTGCGCGGCCGGTGACTTCCTCGCTGACTCCCATCGAGTACATGTCGGCGGTGTCGAAGAAGTTGATGCCGAGGTCGAGCGCTTTCTTATAGAAGGGCCGTGCATCGACCTCGTCGAGCACCCAGGGCCGCCACTTCGGGGTGCCGTAGGTCATGCACCCGAGGCAGATCCGGGAAACGATGAGGCCGCTCTGACCTAGCTGGGTGTACTGCATTTGGGTGTCTCGGCGTGTGGGCTTGGGTGCTTCGGAAGGCATCTAACAATAGTGAAGCGGGCAGCCGCAAGCCTACCAGCAGCTAGGCCAACAGCACGCGTGCGGCTGCCAGCCTTCGTATTGTTAAATGCCCGCCGAAGCGGCTAACGCCCTCAAGCAAACCTCAACCCTTTCCCGGCATCGGTTGTCAGAAGATTGACCATGGAGCTGGTTGCCTACGAGTCTCGGAGCTCGGTGAACGATATCCAACTCATCACGCGGGTGGTTGCCGGCGATGCGGCCGCGGAGCGTGAGCTATACGAGACCTATGTCGATCGCATCTACCGGCTGGCGTTCCGCCTCGCCGGGGATGACGAGCTCGCAAGGGATTTCACGCAGGCGACCTTCATCAGGGCGTTCGAAAAGATCGGAAGTTTTCGTGGTGATTCTTCGCTTTCGACGTGGCTTCACTCGATCGGAGTATCCGTCGCACTGAACGGACTCAGAAAGACGAAGCGGCAGCGAAACCGCGAAGCGCCGATGGAAGAAGGCATATCGATCGGAGCGTCTCACAGCGAGGCGGATCCCGATCTCAAAGAAAGGCTGGCGCGCGCGATCGATGCGTTGGCCGAGAAATACAGGACGGTTTTCGTGATGCACGACGTGGAAGGCTACACACACGAAGAGATCAGCGGGGCGCTCAACATTCCGATTGGAACGTCGAAGTCCCACCTCTTCCAGGCCCGCAGCAAGCTGCGCGTCGCGCTGGCGGATTTTGCACCGGAGTGGGTGTCATGACTGAAGAAAATTTCGACAAATTCCTCAAGCAGTCGGCGCAGAGCTACAACGCTCCGCCGGCACGGGTGCCGCGCGACGAGATGTGGAGCGCGATTCAGGCGCAGCGCGCCGCCGGTCCGCGAGTCGTATACGGCGGCGGACTACGCTCGTCGGGCGTCTCACCGCGGCGATTCGGCACCAAAGTCTGGCTCGGGGCGGCGGCGGCAGCGATGCTGCTGGTCGCGACCGGCGTTGGGATCGGTCGTTGGACTGCTTCATCGGCTCCGCAGGCCGCCGGAACTCAAACCATAGGACCCGTTATCATCGGCGGGCCACAGCAGGTCGCGACGTCCGTGACGCCGGAGCCAGGCGCGTCGGGCCCGCAAAGCGCGGTCTCAGGCTCCGCTCCCTCACTCGAGGGCACGCATAACGGATCGGCGCGGACAGCAGGACAGCGCGGCTCGACCGGGTCTCGGCTGACACCCGAAGGTGGTGAGAGTCGCGTCGCGACAATCGCCGGACAGGGTTCTCCCACTACGACCTCGGCGTACCAGCTGACGACGGTGCGGTATCTGAGTGAAGCAGAAGCGCTCCTGACTTCGTTCAGGGCGCGCAACCCTGCAGACCAGCAGATGGATGCTCAGCTCGGAGCGTGGGCGCGCCAGCTCCTGACGAACACCAGGCTGCTACTCGACTCACCCGTAGGTAACGACCCCCACCGCCGCCCGTTGCTGGAAGATCTGGAGCTGGTGCTGGTTCAGATCGTTCAGCAATCGCCCGGAACGGCGCCACAGGACCGTGAGCTGATTGAAAAGACGTTACAGCAGGAGCACGTGCTGACGAGGCTGCGCACCGCGATTCCCGCGGGCGCGCAGCGCGGCAGCTGAGGAACCCTTCAATGACAATGCGCACACTACTCGCCGCAGCAGCAATTATTTCGTCGGCTGGATTCGGAGTCGGGAAGACTCCCGCCAGCCA
>DATFGW010000050.1:0-15534 GCA_035249045.1 Gemmatimonadaceae bacterium | reverse complement strand
AGAGCGACGTTGATGCTCGCGTCGGTCGGATAGATCCAGCCGCGGAGAAACAGGTAGGTGCCTGCTGTGCCCGCTGAATCCCCGAGATCGAGTACCAGATCGTGCGGCTCGACCACGCCCTGATATCTGGTCGGCGTAAAGTTAGACACGTACACGTCGTCGCTCTTGCGCAGCGCCGGCAGCACGTCGTCGCCGCGCTCATCTACCGCAGTGCGGGGATAGTCGCGGTGAGCGATCTGGTAGAGTCGCAGTTTCACCTCGCCCGGCGGTACGAATCGCTCGTCGACGAATACGTCGATCGAGTCCGGGTGATCGACGGTGAGAAGCTTCACCTGATCCGCGTACGCGGTCTCCCAAAGCTCCTCGGTGAGCTGCAGCAAATATCGACCGTCACGCGGGACCAGAGCGTCGCCGGGAATGCGCAGATACTCCTGCGACGCGCCGGCGGGCGCGAATGCTCTGGCGCCGGTTCCAGCCATCAGTCCGAGCGGCATGCCGAGCGCGCTCCGCCACATCGCGTCGGTAACGAATCGGAATTGCTTCCCGTCCCAGGTGTAGGCCAGCGCGCAGGATCCTTTGAGCATCTCGCGCTCCACCACATCCTGATCGGAGCCGGGGAAATAAACCGTCTGTGGCACGCCGTTCGGCCATTCGATGCGCAGCACGTCGGCCTTGAGATGCGGTCCCAGCCCGAAGTGTGTCACCCGTCCGGTCGCGACCCGCGTCTGGTAGATGCTGCCGGCGCGGAGCTCGAGCCGCGCACCGATCCCCAGCGCGTTGTTCTTGCCGCTGCCGTTGCGCAGTCCCTTGAGCTCCACATTCACGGCGAGGTTGTTGTTGCCGAAATCGTTGCGAAGGAGGTGCGGCGCACTCACCGCGTCGGTGAGAAAGAGATCCTCATCGCCGTCTTCGTCGACGTCGGTCGCGACGATGCTCGTCGCACCGCTCGATTTCACCGACCCCGGCAACACGGCCGAGCGATCGAGGAATTTCCCGGTCCCATCATTTCTGAGCAGAGCCAGTCCCGGCTTCGAGCCGGATGCGCTTCCCACCACCAGGTCGAGCCAGCCGTCGTTGTCGTAGTCGACGAAGACCGCGGTCGAGGCGGCGCCGCCGATCGAGCTCTTTAAGGCGCCTGAGGATTGGTCTCGAGTGAAGCTCCCGTCGCCCTTGTTGCGCCACAGCGTGGCCGTCCCGTCCTTTGCCACGGAAAAAATGTCGAGAAAGCCGTCGTTGTTGTAATCGCCGACGGCGACGACACCAAAACTACCAGTGGCCGGCAAGCCGCTCGGACTCAGAACCGCGCTGAAACGCTGCGCGCCTCCGTTGTGCAGCAGCGCGAGTCCCTGGGTGTCGGTGGCAAGCACGAGATCCACGCGTCCGTCGCCGTCGAAGTCAGCGTAAGCGGCATCGCGAACCAGTCCGCCGGTGACGCCGAACGCCGCGGTCGCATCGGTAACGGTGCCGTCCAGATTGTTGCGAAAGACGATCGGGTGCGTTCCACCGGTCATCAGCAGATCGAGATCGCCATCATGATCGAGATCGACGAAGATCCCCTTTGTCGACCCGCCCGTCGCCGAGATCCCCGCCTTCGCCGTCGCATCGTCGAACGTTCCATCTCCGAGATTGCGGAACAGTCGAGCGCTGCCGTCGGCACCGATTGCGAAGAGATCCAGCCAGCCGTCGTTATCGAAATCGGCGAAGGTCGCAAACGACGCCGCCGTGCTCGGAAGCTTCGCGCGCTGAGTGGCATCGCGCACGAAGCCGCCCTGGACCCGATAGAAGCGCGCTGCACCGCTGCGAGAGACGAACAGGTCGTCGGTGCCGTCGCCGTCCACGTCCCCGACGGCGAGCGCCGCCGCGCTCGCTGCGCTCGCGCTACCGGCCCCCGCTGCTGCGTCGCCCACACCCGATTCCTCGGTTACATCGACGAACTTTGCCATGTCCACCGTCGGCTTGTCGCGCACGCCGTGAAGCGTGATGAAGGTCTTGGGCGCGAAAGTCAGCACTGGCCGCCCGGCGATTGGACCGTCCGTCCATTTCACATCTTCCATCGACACCTGGTATTGCGACGTCACCTGCACTACGCTCAGAAATCGATCGAGCACTGGCCGCGCATCACCAGTCTTCCCCGCGCGCAATAGCTGGATCGTGCTATCCAGATACGTTCGCGCCTGCTGCGGCAGCTCGGGCGGAATGCGTCTCACCTCCTCCAGCTGCTGCACTGCGCTATCTGCCGCGCCGTCGCTCACCAGCGCGTCGACGAGCTTGAGCCGCGCGACCAGATTCGCAGGCGCAACAGCGAGCACATCTCTCAGTAGCGCCTCGTAGCGCTGCCGCGACCCATTGTCGCGCTGCTGGGACTCGAGCTCGGCCAGGGCATATAGAACGTGCGGATTTGTCGTACTGTCCTGACGCAATTTCTCGAGCGTAGTGCGGGCCTCGGCTGCGCGGTCTGTCAGCGAGTACAGGCGCGCGAGAGCGAGACCGATCTCGGCGCTGCGGGGATCGAGCTTTCGCGCATGAAGTAGTTCGTCTTCGGCGTCTTTGAAGTCGCCCGCCTGGAGGTGCGTCAGGCCGAGATTGGCGTACCCGAGCGGATCATCGGGCGCGAGCTTCGTCAATTTGGTAAACGCCGACTCCGCTTGCGGCAGCTGATTTCTCTGCAGATAGCTGAGGCCGAGCATGCGGGTGGTGTAGAGATCTTCCACCGACGCAGGTTCGCCGCGACAACCGACGATGGAAATCACCGCGGCGCCAAGCAGCGCGGACTCGAGCAGCGCGGCGCGAATTCTTGCCTTGAGCATTGGTCTCAAAGCAAAGGCGCCATCACCACACGGTCAAGCGACGGCGTGCAGATTCGCGGCTTTAATCGTGGTGATTGGCAGCGTGAACGAAAAAGTCGTTCCTTTACCGAGCGCGCTCTCGCACCAGATCCTGCCGCCGTGCGCTTCGACGACGCTCTTCGCGATCGCAAGGCCGAGCCCGACCCCACGATTGTCGTTGCGCTGCGCCTGCCAGAAGTTGTCGAACAAATGCTCCAGATCCGGGGCGCTGATTCCCGGGCCATTGTCGATGACATCGATCCTGACCTGGCGACCGTTCGAGCTGGCGCGCAGGACGATCCTGCCGCCCTCGGGTGTGAACTTCAAGGCGTTGCCGAGGATGTTGCCAAGCACCTGTGAGACCCGGAGCGGATCGGCGCGAACTGCAAGCCCGTCAGCGGCCGGCGCTATCTCGATGCTGATCTGACGCTTCTGGGCCAGCGGCCTGAACATGTCGTCGGCATCCTTGAAGATCGTGGCGACGGCGACGTCCTCGAGATCCAGAGCAAGCTTGCCGGCGTGCAGTCGAACGGTATCCAGCAGATCTCCGATCAGGCGATTCATCCGGCGGCCGGCCCGCAGCGCGACCTCGAGCAGCTCGGTGCGTCGCGCGCGATCGAGATCTTCATTGAGAAGTAGATCGGTGCTCGAAATGATCACGTTGAGTGGATTCCGCAGATCGTGCGCGACGACGCCGAGGACTTCTTCGCGGGCCTGCGCTACCAGCTCGGCGACGTGCCGCCGCTCGCGTTCGGCGTCGTAACTGCGGCCCACTTCTTCATTGAGGCGCTTGAGCTCACGGGCGTGCGACTCGGCGAGCGCTCTGGCGTGGTGCAGCGCTGCCATGGTGGCGGTGATGGTGACTGCCACGATCAGGAATGCGACGATCTCGGTTCCTTCGACCCGGTCGATGCTGAGCGAGCCGCCGGGCGCGAAGAAATTGAGGTCGATGAGGAGCAGCGAGACGATCGTGGCAACGGCGCTGGGTCCGGTGCCACCGTACCACGCGGAGAGCGCGACCGCGGGGACGAAAAAGAGGAAGCTCGGGGCCGGGCCGTAGCGGCGGAGGATCAGGGTGGCCACGAGGGCAACCGACGTCGCGCCGACTGCCAGACTGTAGCGGTTGAGTGAGCTGCGGATGGGGTCCGGACTCTGCTTTGCCATCGACGTGCCTCCATTCGAGGTACGGCTCGGGGGGCAAATCCGTTGACTGAGGACTGAGGACTGAGGACTGAACTGAAGAATGCCGGCGGGCGACCGGGGGGGGCGGGCTGGCGGGCGGCCGGGGGCTCGTACCGTAGAGATCACGGAAGACTACCAGCTGGGGGCAGTGAGCGGAGCAGCCGGCGGCTCCGAGCCCGGGTTGGATGAACTGCATCTAGCAAATGCGGAAATGTGGGAGTGAACTGCGTAGCGTTGGTTGCGAGTGTTGTTTCCAAACCAATGCTCGGCGCCGCGAGCTGCTCCGCCCACAGCCATTAGCTGGTAGTCTTCCTTGATCTTTAAGGTACGAGCCCCCGGCCGCCCGCCGGCCCGCCCCGCGCCGCCCGCCGGTCGTCTTCAGTTAGCCCTCAGTGTTTACTCTGGCGTAACCTCCGCAGTCCTCGCATGTTAGGCCGTTGCGCTCGGGGGACCTGCATGCAGGAAGGGCACGGCGACCCGCTGGCCGCGCTGAAAGCTGCGCTGGCCGACCGGTATCGATTCGACCGTGAGCTTGGCCGCGGCGGGATGGCAACTGTCTTTCTCGCCGAAGACCTGAAGCATCACCGTCGGGTCGCGATCAAGATCCTCAAGCCGGAGATTGCGCTGGCCGTGGGCGCCGCTCGCTTCCTCCGCGAGATCGAGATCTCCGCGCAATTGACCCACCCTAATCTCCTGCCCCTCCACGATTCCGGCGAGGCCGCCGGATTCCTCTATTACGTCATGCCCTTCATCGAGGGCGAGACTCTGCGCGATCGCCTGCAACGCGAACGGCAGCTACCACTCGAGGAGGCGATCAGCATCGCGTGCGACGTCGCCGACGGCCTCCAGTACGCGCACGAGCACAACATCGTGCACCGCGACGTAAAGCCCGAAAACATTCTGCTGCAGAGCGGCCACGCAATCGTCGCCGACTTTGGAATCGCGCGCGCCGTGACCGCGTCGGCGAGGGAGTCTCTCACCTCCAGCGGCGTCGTGATCGGTACCGCTCAGTACATGAGTCCCGAGCAGGGACTCGGCGAAAGCGAGATCGGGCTGCGCAGCGACATCTACTCGGTGGGCTGCGTGCTCTATGAGATGCTGGTGGGTGAGCCGCCGTACACCGGACGCACCGTCCAGGCAATCGTGGCCCGTCACGCTGCCGCCGAGATCCCGTCGCTGCGACTGGTGCGGCCCGATGTTCCGGAGGAGATCGAGAATATCGTCAGGAAAGCGCTCGGAAAAGTTCCCGCGGCGCGCTTTGCATCGGCCGCGGCGCTTGCACAGGCGTTGAGATCGCACGGAAAGAAAAAGCCGCGCTTCAGACTTCGCGGCAAACGCAAATTGGCTGCGATCGCGGCAGTGCTGGTGATTGGCGCGCTTGGCGTGCTGGTCCTGGCAAGAAAGATCTTCGCCGGACCATTGGAGCAGAACGACTGGATTCTCGTCGCGGATTTTGACGGCCCAGCCAAGGATCCTGGTATTGCGAGCGCTTACCGCGACCTCGTCACCGCTGCGCTTGGCCAGTCGCAGTTCGTGAGGTTGATGGATCGTCGTCAGCTGAATGAAGTAATGCGACTGGCGGGGATTCCCGAAACGACGTTCGTCGATGTCGATCTCGCGCGGCAGCTGGCGCAGCGCAGCTCGGTGCGTGCAGTGCTGGTGGGCGGGATCCAGCAGCTGGGATCAGGCTATTCGCTGGTCGCGCACGTCGTAAGCGCGGAAAAGGGAAACGCACTCGCCTCAGCGGCTGCGACGGCGAGTGGCCCCCGTCCGAGCGACAGACTCGTCGACGCTGCCGATGATGAAGTGCGACAGTTGCGCGCGCAGCTCGGCGAGCGCCGCAGCGAGATTGCGGAGGTACGACCCCTCCGTGATGTCGCGACCCCATCGTTTGACGCCTACCGGTACTACTCCCAGGCGTTAGACCGGACGCTGATGCGAGGTGACTATTCAGGTAGTACCCATCTGCTGCAGCGTGCGCTCGCGCTTGATTCCGGGTTCGCTCCGGCCTGGGTAACACTCGGCGCGAACTACCTCTCGGTTCGTCAAATCGATTCCGCGCGCTTCGCCTATTCGCGAGCCCTGGCGCTCCCACAGAGGCTCTCGCCTGCAGAGCAGTACCGGCTCAAAGGCGATGTGGCCTACGCTCTCGATCACGACGTCGCGGCGGCTGTGAAATGGTACGATCTCTACCTGGCCGAAACACCGTACTCGAGAGTTGGCTTGAGCAACCGCGCCCTTTATCGGTCTGCTCTTGGTGATTACGAAGGCGCAGCCACCGATCTGCAGAAGGCGGTGGACGCAAATCCGTTCGGCCCGGGCATCATTCAGCCAATCCTGCTGAACCTCGCAGCGATCCAGGTTGTGCTTGGGCGTAGTTCCGAAGCCGAACAGACACTCAAGGACTTGTCCGGCCCATTCGCGCAATACGTGCGAATCATGCTCGCGATGGCCAATGCGCGATGGGCATCCGCCGACTCCGTCGCATTAACCGTGTTGGCGACACCTGCAACGCCGGCGGTTTTCCGTCTCAATGCGATCACCGCTCACGCGTCCGCACTTGCGGCACGCGGTGAGGTCGGCGCCGCCGACAGCGTTCTCCGCATGGAGGCACACGCGTCTACCGGAGCCATCGCTCGCTGGTATGAGCGCGCTCGCCTCCTACTCGCCGTCGTCGGCGATACACCGATTTCGCGGACATCGAACCTGGTGCCCTCCGACACAACCATGCCTGCGGACATGCTCCGCGCATTGTGGGCAGCCGCCGCGGACGATACGGCATCAGCGCGCAAGATGCTCGGCCGAGTCAACGGTCTCTCAAAGAGCAGTCTCGCCATGGTTGGGAACGGGCCACTGTTGATCGAGGCAATGCTCGCGGCTGATGCCGGCCAATGGCGAATGGTGGCTGACCGTATCGGTGGGGTCGCCCTCTCAGGTGAGTTCGATCCAACCATGCTTGATCGTCCCGACAGCTTCTTGCTAAGGTGGGTCGCTGCCAAAGCCTATGCGAAGCTAGGCAAGCCTGACTCGAGTGCGATTTTTCTGACGCTGATGCTCGCTCCAACCCGCATGCCACCAGGGCATTTGGCCTTGAGGGGACTGGCATACGCGCCAACGACGAGAAAGCTCGCGCTCCTTCGTTCAACGGGTTCCCGGCGTCCTTTCTAGCGGCCAAACGATGACATGCTGGCAGTCGTTGAAGCCGTAGTGTTGTCTCACCATGTGACGGAGGAAAAAATGTTCAGACTCTTGGGCGGGACGCTCGTCGCAACCCTGGCCATCGCGTGCTCAAACAAGCCCGAACTCCAAGTTCCCGGCGGGCACACCTTCAGCCTGGTTCACGGCGACTCCGTGGTCGTGGTTGGCGGGCAGGCTGCGTACAGCGCTGCAACTACTTCAGATTCAGTCGTTGTCATCGGAGGCCAGGCGATGTGTACCATAACGATTAGCGAAATTCTGCCTGACACCACGGTGCAGAAGTACGTGCTGCGTGTGAGTTGTTGATGGCCGGAGGACGGGGTTTGCGAAGCATCGAACGAATTAACTGTTCGGCTTCCCGCGGGATTGCGCGCCGGGTGTGCGGTTTTTGCGAAATGGGTGGCGAGTTCATTACCGCAACCGAGGATAAACGTATGAACCGAATCAAACTCGCCGCAGTAGCAACAGCATTCGCAGCGTTCGCCACCGCTGGAGCTGCCGCGCCAACCGCAAACCACTCGACCGCCGCCATCCAGCAGGGCTGTGCCGCGGCACCCGCGGTCGCAAATACCTATCTGCGCGCCCAGGCGGGCAGGAAGCTGACGATGACTCGGGGAGCCGTCATCGCCGAAATCACCAAGCTTACGGGCGCCGACGGCGAATTCGCCGGCCTCAAGCCATGTGACTCGGGATACCCGAACGCAGTGCGCTTCTATATCGACGAAGTCATCAAGGCAGGGACGAACAACAGCACTCCGCAGGTCGAGTAGCTGCACGATCCAGCGAGCGCGGCGTTTAGTCGGTCATTCGGCTAAACGCCGGCGGCTCGCGGGCCCACCGTCAGCTAGTGCCCGCGCCCCAGGCAGGGCTCGATGATCGCGTCCTTCGCCGCGTGACGATCGTTGATGGTCTTGTAGAAATCGTCGAAGTAGCGGAGCGTGGACTTCACCGTACCGTGATCGATGAGCTTGCCGATCGAGTCGCTGTACAGCGCGTAGATTGCCGGCTTCTTCTCGTTGAACAACGCGAAGACCTTTTCGTATTCCCCCGGATCGGTGCAGTAGCCCCGAAATAGCCGCTGCCGCACGTTCGGGATGTTGAGGCTGGGATCGGGGATCGCATAACGCGCGTTGATCGCACCCGCAAAATCGAAATCGTAGGCGATCGGTGAGATAGTCCCCGCGGTGGCGAAAAAGAGCTCGACGTTGTGAAGGGCGCCGACCGAGAAATCCGTGTTGCCGATGAAATACTGGAATACACCGAACAGCGCATCCTGGAAGGGGTCCAGATCGGCCGGTAATGCCCCTTTCTGCTCCAGCACCCTTCCTCCCAGCCGCGCGCCCACCGCGTTCGGCTCCTCCATAATGAATCCGTAACGCTTCGCGCGAATCTTTCCGCTGCCGCTGTCAGCATAATTGAACTTTAGCAGCCGCACCCGGTGGCTCACCGGAGTGAGAATGCTGTAGATGCGATAGAGCTGATACTCCTGCAGGATGTACTGCTCGTATAGATCGTTGTCCTGGCAGTAGCTCACCAGCTTCGGCTTGTCGAGCTTGTGAAAGATCGTTCCCTTGGTCGTCTCGCCCTTGAAGTTGAGACGGAGCGGCGGGAAATCGCACATCTTGAGACGCCAGATGCCGCGCGTCCGCGCCTCCACCGGCACCGTCACAGCGCTGCCGCCGTCGCCCTTGTACGACAGCGTCGCGGACCGCCACGGCGGATCGGCGCGTCTGTCGCCGCGGATCTTTCCGATGTTCGTGGTAAAGGTGACTTCGAGCGGCTGCTCGGACCCGAAGAAAGCGGAAGGCGTTCGCGTCTTCGCCGAATCCTGGGCGCCGTGCGCGGTCGCTGTCGCTGCGCTCGCCACCTTCACCGAGTCCTGCGCGCCGGCGGTGCCGGCAAAAAAAGCGGCCACGAAACAGACTGCGGCAATCAAGAGGTGCAGGGATCGCATGCGCATACCGCCTCCACGTCGATGCTGTCTACGCCCGAAAGGGGCGTTCGAATATCGGGGCGACTTGCGGAACGCGCCATAGTTGCCTTGGGCCGCGCAGCGGGTATGATTGCCGGATGCGACAACTAATCACTGTTCTCATCCCCGTATTCCTGCTGGCGCACCGCGCGCCGTGCCAGTCGGGTAAACAGCCGGCGCCGTCACTGATCGTGTTGATCAACGTCGACCAGTTCCGCGGCGACTACATCGATCGCTTCGGGCCGCAGCTGCATGGCGGACTGGCGCGGCTGTCACGCGGAGCGTGGTTCATCAATGCGCACCACGACCACGCCCTTACCGAAACCGCTCCCGGACACGCGACCTTGCTCTCCGGACGCTTTCCCCGCTCCACCGGCATCATCGCCAACTGGTCAGGAGTCGAAGACTCGACGACCCCGCTCGTCGGAGCGCCCAAAGGCGTCGGTGCATCTCCGCGGCGATTCCAGGGCACGACTTTGGTCGATTGGCTGCGCTCGAGAGATTCGCAATCCCGCGCGCTCTCGGTATCGATGAAGGATCGCGCCGCAATTCTGCCGATCGGCCGGTCACACTCTGAGGTCTACTGGTACTATCCGGACGGCCGCTTCACCACCAGCACCTACTATCGAGACACCCTGCCCGACTGGGTGAACGCATTCAACGCGCGACATGAGCCGCAAAGCTTCGCCGGCAAGAGCTGGACGCTGCTCCTGCCGGATAGCGCGTACCATGAGCCGGATAGCGTACGTGTCGAGATGGGCGGCCACGATGTCGTCTTCCCTCACGTACTTCCCGCCGACGGCGATCAAGCGGCAAATCAGATCAGGCGCTCTCCCTGGATGGACGCAGTGACGCTCGACTTCGCGCTCGCCGGCGTCAACGTACTCGGACTCGGCAAAGGGCCGCACACCGATGTGCTCGCCATCTCGCTGTCCGCGACCGATGTCATCGGGCACAGCTACGGCCCGGACTCGCGGGAGATGCACGACAACATCCTCCGCCTCGATCGCAACCTCGGCGTGTTTCTCGATTCCCTGTTCAGGCTGCGGGATTCAACGCGTATCGCGATTGCCCTGAGCGGAGATCACGGCAGCGGAACCATCCCCGAGCTGGTGCCGAAATCCGTGCGGCCTGCACCGACCCGCGTCAATGCGGCTGCCCTCGCGAACGGCCTGACGGGAATCGCCGCGCTCGCCAACCTCGACACCACCCTGATCGGGCTCGATGGGCACATGGTGATCGTCGATCCATCGCTGGCGAAGAGTCGCCGCGCCGGCGTCGACAGCGTGCTCACCGTATTCGCTACGCAGGTCAGATCCCTGCCCGGGATTGCGCGCGTCGATCGGTTCCGTGATTTACTTCGCGGCGACACTATCAACGATCCCGTCGCGCGGCGCTGGATCCACCAGCTACCGGCCAATGGCAACGTGGAGATGGTCATCACCCTCACACCGCTGAGCATTTTCGGTGGAATCGTCGCCACCCACGGCTCGCCTTACAACTACGACTCCAACGTTCCACTCATTTTCAGCGGGCTGTGGTTCGCGCCGGGCCGCTACAGCGAGTTCGTGCGCACCGTCGATCTCGCACCGACTCTCGCCGCGGTTGCCGGCGTTGCGCCGGGCGAGAAGATCGACGGTGTCGTATTGCGTCAGGCGCTCAAACAGCGCTAAAGCGCGGGATAGTCGGACACGAACTGGGGCGCCGCGTACTGCCCCAGTAGCTTCGCCGTCGCCTGCAGTCCGGAGAAGGTGTTCGATCCGGTGACGACGATCAGCCCACCCGCCCGCGCGAACCGATCGCGAGCGACGATTCCGTGCACGAGCGGCACGGCGAGGCGTGCGTCGGTGCCGGTCACACCGCGTAGATCGACCACCAGCCGCCGCGCGCCGGCGGCATCGGCGCTGGCGAACATCCGGTGCATGAATGCGTGCGGTGCTTCCGAGTCGGCCGGTCGCGGCGCGGCGAGCCGAACGTACACAGTGCCTGTGGTGGCGTTGATCGAGAACGAGCTGCTGGACACCGATTTACTAACCGCGACGTTCATGGTGTCGGTCGGCACCGCCGTCGGCTCGGCGCAGGCCAGTGCGGCCAGCGCCAGAGCTGCGCGTATCATTGGCATCGTCGATCTCACGGAAAGGGACGCGGGCGGGGCCACGGCCACGGCCATGGATCGAATGAGCGAGCACCCGCGATACCCCGCACTGCCGCTTCGCGAACCGCCGGATCGGTGGAGCTGAGTAGCTGGGTGAGGGTTTCCTGCGAGCTCTCTCCTGATTTCATCAGCGCCCGAATCAATGCGCGGCGCACTCGATCGTTCTTCTCGACCTTGAGCGCATCGCGAATCGCCGGCAACGCGGACGCATCCTCGATCTGACCCAGGGCCCACGCGGATTTGAGACGCACGTCGGTGTTATCGTCGGTGAGCAGTCGCAGCAGACCCGGCGGCGCCTTCACGTTCTCGTCGAGCTGACCGATCGCCCACGCCGCTGTACCACGCACGTTCGGATTCCGGTCGGCGGTCGCGGCGGCGAGAACGTCCAGCGACGACCGATCCTCGAGATTGCCGATCGACCAGACCGCGGTCTCCCGCACTCTTTCCTCGGAGTCGCCGCGAAGTGCCGCGCTGAGCGCTGGAACCGCGCGCCGGTCCTGGATGTTGCCGAGCGCCCAGGCGCTCATTTCCCTGACCCTGGCATCGGCGTCGTGCGCGAGCACGCCGGTGAGAGCATCCACGGCTTCGCGCGCTTCCATATTGCCGAGCGCCCATGCCGCTACACGGCGCACCGATGCGGCGTTGTCCTCGCGCACGACCTTGATCAAAGCGCCGACTGCGGCGGTCGACTCCATGTGACCGACAGCGGCGACTGCGGCTTCACGAACCTTCTCCGCGTCGTCGCTGAAAAGGTTGATCAGCGGGTTCAGCGCGCGACCATTTTCGATGCGGCCGAGTGCCCACGCGGAATTTGCGCGCACATCGGTGGATTGATCGCGCAGAGCGCGAATCAGCGGATCCACTGCGTTCGGTGCTTCAACCAGACCAAGTCCCAGCGCAGCGACGGTTTTCATGCCCGCGTCCGCCGAGCCGAGCCGGGTAACGAGATCGCCGCTCACGGTCTCCGCTTTCTGGGTCCCAATTAGTCGCACAGAGAGCTCGCGCACGCACGCGTCGTCCGAGCCCAGGCCCTCGAACAGTTTCTGGATGTCAGCCGCGGACAGCGCATCCCGCATACGACGATCCTCGTTCGTTGCCACCACCGGCGTCAGCGGCGTAACGGGGGCATCGCTGCCGTTTCCCCAGCCCCAGTTGTTCACCGCGCGAGACGCCAGTGAGCAGATCATCGGCGGCGCCCCGCGGGCCGCGGTCAGCAGTGCGGTGACGTCGATCGGCGCCGCGGTCGATCGCACATCAACGCTGCCTGCGTCGAACCGTCCCGACATTTCGCCGGCCGGCATCCCCATCGGCGCTCCGCTCAGTGACGAGAACGCAAATGTCGCGAGCGTCATTCCTATCAGTCGTTGCATCGTTGCTCCGTTCATGGTTCCCGCCTCGTGCGGGTAAGTTGAAAAATCAGCACTGCGTCTCAAAAGAGAGGGCGCTCATCGGAGCGCCCTCTCCGATACTAGTTCGGAAACGGGCGCGGCTCGGGCCACGGTCGCGGCCATGGACCGGTTGCATGCCCTCCAGCGAGAGCGCGCACTGCGATCGTTCTGATGTCCTGATCCTTCGACTCGAGCAGACTCTTCAACGCGTCGACGGACTTTTCACCGACGGCCGCGAGGGCTCTGATGTACGCGACCTGCAGATCCTTGTCCTGCTCACGCTTGAGCGCAGCCTCGAGTCCTGGAATCGCGGCCGGGTCTTCGATCTGGAACAGCGCCCACGCCGCCAGCTCCCGCATCTCCGGATCCTGATCGTTGAGCAGATTGATCAGAGCCGGCGGAGCCTGTCGGAGATCGGCGTTGCCAAGTGCCCAGGCAGCGCGCTTTCTCACTTCAACGCTCTTGTCGGAGAGCGCGGCGGCCAACGCATCGGCTGACGAGCGATCGCCGACGCTGCCCAGTGCCCATGCTGCGCGCGCTCGCACGTCAGTGCTCGCATCGCCGCGCAGCGCTGCCGCGAGGGCCTGCTCGCCAACCGAAGAACGTTCGCCCTCGGCCAGTGCCCACGCCGCCATCTCACGGACATCTGCGTTTGAATCACGGCGCAGTGCGTTGGCGAGAGCGTCGACCGCAACCTGCTCGTCGGCGTACTCCGCCAATCCCCACGCGGCGATGCGACGCAGCTCAGCGCTGGTGTCCGTCGCAAGAATGCGCGCTAATAGAACCGGCCGCTCGTCAGTGTCACGTTGCGCCTTGGAGCTGCCTTTGGTCAACGCATCCATGATCACCGCCGGCTTGACCGCCGTCGACGCCTGCTCGATGACGCCCTGCAAATAATCCGGCACGGTTTTCTGCAGCGTATTCGTCAGCGTCCTTTGTACAGTGCGCTGAATGGTCGATGTCTGTAAGGACTGGTGAGTTTTCGAGCCATCGATGATCTCACGCGAATCCGGGTAACCCTTCGCGTCGGGCAGCTTCTGCGATGTCGCAAGCTCGATACTGTCCGATGCTGCCGGTGCGGCGGCTACTTCCGGTTTCTGGGAGACTGCCGCGCGGGGCGCCGGCGCAGCGGCACCCACTACGATCGCGATCATCGCCAGGGACGCGATGAGTCCCAGCGACTGCTTGCGGCTCGGACTCACGTGACGCAGCTCCGGATCGAGAATGGCGAGCATGCGCCCCTCGAACTCCTTGCGGCGCGCCATCGCCAATGCAACCGAAGGCGTGGCGTCTCTGCGAACGCTAGTGACTATGTCGAGCAGATGCTCGGCGTAATCGGTCGCGCGCGCGCCGCACGCCAGGGCCAGGTCGTCGCAAGCACGCTCGCTTTCGGCGCGAAGCTGCTTTGCCGCGGTCCAGACCAGCGGGTGGAACCAGTAAAACGCGCAGGCGAGCCGGCCGAGGGTGTGGCCGACCAGATCGTGGCGCCGCACGTGTGCGAGCTCGTGGAGCAGCACTGCACGGCGACGGTCGAGCGACCAGGCGTCACACTCCGCCGGCAACACGATGGTCGGAGTGAAAAGGCCGCAGGCAAACGGCATCTTGGCGTCTTCACTGCGCAGCAGGCGCGGCGGCTCCTCGAGCGACAGTCTGTCCGAGACTTCCCAAAGCGGATTCAGCCAGTCCTCCGTGTCGAGCGGGCGCGAGCGGTTCACGATACGCTTCACCAGCATCGCGGCATAACCCAGCCACGCTGCGATGACCAGCATGACGGCCGCCCAGACAACGAAAGCGATCGACAGACCGCTGAGCAGTGGCGACCTCGAAGCCGATTCCGTTGACGCGACGGGCGCCGAATAATTTGCATCGGCAGCCGCGGCGCCCGATGGGGCAATCGTGGCGCTCTGATCCGATCCGGCACGCAGCACGAGCGACGCGCTGCTTATGGCGGGCGCCTGTCTCGTGGTTGCCGCGGACTCGGGAGGCAGAATCCGCAACGAAATTGGCGACCACGCGGCGAGCGCGGGTACGAGCAGCAATCCCGATAGCGACACCAGCCACACCAGGTGCCGCGCACCGGCGGAGGTTCGCTGCATGGTGAGGGTGATTCCGATCGCGACCAGCAGGATCAGCGTCGCCTTCACCAGCAGCAGAATCATCGATGTGCTCGGTCCGCTGAGGGACGAGGCGATAGTCGAGAAAATTGTAGATGACATCGGCGCTACCTCCCGCTCTGCCGCGCGCGGCGAATGCTGTTGCGCAGCCGCTTGATCTCGGCGTCGCTCAGGTCAACATCGGACATCCGAAGTAATGCCGTCACCGCCTGCTCGGTGCTGTCACCGAAGTAGGTGCGGACGACGTGGGCGAGCACATCCTCGCGCGCGGTCTCGGTCGGCCTGGCCGGATAGTAGATGTAGCGCGGGCCGTCCTCGCGGTGCTTGATCAGCTCCTTTTCGCCGAGGATGCGCAGCACCGAGCGCACTGCCGAATAGGTCGGTGGATCGGGCAAATCCGCCATGATCTCGGCGACAGTCGCGCCGGAGCGGCGGTGAAGAATGTCCATTACCTGTCTCTCGCGCCGGGAAAGCGCGGAGGTTTCTGGCGTTACGTCTGATTGTTTCGGCATCACGGTGGCAGCCATGGGATCGCCCGCAAACCGGGCCCTGAAAGGTGTTGAAAAATCAACCGTGCTGAAAATTCAACAGAAGCCGCCGTTTGTCAATAGCCAGTTTTCGCCGGCTTCCGCGAGCGGTCGATCGGCCCGGCTAGCTAGTCTTTACGGCGCAGCACCACGTCGCCGTTGACGGTTCTTAC
>DATFGW010000049.1:0-3344 GCA_035249045.1 Gemmatimonadaceae bacterium | reverse complement strand
CCACGCGGTTATGCAGGCTCGGCGGACGAACCGGTCGAAGCGCTTTTCTTTCTCGATTGCAGCCCACACATCGGCCTGCGGAGCGATCTTGCCTGCAGCTGTCATTGCTTTCCCCTCCCAAGTATGTCGTGAAGCTTTCGTTTTCCGTGATGTAATCGCGTGCGAACTGTTCCGATCGGCGTCCCTGTGACGACCGCAATCTCTTCGTAGCTCAAGTCATTCTTGTAGCGGAGTAGGAGAGCCTCGCGCTGGAGCGCGGGCAGCAACTCCATGGCGCTGCTCAACGCGTTGTCGTCGACGTCATCCAGCCCGGATTGGTCGGGCGTGCTGGCGATTTCGACTGCGTCGAGCGGAATGTCCATTACCAGATCTGCCTCGCGCTTCGATCGCCTCAGAAAATCGAGCGCACGGAATCTCGCGATTCGAAAAAGCCACGCGCGAAACGCCCCTGGTTTCCCGAGAGTGCGCAGATTTTGAAACACCGCCAGCCACACCTCCTGCTGCACGTCGTCGGCGGATTCGCCGAGCATTCCCCGCAGGTAGCTCATGGTCTGGCGGCTGTATGTGTCGAAGAGCTGTCGAAATGCGCGCTCATCTCCCGTCTGGCAGCGGAGCACCAGCAGGTGGAGACGCATCTCCTCCTCACCCGCCGGATACTTCCAGGCCATCCTCGCTCCTGGTGGGTCGTTGCGCGACACGAGATAAAGACGGCCGCGGAGCCGGAAAAGTTCATTGGGTGGCGACAGGCGCTACGGAAGACTGCCAGTTATGGCGACAGGCGCCACGGAAGACTGCCAGTTATGGCGACAGGCGCTACGGAAGACTACCAGCTAGTGGCTGTGAGCGGAGCGGCTGGCAGCTCCGAGCCCGGGTTGGATGAAAAGCAGCGCGTCGGCCGGAGTGCTGTTATCAAATAAGTGCTCGGTGCCCCCAGCCGCTCCGCCCAACGCTACTAGCGGGTGGTCTTCCGTTTGTCCTTCCGTAACCCCGCATCAATCTCTCTTCCGAGCTCGACGATCACCCCCGGCAACATCCTGACGTCCTCAATCCCAGTCCTGAAGTTGACGATGCACGCCCGAAGCATGTACCTGTCCTCGATGTGCGCGTTCGACACAAAAGCCCGTCCGCTCAGTCGCAGCGCCGTCGCAATCCGGGCATTGAGCTCGTTCAAGTACTCCGTAGTCCTCGCGTCGCCCCGCCCCCGCGCGCGCAGGTCTGCGGGCACGTACCGAAATGTCGAGATGCTGAGCGCGACGGTGCCCTGCTCGAGCTCTTCCTCCTCTCCGATGAAGTCGTGCATCCGATGCGCGAGGTCGATGTCGTCGGCGATCATCCGCCGATATCCGCTCGCCCCGCACTGCTGGAAGCCGAGCCAGATCTTGAGGGCGCGGAAGCCGCGGGTGTTCTGGGGCCCGTACTCGAAGTAGTTCTTCACTTCCTGGCCGTCGTTGTCGTCGAACTGGTAGTACGTGGGCTTGAACGCGAACGCATCGCGGAGGGCCGCGCCATCTCGCGTTAGCAAACACCCCGCTTCGATCGAGTTGTACAGCCATTTGTGGGGATCGATGGCGATCGAGTCGGCGAGGCGCAGGCCCTTGAGATCCGCGCTCGCGTTTTTGAGCGCCACCGCGGGCGCTCCGTACGCGCCATCGACGTGGAACCACAGATTGAATTCCTTGCAGATCCGCGCGATCTCCGGCAGCGGATCCGTCGCGCCGGTGCCAACCGACCCGGCGGTGCCGACGACCATGAACGGCTCGAGCCCGGCGTTGCGGTCGGCGACAATCTGTTCGCGCAGCGCATCGGCGCGCATCCGCAGCTGATTGTCGGTCGGAATCTTTCTGATCGCGTCGGTCCCCAGGCCGCCCATGTCGGCAGCCTTGTAGATCCACGTATGGATCTCGCCCGATCCGTACATCACCAGGCGCTTGCTCTCGGCGTGCGCGACTCCTTTGGCGCGGATGTCCCACGTCGCTTTCGCTTTCCGCGCGACATAAAACCCGACGATGTTCGCCATGTTGCCGCCGCTCACCAGGACGCCGTCCCATTTCCCGGGGAGCCCGAGGAACTGGCCGAGCCAGCGGATGCACTCGTTCTCGATCTCGGTGGCGATCGGCGAAAGCGCCCAGGCGCCGCAGTTGGGATTGACCGCCGCGGCGAGCAGATCGGCGAGCGCGCTCAACGGCGCCGCCGACGACGTGATGTAGCCCCAGAATCGCGGGCTGCCGTTGTGGGTCGATTGGTCGAAGAAGAGCTTGCCGAATTTCGATACAACCGGCGCGATATCGATGCCGAGCTCGGGGAGCTTGTGCGTACCGAGTCGAGCGCGCATGGCATCGGGCAAGAGCGGCGACGCGGTGGGAGCATTGGGCAGTCGCTGATAAAAGTCGGCGATGCTGTCGATCAGGGAATGTCCAAGCTTCCGGAATTTCTCGGGCGGCATGTCGGCTGGCGCGTCACGCTTCGTGCGCCGCGAAGTCGGGGCCTTCGACTTTCGCGGCTTCGCCGATCGAGGCTGCGTGGATCTGGCTCGTTTGAGTTTGGATTTCGGCAAATTTCCGGCTCGCTGAATTGGGTAGTGCTCGCTCGTCGTGCTCGCACTAATCTGTCACGCCCCGCCGCCGTCCGCCGCTTCGGTAAAATCCCGCGCTGCCGCTGAGGTATCCTTTGTGCAAAGACCCGCTGCCAATGACAATCCATAATCATCTGTCCGTTCGATTCGCGTTCATTGGACTGATCGCGACGTACGCGGCGTGCGCATCGCTGCCTTCTTCGTCCGAGGAAAGTCCAACGCCTTCATCGACAGTTGGCAGGGAGGCGACGCCCGAAGAGGAGCTCACGCTCATTCGCGCCGACTCGGAGGTTTTCGCTGCCCTCGTCCGCGCCCAGCTCGATGCCAAGGACGACGAGTATCCGTACCACCTCGACCGCTACCGCATCGACTCGCGGCCCTACGGAACCGAAAACGGATATCCGGAGATTTTCGCGGGAGTACAGGGGATCGATCCGACTCTGAGCTTCGCAAAGGCGGGCCAGTCAGCGATCGACGAGGTGATCGACAATCGCAAGAGAATCCTCGACGCCGCTGCAATCGGTGAGGGCGGCCCGCTCGTCTACAACCAATGCGCGGGCGCCAAGGTCCCGGAGCCGCCGCCGGTGCGCGGCAATCGACGCCGCACCAGCGTGCACGCGGGATGTCCGAAGCAGCCCGAGTACTATCTCACCGTCGGCCTGCCGATCCGCGGGCAGCCCGAGGGACTGCGCGGCGCTCGCGACACCAAAGGCCACCGCGTCGATCTGCGCGGCGATGTCTGGACGGTTCTCGTCAACGAATTCTCGGCGGC
>DATFGW010000048.1:0-5997 GCA_035249045.1 Gemmatimonadaceae bacterium | reverse complement strand
CTCGCGCGATTCAACGACCCGTTTCTGCGTCGCGCCGAGCGAGTCGACGCGGTTGATGGTGTCGCGGACGGCGGCACGGATTTTTTCGAACTGGCCGCCGGAGATCCAATCCTGGGGCGCGACCCAAGGGCCGCCGCAGGCGACGACGTTCTTGAGCGCCAGGTAGGACTCGAAGGTCGCTCCGGTGATGCCGCCGCTCGGATTGAACTCGACGCCCGTGAACGGACCGGCGAGAAGATTCAGGTAGTCGACTCCGCCGAGTGTGACGATGGGCCAGAGCTTGAAGAGGTTGAGGCCGGTCTCGAGCCCCGCCTCGATCTCACTCGCGGTCGCGACGCCAGGGTAAACGGGGACGTCGTGCTCGAGGCAATAGTCGACTACAGCGCGATTGAAGCCGGGTGAGATGACGAAGTGCGCGCCCGCTTTCCGCGCCTGCTCGGCCTGTCGCACGTTGAGCACAGTACCGACGCCGGCAAAAATCTCAGGGCGTTCCTGGGTCATCCGCCGCAGCGCTTCGAGCGCGACGGGAGTGCGCAGGGTTATCTCGGCGATGGGCAAGCCGCCGTCGAGGAGAGCGCTGGCGAGCGGAACCGCATGCGCGACGTCGTCGATGACGATCACCGGAATGATGCGCCAGCGCCGGAGCGCTTTCGTCATCATGGATTGCTGCACGTTCAATTCAAGCTCCTACGGGAGGGAACGAAGTTTACCAAGGGGCGGGCCGGGGCTGCAACTGAACAACTAAACTGCAAAAGAACGGGTGCGGGATGTCGGTGGCACGGCTGCCAGTGAATGGTTCGATGCGGCGCAGAAGAAAATCGAGACGGCAACTGACAAACGTCGCGTGACGAGCATGTCTTTACCCCGCTGAAGTGCAGTGAATTCGGATCAACTTGCTTTGGACGGGAACGGGCCGCCAACAACAGCCCCAAAAGGTGACGGTTGAGCCCGTTGCACAGTCTTGAAAGACTATGCCCGCCTCCGGATCAACCGAGCACCCGATCCGCGTCATCACGATCGACAACAACAAGTTCCTCGTCTCCCTGAGGGTCGACTACGACGGGGTCGAGTACATTGGCCGTCTCCTGTTCACGGACGCCACGACCAAGATCTTCTACCAGGATCATGGCGGAGTTCCGGGCATCAGCGTGCTCGATGCCGTGCGCAAGGCGAAGGAGTTCACCGACGCGCAGCTCCAGCAGCGGTGTCACCGCGCCCTATCCGAGAAGCGCCGGTTCGGAAAGCTTCGCCGGACCACCGACGAGATGATCGAGAAGATTAGGTACCTCAATCGCGTGGCTGTCGGGCTCGAGAAAGGCACCATCGACCGCGACGGCGGAAATCGGGAACTCGAGACCATCCAGGGTCAGCTCCTCGAGATCGTGCAGCGACTGCGGATGCACGCCGGGGTTGAGGATGAGTAAGGACCAACTGCGAAAAGAGTAAGGTGGAGGGTGCGAGGTGATTGGGAGGGGCCTCGCACCCTCCACCTTACTGGTTTCGCAGTTGGTTTTCCTTACCTGGCGGCCGCGTCGATCATCTCGGGCCCCGATTATTCGTAGAATCCGCATCGACCCAGATCCCGGTGTGCAGCGTCACGCCTTGTACGGTCTTCGAAGTCGCGATTGGAACGGCAGCGCGGCGTGGATCGGCGCGCCAGATCGCTGACGTCTGATGGAAAGTCTGGGTCGTGCCGTCGCCGAAGCGCGCCTCGATATCGACCGGCACCGGCATCCCACCGACATTGTCGATCGTAACCGTGTAACCGTCGCCGGTTTTCGCGACGCCATTGACGGCGAGATCGATGTAACCGTTGCGGAAGAACCAGTCGTTCCAGAACCAGTTCAGATTCTGCCCGGTGACGTTGTTCACGGTATTAAAGAAATCCCACGGCAGTGGATGCTTGCCGTGCCAGCGGGCCATGAACTCGTGCAGCGCGGTTCGAAACATCGCATCGCCGAGCATGTCTTTGAGGGCAAGATAGCCGAGCGCGGCTTTGCCGTAGGCGTTGTCGCCGTACGCGCGGGGCGCGAGTGCATCGGCGGGCGTGATGATCGGCAGGTCCTCGAGCGCCGACGGGTTGCCGGCCCACCCATTCACCCGGAACTGCTTGAAGAACTCGCTGGCGCGCTCCTTACCGATGTCGGCGGTGCCGATCAGATACTCGAAGGTCGTCGCCCACCCCTCGTCCATGAACGCGTACCGGCTCTCGTTGATCCCCATGTAAAACGGGAAGTACGTGTGCGCGATCTCGTGCTCGGCGACGAAACGCGAGAACACGGTGTCGGCGTAGCTCTCGTCGTTGACCATCATCGGGTATTCCATCCCCGCGAATCCCTGGACGACGGTGCTCTTCTCGTAGGGATACGGCACTCCGGGCCAGTTGTGCGACAGCCAATCGAGACCGTGACGGGCGAACTGAACCATGTGATGGAAGTCGGCGGAGGTGTCGTTGTACGCCGCCTGCACGCTCGCGCGTCGCTGCGTCGCATCGTCGACGACCACGCTCGCCGCGTCCCAGACGTAGTGGTCGCTGAGATTGTAGGTCATGTCGGGGATGTCGGTGGCGCGGAATCGCCAGGTATTCCGCGGCGACTGTGCCGTCACCGATTTCGACGCCATGTCGGCTCTCGATGCGACGGTGATGGTCTGATCCGACGTGAATGACTGGTTGTAACGCTGCAGCGTGGTCGGCCGCAGCACCTCGGATGGATTGAGGAGCGTGCCCGTTCCCCACACCACGAAATTGGCGGGAACGGTGATCGCGACGTCGTAATCGTTGAAGTCGCTGTAGAACTCCTGGACGTCGGTAAACGGCATGGTGTCCCAGCCGTTGTAGTCATCGAACACCGCGACGCGCGGATAAAAGTACGCCAGAAACCATGTCGTCGAATCGATCATTCCCTCGCGGCCGCTTTCCTTCGAGATCTCGTAGTGCCAATTGAAATGCAGGCGGACCGAATCGTGCGGCAGCAGAGGCGTGGGCAGCCTGAAGCGCTGCGATGTCGATGGATTGTCACCCGGGGGCCACGCTACCGGCTGCTGATTGACGATCAGGGTGTCGATGTGCACGCCCGACGTCAGATAATCAGCCGACGCGCCACCACCGCGCACCGCACCGGGCTTGTGAATGTTCAGCAGCAGCTTGATCACCGGATTGCGAATGGTGTCCGGGCTGTTGTTGAAGTAGGTGATGTCTTCGCTGCCGCGAATGGTACGATCCGGAGGGAGTGCGGTGACGGCGATGTTGTAACGTCCACGATTCTGCCAATAGTTGGGACCAGGGCGGCCATCCGGCGATCGCGTTCCCTTCCGAAAAGCCGCGGCGACGTCCCGCGGCATGTACAGCGGCTCCGAAGTCGATGTCACCGGTGCTGGAACGGTTGCCGGTGTGGGAGCACACCCGGCGGCGACCAGTCCCGCGATTCCAACGAGCACAGCACGCATTTCAGTTTCCCTGTTGTGAGAGATAAGACCGGACGTTCCGGGCCAGCCGTCGCGACGCCCGATTCGCCTCGAAAAGATGGCCGCGAAGACTGTGAGTGAAGCCCATGAAATAAAGCCCCGGCACAGTCGTCGGCGAGCCCGACTCTGCGATGGGTTCGCCTGCGTCGTTCAGTACGTGAGCACCATCGATGAGATTCTCGAGCCCCGCGCTGAATCCAGTCGCGGCGATGATTGCGTCGAAGGGCTCCGCAGATCCATCGGCAAAGACGGCGTTTGACTCCGTGAGTCTTTCGAGCGCGGGCCGGATCCTCACTATTCCGCGCTTCACCGCTGCGACAAAACCAACATCGATCACCGGCACGCGCCGCGCCGAAAAGGGCCCCCACTGCGGCGGCGGTACCTTGTAAGTCCTGAGATCGCCGAGTACGATCCGCGCCGTGAGTCGGCCGAGTCTGTCTGCGAGGCCAGTCGGCAGCACACTGAGCATGATGCCGGTGCGCTGCACCGGCATCCCGAACGGATCGCGCGGGACGATCGGGGGCGCGGTTCGAATGCTGAGCGCTGTAAACGACGCGCCATGTTCGGCAACATCGGTCGCGATCTCGGCGCCGCTGTTTCCGGCGCCGACAACGAGTACGCGCTTGCCTGCGTAGGGCGCGGGGCGATGGTAGTCAGCAGAGTGGGTGATCTCGCCGCGAAACACTGCGGCGCCCGGCCAACGCGGCGGAAGTGGCTCTCGATACTGTCCGGTGGCGACGACGACCGCCTTCGATCGCCACGTCGCGCCGCCGACGGTGGTTGTCTGCCATCGTCCGGTATCGGGATCCTTTTCGACGCGCCGCGCCTGACAGTCCGTCATCACCTGGAGACCGAAGTGGTCCGCGTATTCCCGCAGATACTCGACGAACTGATCGCGGGACAAGTACGCGGGGTAGCGGCGTGGGATTCCGTAGTGCGCCAATCCGGAGAATCCCCTGACGGTGTGGAGATGCAGCCGATCGTAACGGCGCGACCAGGTCCCACCGATCTCGTGATCGCGCTCGAGGACGACGACATCGACGCCGTTACGCTTGAGTGAAGCGGCGGCAGACAACCCCGACGCGCCACCGCCGACAACCACCACCGTCGTTTCCGGCATCCACTCTCCTCTGGCCCCCAAGCTGCAGCTACAACCGCGAGGGGCATAAATATGTCCAATACACCTGGAACCGGCCCGTCGGAACTTTTCTTCGGTCGGTCGCGTACGGGCAATTGGAGGTGGCTCGGTGACTTATCCGTATCATCCGGGGAATTATCCAGCCGACGCACACCCGGTTCGTCCGGGTAGCAGCGCAGCGCTGACCGCTCGCACGATCGATGCGACGGTGCATGCCCCGCTGGTGCGAGCGCAGGAGACCGCCGCCTCGATCGTCCCCCGCGTTGCGCAGACCGCCGCCACGATTGCGAATCCGCTGTTCCTCGGCTCGGTCGCGTTGACGTTGCTGTTCATTCTGGTCGCGCGGCGAATGCGCTACCGGCCGAGTGCGATCGTAGTCGGCGCGCTGCTGATCGTGACGCTGAGCTCCTTCAACCCGATGCAACCGCCGGAGCCGCCGCAATTCGCGCGGGTGCGGACGCCGCGGACGTTGAGCCACGACGCCAGCATCGCGCGCGGCCGCCAGCTTTATGGTGGTGACGGTTATCAGATGCCCGACGTCGCGTACACGCCCGAGCCCGCCGCGCTGCCCGACGCACCTGATCCGCCCGATCCGCCACAATACATCGACATCCCGGACTACGGTGTGCAGATCCAGATTCCGGACGACGTGATGGAACGTGTGCCCGAGATGAGTCGGCACTGGATGAAATCGACGGAGCGGATGCTGCGCGAGAACCAGCAGCTGCGGGAGATCATGCAGGAGCTGCGAATGCGGGTGCGCGAGCAGGCGAGGCGGGAGCGGCTGCGGAGGACTGCGGAGAAGTACCATCTCCGTCCGTCGGAGATCGAGCGGATCGGGTACGTCGTGGTGCCGTAGGCAACTACCAAAAGAAGACTACCGGCGCGAGGCCTTGGGCGGGCCGGCTTGAGGCCGCGGGCTTGAAACCACACGCACACCGTTTTTTGCCCGTGGCCTCCCGCAGTGCAGCTCACGGCCTCCCGCCGGTAGTCTTCGGTTGCTTTTCCCACAAGGACATCTGAAATAGCTTTTTCCCGATGATCCTGCACGAGCGTTGGTTCACCGACGAGGCACTCTACCCGGTTCAGTTCGGAACCTGGAGCTCGGCGAACAGTCTGGTACCGATCGGGATCGCGGCCGGAATAACCATCGTCGCCACCGTGATCTGGAGAGCGCGCGATCGGCACAGCGTCGTGCCGGGTCCGGTCGCGCTGGGGATGCCGTGGGAGAATTACGTCACGCTCCTCACGTGGGTGCCGCTCGTCATTGGCGTGCACATGGGAGTGACGCTGCTCGTCAGCGGGGTCACCCGGCAACTGTTCATACCCAATCTTGTGTTGCCGGTGAATCTGCTCGGCGGCGTGCTGGGGATGATCGAGATCGCCATCGCCCT
>DATFGW010000047.1:0-14193 GCA_035249045.1 Gemmatimonadaceae bacterium | reverse complement strand
TCGACGAAATACGGCGCCGTCTCACCAGTGATTGCCTTGTTGGCGAGCTGCAGCGGATATGCTTTGGCGCGACTGGCATCGGCGTCGCTGATCTTGCCGTTCTGGCGCATCAGCTCGATGACCGTATTGCGACGCTGAATCGCGCGCTCCGGAAAACGGACGGGATTGTATCGCGCTGGCGCCTTGGGCAGCGCCGCCAGCGTTGCGGCTTCAGCGATGTTGAGATCGCGCACTGACTTTCCGAAGTAACGCTGCGACGCAGTCTCTACACCGTAAGCGCCGTGACCGAGGTCGATCTGATTGAGGTAAAGCTCGAGGATTTTCTTCTTGTCGTATTTCGCCTCGATTTCTCGCGCGACTTTCGCTTCCTTGATCTTTCTAATCGGGCTTTTCTCACGCGAGATCTTTTCAGGGAAGACGTTGCGCGCGAGCTGCATGGTGATCGTCGAGAATCCCTGCGAGTAACCGTGAAGCGGGGAACGCAGAACTACGGCAGCCGCGCGATGCCAGTCGATGCCAGCGTGCTCGTAGAAGCGCTTGTCTTCGGTGCTGACAAAAGCGTCCTGCACGATCCTGGGGATCTCATCGATCTTCACCAGCGTGCGTCGCTCGAGGCCAAGCTCGGCGATGAACCTTCCATCGATGGCATAAAGCTTTGACGTCTGATGCGGCGTGTACTCGGCCAGAATTTCGATCGACGGACATTGATTGCCGCGACAGATCAGCGACCAGGTGCCGTAGAGCGCGCCAGCGCCAACAGCGATCAGGAAGGTAAGAGACAGCAGCACCACTCTGACGAGAGTCGGGTGCCGCCTATGGAAAGGGATTTTGTTGTTCGTTGTGGTAGTTGAAGGCGTCGAAGCGGCGGCCATGCGGAGTGAAAAAGATAACTGTGATACACCCAAGGTGACACGTGGGTCGTGCGTCCCTATCTTCCCCGCATGAACGCAGGAAAATCATTGCTGGACGAGCTGTCCTGGCGTGGGATGGTCTACCAACACACGGACGGTTTGGCGGACGCTCTCGCAACGACCGAAGTGAGCGGATACGTCGGCTTCGACCCGACGGCTTCGAGCCTGCATGTCGGCAACCTGGTGCCGGTGATGGGATTGGCGCACCTGCAGCGCGCCGGGCATCGCCCGGTCGCGCTCGTCGGAGGTGGAACCGGACTGATCGGCGACCCCAGCGGCAAAGCGTCGGAACGACCATTGGCGTCGGCGGATGAGATCGAATCCAACTCGCGCGCGATCGCGAAGCAGCTGGAGCGGTTCCTGGATTTCACGGGCGCGAGGGCGGCGCGCATGCTGGACAACGCGGCGTGGCTCAAGCCGCTCAAAGCGGTCGAGTTCATGCGCGACGTCGGGAAACACTTCACGGTGAACTACATGCTCGCCAAGGATTCGGTGCAGTCACGAATCGAGGGTGGGATCTCATTCACCGAGTTCTCGTACATGCTGCTCCAGGCGTACGATTTCCTGGAGCTGAGCCGGCGCGAAGGTGTGATGCTGCAGATGGGCGGCAGCGATCAATGGGGAAACATTACCGCGGGGCTCGAGCTGATCCGCCGCGTCGATGGCAAGACCGCGCACGCGCTGACGCTGCCGCTGGTGACGACGGCGAGCGGCACCAAATTCGGAAAGACGGAGTCAGGCGCGGTGTGGCTGGATGCAGCGCGCACGTCGCCGTACAAGTTTTATCAATACTGGATCAACGCCGACGACCGCGATTCGTCGAAGTATCTGCGACTGTTCACGATGATGTCGCGGCAGGAGATCGAGGCGCTCGAAAAGTCTATCGAGAGCGCGCCGGAAAAGCGCGGGGCGCAACAGGCGCTGGCGCGCGATGTGACGACGCGCGTGCACGGCGCCGAGGCCGCACGAGTCGCCGAAGAAGTCTCGCAGATTCTCTTCGGTAAAGCCGATCCGACATCGCTCGGTGAGCCGGTATTGCGGGCATTGAGCGAGGAGGTGCCGTTCGCCGAGGTGGCGGCCGCGACCGGACTGCTCGACGCGCTGGTGACGCTCAAGCTCGCGGCGTCCAAGGGCGCGGCGCGGCGGCTCATCGAGCAGGGTGGAGTGTATCTGAACGGGCAGCGCGCGAGTGCTTCCACCGAGCTCGCGGCGACAACGCCGCTGGCGGGGCGGTACTACCTGATCAGAAAGGGCGCTCGCGACTTCGGGCTGTTGCGCGTCGGCAATTGATCGAACTGTAGCGTTCACACAGCGAGGACATTCGCAGATGCTTTTCATGGTGATTGAGAAGTACCGCGACGGAGATCCAAAGCCGGTGTACCGCCGCTTCAGGGAGAAGGGGCGGATGGCGCCGCAGGGCGCGCGGTATTTGTCGAGCTGGGTGACGACGGATTTCGAGCGCTGTTTTCAGGTGATGGACTGCGACGACCGAATGCTTCTCGATGAATGGATGGCGAACTGGAGCGACATCGTCGATTTCGAGGTGATTCCGATCATCACGTCGGAGAAGGCCAATGCCGCGATCGCGCCACATCTATAGAATGCCGCGCTTCTTTGGAATGCCGCGCTTCTTTCTGACTCTCACTGCACTGTCGCTGGCGATCGCCGTACCGAGCTCCGCTGTTGCGCAGTCTTCCGCGCCGAGCGCGAAGGCCAGGGCATCGTCCGACTCCGCGATATACGCAGCATTTTTCGAGACGCTGAACCGGCAGCCGCGCGACACGATCTTCGCGCAAGAGGAATCGATCGTTTTTCAGGGGATCTCGCCCCACTACGATTCGGTCGCGCCTGGATTGGCGGCGAGACTGATGAAAGTGAGTGCGCCCCCGCGCGCAACCGCGAGTCTTCACCTCCCGCCACCGATCGTGATCATCTCGGCGACCACTCTTCAAGCGATGCGCGAGCGCGCGATCAACGGCCCGCCGGGCCAGGGACCGGGCGTGGCGCAGGGGGTGCGCGGAGTATGGCGGGTGTCTCCAATCGCGTACTCACCGAACGGCAAGGATGCGATGTTCTACTATCGCGTCGTATGCGGGCTCCGGTGCGGAGAGGAAGCGATCGTGTGGGCGCGAAAGGACGCAAAGGGGCGGTGGGATATTCGTCACACTGCCATTCTCGGCGTTATCTGAGGACTGAGGACTGAGGACTTTGGTGAACTGAGTACTCGGACTAAGTGCATCGACAATCGCGGACTGATTGAGAAGTGAGGACCACTGAGTTGTTCTCGGTAGTCCTCGGTAGTCCTCGGTAGTCCTCGGTCCTCGATCAATCCGCGATTGTCGATGCCGTTAGTCCGAGTACTCGCTGCACTAGTCCAAGTACTCGAACCTCATCGAACTATTCTTCGGCTCTCGCTCGCCGCCGTGACGGGCGGACATCCTGCGCTTGATCATACCAATTCTCCAACGTCCGGGAGGCGAGGTCGCGACCTCCCATTCCGAAGGCGAGGCCGAACGCGATTGCCAGCGCCGCGACGAGGCCGGTGAACAGGGTGTTGATCAGGTTCGTGGCGATACCGAGCTGATTGATCGCCACGACGATTGCGAAGGCCCACACAGTCGTCCGCGTGACGTTCGCCAGAGTCTCGGGGTTCGCGAAACCGGCTTCCGCCGTCGCGCCTCTCACAATGTTGCCGAGCGCGCGCGCGGCGATGCCGCCGATGAAGAGGACGAAGATCGCCACGACAAGATTCGGCAGCCACAACAGAAGCTGCCGCATCACGTCGGAGACCGCCGGCAAGCCGAGCACGTCGAACGCGACCAGCAGCACGACGACACGCACGATCCACTTCACCAATCCGGCGATGATTCCCGCCGAGTCGGTGCCAGTCGACATCTTGTTCATGAAATCGGCAAGCCCTGATCGCTGCATCAGCTCGTCGAACCTGATTGCGCGCAGGAGGCCGGTGACTGCTCTCGCCAGGAGCGTCGAGACGAACCACCCGATCGCAACGATGACTATGAAGCCGAGGATGCGCGGGATCGCGCCCAGGATCATCGAGAACGCATCCCGGAAAGAAGAGATGAAGGTCTGAGTAAACGACGGCTGGGTTGTGACGGGAACGGTCTGAACAGGAACCTGAGTCGTTGCCTGGAGCAGTAGCATGGTCAGCCTCGGGTAGAGGTGAGGGTCCTACTGAAGAGAGTGCGCGTATGGCCGTCTCTCTCGCTCGCGTTCATCGCGTCGACGTACCTGGCCTCTTGACGATCCGGTAGACCCGCCCGTTGGAGCTGCAGATATATAGCTCGCCCTGCGCGTCTTCGCCAAACGACACGATGCTGCCGAGTCCGCCATCGATCCACTGATGGTAAGCACTCACTTTGTCGTTTGTGTAACTGAGACTGCGCACCCAGCTGTTGCAGTAATCGGAGTAGAAGTACTGGCCCACGACCTCGGGAATCGCGCGACCGCGATAGACAAATCCGCCGATGATCGAACAGGTGCCGCTGTCATGGGTGTAGGTCAGCGCCGGCTGCTGAAACTGACTCTTGTTGCATGCTGTCGACTTGAAGCAGTCCGGGCCATCCATCGCGCTCCAGCCGTAGTTGACGCCGGCGCGGTTGGCGGGCGCGATGTTGACTTCCTCGTACTTGTCCTGACCGACGTCGCCGATGAAGAGCAGACCGGTCGGCTTGTCGAACGAGAACCGCCATGGGTTGCGCAGGCCGAGCGCCCAGATCTCGCCCTTACCGCCGCCGCGCGCGTAGGGATTTCCCGACGGCACCGAGTACGGATCGCCGCGATCGACGTTGACGCGCAACAGCTTGCCGAACAGCGCATTCGGATTCTGTCCGTTGTTGTGCGGATCGCGCTGGCTGCCGCCGTCACCCATCCCGACGTAGAGCATCCCGTCGGGCCCGAACATCACGAGGCCACCGTTGTGATTCGAGTAAGGCTGATCGATGGCGAGAATCAACTTCGCCGACGCCGGGTCGACGACATTGCGATCGGACGAAACCGTGTAGCGCTCGATCCGGGTATCGCCGTCCTTGTTGGTATAGTTGACAAACAGGAAGCCGTTGCTGTGATACAGCGGATGGAACGCGACGCTGAGCAGCCCGCGCTCACCACCGTAGCCAACCTTGTCGGTGATGTCGAGGAACGGTCGCGCGACCAGCTTGCCCGCGTCGATGATCCTGATCCGCCCCGGCTGTTCGACGACGAACAGCCTCTCGTCTCCGCCTGGTGCGGTCAGATACACGGGGTTGTCGAGACCACGCGCAACCTCCTCGGTTCCGATCGAGATGGCCTGCGTCGTCGACGACCGCGTCGTCTGGGTGCGCGCATCGTCACGCGGAGCGGCGCACACCACCGTTGTAAGAGCGAGAACCAGCGAAGTGGCGCGCGTCATGTCAGGTCTTGACCTCCTCCGGCTTGGGCGCCTTGAATTGCTGGCGCGGATCGAGGGCATCACGTAGCGCATCACCGAGCAGATTGAAGCCGAGTACGGCAGCGCCGATCGCCATCCCCGGAAACACCGACGTCCACGGCGCGCGTCGAAGTTGGTCGAGGTCTCGGCCATCTGCAATCATCGACCCCCAACTCGGCGCCGGCGGGGGGACGCCCAGCCCGAGGAAGGAGAGCGCGGCCTCGGCCATGATTGCGCCGGCGACGCCGAGGGTGGCAGCGATGACGACGGGCGCGACAACGTTGGGCAAAATGTGCTGCACCATGATCCGCAGATCGCCGGCCCCCAGGGCCCTGATGGCCTGGATGTACTCGAGCTGTCGCACCACCAGCACCTGGCCGCGGACGATGCGCGCCATCCCCGCCCAGCCGACAATGCCGATGGTGGCGAACACCACCGCCTCGGATGGCTGCAGCGCCGCCACCATCGCGATCAGCAGCAGCAACGTTGGAAAGGCGAGGGTGACATCGGCGAGGCGCATCACGATCTCATCTACCCAGCCGCCATAGAATCCGGCGAGCAGTCCCATGGTGATGCCGAGTCCGAGCGCTATCCCCTGGGAGATGAGGCCGACGGTGAGTGAGACACGCGCGCCGTAAACGAGTCGCGACCAGATGTCGCGGCCCTGGATGTCGGTGCCCAGCCAGTGCTGCGCGGAGGGGCGCTGGAGGATGTGGAGGAGGTCGATGGTTATCGGGCTTTGACGCGCGATCACCGGAGCCAGGATTGCGGCGAGGGCGAGTAGGATCACGATACCGATGCCGAGGCGGGCGCGGTTGTCGCTCAAAAAGCGGTGTCTCTGCTTCGGGTCCAGCATCGCCATCACCTCCTTCGAAACTGAAGACTACCAGCTAATTGCTGCGAGCGGAGCGGCTCGCAGCTCCGAGTGACTGGCATTTGATAACCGCACTCCATCCGACGCGCTGCGTTTATTCCAACCCTTGCTCAGAGCCGCCAGCCGCTCCGCCCACCGCACCCAGCTGGTACTCTTCAGTGAACTCAGAATCAAGCCGATGGATCTCGAAGCTCCGGCGGAGTATCTGGCGGCTGCCTCCGCCAGCGCCGGTGCTGCCAGAAGTACTGCGCCGGCACTGCGCGCACCCACTTCTCCAGGTGTTGCGTAAAACCTGCGACGATCGCATCGACGTCGCGATCCATGTTCCCCGTCCGCCGCGCCTCGATCCGCTCGACGACGACTCGGAACCGACCATTGGGCTGTCGCAGCGCCACCACGAAGATCACCGGCACCTCGAATCGCAAGGCGAATACCGCGGCACCGCGCGGAGTCTTGGCGGGTCGCCCAAAAAACGGAACGTAGGTCGAGGCGAGCCCGAGCACACCCTGATCCGCAACGAACGCCACCGCGCGTCCGGCCCGGAGCGAGCGCGGGGTGCGTCGCACGGCGTCCTGGTCATGAACCACCGTCATCCCCACGGCCTCGCGCGCCTTGTTCACGTATGCATCGAAGAGCGGGTTCGCCATTCCCCGCGCGATGGCGTCGAGCGGAATTCCGCGCGCCGCGACGTAAGCGCCGGCCAGCTCCCAGTTCCCAATGTGGCCGGTCACCATCACCGCTCCCCTGCCCTTCGCCATCACATCGTCCACGATCTCCCAACCCTGGACCAGCTCCACCAGATCGAGCACACCCTGTCTGCCGAGCGATTCGAGCAGCGCCGTTTCAATAAAAGCTCGGCCGAGATGACGATAGGATTCGCGCGCAAGATCGACCACTGCGTCGTGATTCAGCTCGGGAAACGCGGCGGCAATCTGCTTTTCGACGACGCGTTTACGGATCCCAATCGGGCGATAGCCCAGCTCGCCGAGCCGCTCGCCGATGCGACACGCGGTGTTCCACGGCAGGGCGCGCAGCGCACCAATCGTCGCGCGCATCGCATAGTACTCGGCGCGGTGGGCGGCGGTTGGTTTGCGCGCAGGAGCCTTGGCGCCCCTGTTGCTTGCCGTCACCGGGTGGCCGCTCCAACGACGCGGTAAGTGAATTCTCGGGTGTCGCGGGCGACCCGATCCCAGTTGTAGTGCGTCTCAACCGCAAGTCTCGCGGCGTGGCCCATCTGCTTGCGGCGGTCGGGATTCACCAGCAGAGATCGCACCGCGCCGGAAATCGCATCGACATCGGTCGGTGGAACGACGAGTCCGGTCTCGCCGTCGCGCACCGCCGAGCGCACCCCGCCCGAATCGCCCGCCACCGACGGTACACCCGATGCCGCGGCCTCGAGAAACGAGATCCCAAAACCCTCGACGTTGATTTCCTTGTCGACCCGCGACGCACCGAGGTAGATCGTGGATGTCGCGTACGCTTCCGGCAGCTCGTCGTCGCGCATCGCTCCCACGAAGCCGACTTTCTCGGTGACCCCAAGCTCGCGCGCGAGATCGCGCAATCGCTGCTCGTCGTGGCCTTCGCCTACCATTATGTAGCGCAGCTCGGGAAAATCACGCGCCAGCGATGCAAGCGCGCGAATTCCCATGTCCTGGCCTTTGTGCGGCACCAGCCGCGCGACGGTGAGCATCACCGGCGCATCACCGATTCCCCAGCGGCGACGGAGCGCACCTGTATCGCGCGATGGGTTGAAGTGTACGGGGTCGGTGCCCAGGTCGAGCGCTGCCACCGGAGGTGGTTTCTCGACGCCGACTTCGCGCATCACTTCCGAGCTCAGGTCCGCGACCCACTTCGAGGTCGCGACGATTCCGGCCGCCTGGCCGAGGATCCATTGCGCAGTCTGACGCTTGAGCGGACTTCGTTGCGCCTTCCTGCGCTCACGCAGCAGATCACCGCCGTTCACGTACACGAGGTACGGCTTGCGTTGCTTGCGGTGCACCCAACGCACGGCGTAGCCGACGGGCCTGATGTTGCCGCAGTGCACCACGTCGAAACGCGGCGCGCGATTCGATGTCAGCCAGTGGGCCCAACGCAGCTGGTTGGAGAATCGATTGGCGCGCTCGAACGGAAATGGCTGGCGGTAGATGTTGTAGCTCTCGTGTCGATCGAAGTCGGCCGCACCTCGCGATGCAACGGTCGAGACACTCATCGTCGTTTCGTCGCCGTCGCCGAAGCGGCGGCACAGCTCGACATGTCTCCTCGCCATACCGCCCAGGTCAGGGCCGTAGTCCTGGGTGACGAAGAGGTGCCTCACGGCCTAGCCAAGCGGATTCACGAACGCTTCGCCGGACAGCAGGTTGTGGATGCGCTGATCGAAAGTGTGATGCTCGCGCACGAAGCCCTGGCCTTCGCGCCTGATGCGCTCGCGCTGCTCGGGCTTCTTCAGGTAATACGCGATCTGCGCAATGCAGGAATCGACATCGGTGTACCACGCACAATGGTCGCCTTCACGGAGCATCTCGGTGAGTCCCGGGGTGCCGTGCCCGAGATAGAATCCCCCCGCGAGGATCACCATCCAGGTACGATCCGAGGTGTAAGTGCTGGCCGCTTTGGCGCGGTTGGGGTTGACGCCGAGGGAGATCTTCGAGCTCGAGCAAACAGCGGCGAACTGTTTGCCTTGCACGGGGCGGCCGCTCCAGTGCAAAGGCTTGCGCCACTCTTCCCAACCGGTGCCCCACACCCTGAGATCATACTTGTTGGCGATCTTGAGCAGAAACTGCGCGCGTGCCGGATCGTAACCGGTGCCGATGAAGCTGACATCCGATTGATACTCTTTGCTCGCAGGAACAGGCTTGATGTCGCGATCCGCCGCCGAGGGCAGGAACTTCGCCGGCAGACCGAGCTTTCTCCACTCTGCGTCGAAGCCAGAGACGAAAAAGGTCTGGGTGAGCTTGCCGACGGCGACGATGTGCGCGATGTCGGGCCGGTAGGTGTTGCGGTACCACTGTGGATCGTGGTACCACATCGAGTTCGGGCGACCGTCGAGAATCTTTGCGACGGTTTCGACCGCGAGTCCGTGACATTTGCCGAGGAAAACGAAGTCCGGCTTGAACCGCTCGGCCTTCGACAGCGCCCACTTCTGGGTGAGCTTGCCACCGAGCAGACGACTGGCGCGCTTGTCGTCGATGAGGAGCGTCTTGTGGCCCGCTCTCTTCATGGCGCGTTCGGTGCACCGCTCCATTCGCCAGCGTTGGCCGGCACCGATGATTAGGACTTTCAAGTTCGGATCGATCGTTCCCAGAGTCTTGCGTATTTCGCCATCACGCTAGCGGCAGCCAGACAGGCGAGGACGAGTCCGCGCGCTCCGTCGCGAAACCCGCCTTTAAGGACGTACATGCCGACGAACCGCGCTGGAGGCTTGAAAAATATCGCCGCGACAGAGCCGCGACGTCCCTTGCTGAAATTCTGCTCTGCCCACCACCGGCTGTAGCGATCGAACTTCTCAAAGTACTGGTCGAGCGATGCGTAGGTGTAGTGGAGGAGCCTATTGCTGACTTCGCCCACCGCGCCGTCGGTCACATCGACGTGCTCGTGGACCATGTTGGCGTTGTAACGAAGCTCTCGGCGGAACAGTCGGATCGGCTTGTCGCTCCCCCAGCCGCCGTGCCTGATCTCTTTGCCAAGAAAGAAATTTCGGCGCGGGATGCGAAACGCAGTCGTCGCCCCCGGCGCGGCGACCACCCTCTTTATCTCTTCGGCAAGCTCAGGAGTACAGCGCTCGTCGGCGTCGAGGACCAACACCCAGTCCGTGTTGGCGCGAGCGATGGCGTTGTTTCGGGCCGATCCTATGGTAGTGAACGGGGGACTGATGACAGTGGCGCCGGCAGCGCGCGCGCGGTCGGCAGTGTCGTCAGTTGAATCATTTTCGACTACGATGACCTCGGCGGCCCACTCCACGCTGGCGATGCACGCCTCAATGTTCGCGGATTCGTCGTGCGCCGCGATCACCGCCGTAACGTCGGGGGAGCCGCGGCGGGGCGGGCTCACCCCTGGCGGCGTCCGCGCGAGCGAGCGTTGTTGGCGGCTCGGTCGAAGCCTTCGATCATCTCGGATTCGGGAAACTCGCGCGCGACGCGTACCCGCGCGGCCTTGCCCATCGCTTCGCGGACATCGTCGCTCAACAGCATCCCCGCCACGGTCGCAGCGGTCGACGCCGAGTCGTCGGCAGGATACAGCGCGCCACTGATGCCGTTGGCGATGTAGCGCTGCGCGATGCCGGTCTCGCTGGCGACGGTGGGAATTCCGAGCGCCATCAGGTCGAGGATGCCGTAGGCGCCGGTATCGCCGTCCGCCACTACCCAGCCGAGGTGCGCATCGCGCATCAGGTTGAGAACATCGTCACGCTCGCCGAGGAAGCTGACGAGGTGGAGCACCCGTAGCGCAGCGGCTTGCATGCGCAGATCCTCGTCATCCGATCCAGGCCCGACGATGATCAGGCGCAGATTCGGGTGTCGGGGCGCAAGCATCGAGATCGTGCGAATCGCAGTCGCAGCGCGACCGCGTGAGGTTGGATCGTAAACGCAGACGACGTAGCGGAGCGCTTCGCCCTGTTTCTGATCGGTGGCGGAATCTCCTTCGCGTGGTGCGTCATCTTCTCCGTCCGTCGGGTAGGTCGAGACGTCGACGCCGATCTCGGCGAGATCGGCCGCGGCCGCATTCTTGGGAAGACCCGCGATGCGTCGATCCGCATCGTTGGCGAACAGGTACGTGGTGCGCGCCAGACGGGATGCCAGACGTCCGGAGAATCCAAGGCTGAGCTTCTGGCCAACGGGAGTCCAGCGCACCACCGCGCCGTTTCTGCTCATCCAGCACGCCGTAGCGGCGATGAGGTGCTCTCGGTCGGTGGTGACGAAGATCGCGTCGGCGTCCCACCGTCGGAAAATTCTTCTCAGCCGGCGCGCCGCAGACAGGAACCAGCCGTCGGTCGGCAGCGGGATGATCTCGAACGGCTCTGGAATCGGCGTGTGGCGCGGCTGTCCCGGATCGCGACGCGGCGACACCGCGAGGTGCACGTTGCTGTCGGGCGTCACCAGCAGGGTGACTTTGGCGCCGCGCTCGGAGATGCCCCGACCAGCCCGTGCGAACAACCGGGCGGTGCCCGACCATTCGCGAGCAGTATGAAGAAAAAGAACGTGCACTATCGCTTACCCGCTGAAGGAGCCATTCGGCCCGGAGCGCCGGCGATCTCACCGGTGTCTCCGTTCACGCCGCCGAATTGCAACGTATAGAGTCGCGAGTAGGCGCCGCGCTGCGCGAGCAGCTCGGCGTGCGTTCCCTGCTCGACGATCTCGCCACGATCGAGAACCAGAATCCTGTCGGCGTGCGTGACCGTCGAAAGTCTGTGCGCGATCACGAACACCGTCCTCCCCTGCAACAGCCTGTCGACGGCTTCCTGAACGAGTCGCTCGGACTCGGTGTCCAGGGCCGAAGTAGCCTCATCGAGAATGAGGATAGGCGGGTCACTGAGCAAGGCCCGTGCAATCGCCAATCGCTGCCGCTGACCCCCGGATAAACGGGTGCCGCGCTCGCCAAGCAGAGTATCGTAGCCACTCGGCAGCTCCATGATGAACTCGTGCGCGTTGGCGGCGTGCGCGGCCGCCTCGATCTGGGCCTGCGAATGTCCGGTCGCACCATAGGCGATGTTGTTTCGAACGGTGTCGTGAAAGAGCACCGTTTCCTGGCTCACGATGCCAGTGAGCTTGCGCAGCGCGGGCAGCTTGATCTCGCGAGTGTCGATGCCGTCAAGGGTGATGCGCCCTTCGCGCGGCTCGTAGAATCGCGGGATCAGATCGACGAGAGTGCTCTTCCCGGATCCGCTCGGCCCCACCAGGGCGATGACTTCGCCTTTGCGTGCGACGAGGTTGATTCCGCTGAGCACGGGCGTCTCGCCGTAGGCGAAGGTGACGTTCTCAAACCTCAGCTCGTGCTCGAAGACGGCGTTGTCACGCGTACCGCGATCGCGCTGGAACTCGGCCGGCGAATCGAGAATCTCGAACAGGCGCTCCGCCGACGCGAGCGACGACTGCGCGGTGGTGCGCATCTGGGACAGCTGCTTCAGAGGCTGGAGCAGTCGCAGCACGAGAGTGAGAAACGCGAGCAGCGTCGCGCCGGTCATGGTCCCGTCGCGCAGCACCTGCCACGCACCGATCCACAGCACCAGCACGGCGATCACGGTGCCGATGATCTCCGTGATTGGGGGCGCGAGCAGCGCCAGGCGCGTCAGCCTCAGACTGCTGCGCGCGTACTTGTTGCTGCCCTCGGAGAATCTCGCCTCCTCGAACACCTCGGTGCCCGACGCTTTCACGAGCCGGATGCCGGCGATGGTCTCCTGCAGGACGCTGGTCATCTCGCCATGGACGTTGCCGCGCCGGAGGTTGCCGCGGCGCAGCTTCCTGAGCATCGGCTGGAGGGAGACGATGAGCAGCGGCAGGATGATCAACGCGACGAGCGACAGCCGCCACGAGATGCTGAACAGGATCGCGATGTAGACGATCACCAGCGATGCGCTCTGGAGCGACTGGGTAACGATCTGGGTAAGAATCAGGCGCGTCTCGAAGGTGTCGTTGATCACCCGCGAGAGGATCTGGCCGGCCTTCATCTGGGTGAAGTAGCCGAGCGGGAGGTGCGCGAGATGGCGATAGACGGAGTTGCGCAGATCGCGCGTCACGTACTCCTGGAGCGTCGCGCCGAATTGTCCCGCGACCCAGACCAGGAGGTTCTTCATCAGGACCGACGCGAGCACCAGCAGAATGACGTTGCGCAGCGAGCTCATCTCGTTGCCGGGCACGATCTGCGAGCCGACGGTCGCGTTGAGAAGCTTCGACACCCAGCCCGACTTGAGCGCTGTCGCGGGCTGGTGGAAGAGGATGTTGAGGAACGGGATCAGCAGCGCGATCGCGAACCCGTCGAGCATCGCCGCAACGAGGTTGCAGACGATGGTGATCGCCATGCGCCAGGCGTGCGGGCGCAGGTAGGGGATCAGTCTCTTATAGACCGGAGTGTGGTGGGAAGCGGGAAGCGGGAAGCGGGAAGCGCTTGCGTCGGGCAAGACCACCTCGGCGGCCCGTTTGCGGTCCTCAGTACCCGCTTCCCGCTTCCCGCTTCCCGCTTCCCTCACCTACCGTCTTGGCGTCAGGAGCGCCAACGGCAGAATCACTTCCTCCGGCGTAACTCCGCCGTGAAGGAACGACCCGCGGTACCGGCTCTGATACTCGCGCAGCTTGGTCGGATAGACGAAAAAGCAGTCGTTGGTGGCGAGCAGAGTATTTCCGCCGGCGCCCCGCCGCGGGAGCCGCAGCATGTCCTCGTTCGGGAAAAGAAGCGCCTGGTCGGGGCGCTCCGAGCGAAGATCTTCGCCGAACTTGTAGCGCAGGTTGGCGCTGGCGTCGCGCTTCGCGTATACCGTCGCCGGCGTGTTGCAGTGGATCGAGCCGTGATCCGTAGTTAGCAGCACCGAGATCTTCCGGCGCGACGCCTCCTTGAGCACGCTGAACAGCGCCGAGCGCTGGAACCATTGTCTGGTGATCTGGCGCAGCGCGATCTCGTCGCGCGCAACCTCGTAAAGGATCTGCGACTCGCTGCGGCCGTGGGTCAAAAGATCGACGAAGTTGAAAACGAAGGCGCTGACACCCTCGGGCCCGATCGCGGTGCCGAGGTGTCGCTCCAGCTCGTCGGAGTTGGCGGCGGTCGAGATCTTCTGGTAGCGCACCGGGGTCTTGCCGCACAGCTCCTCGAGATGCGCTTCCAGCAGCTCGCGCTCGTGCGCGTTGAGCGATTCGTCCTCGCGATCGGCGTTGCCCCACCAGTCGGGCAGCCGCGCCGCGATCTCGCCCGGAAACAGTCCGCTGAACAGCGAATTGCGCGAGTACGGCGTCGCGGTCGGGAGCACCGCGAAGTAGTGGGTCGTCTCGACGTCGAAG
>DATFGW010000046.1:0-2800 GCA_035249045.1 Gemmatimonadaceae bacterium | reverse complement strand
CCAGCTGGTAGTCTTCAGTTAGTCCTCTTTCTCGACGAGCTCTCGTAGTCTCCCGATCGCGTCATCCCAGTCCGCAGAAACGCGGTCGAGGTACTGGCGCGCCTTCTCGAGCCGCTTCGGCTCGAGCTCGAACACTCTCTCCCGTCCGTTTTTGATGTCGCGCACCAGGCCTGCCTCGCTTAAAGCGCCAAGGTGCTTGGTGATCGCCTGGCGCGTGACGCCCGTGCCTTCGGTTAGTCGTGAGATCGAGAGCGGACCATCGGCGCTGAGGCGCGCCACCAGGCGCGCGCGCGTCGCATCGCCGAGGGCCGCGAACACCGGCGCAGCGGCCTCCAGCTTTGCGACCGCGGCGGAGCTACGCCGTGACATACCGTTCGATGTTCTTGATCTGACCGGTCCAGCCGCCGTCGTTCATCCGGAACGCCTCGGCGCGGCGCTCGGCCGGGATCTGGTCGAAGCCGGATTCGGTGATGGTGAGCAGAGTACCATCCGGCGAGTCTGACAACCGGAATTCGACCAGCGTCGTCGGCTCACCCGAGTAATCGGTTTTCGGGTCGATCGCGTACGGGTGCCAGCGGTAAGAGAAATACTCCTCGGGCTCGACCCGCTCGATGTGGATCTCCATCGGCACGTTCTCGAAGCCGCGATGGGTGATCCGGCCGGTGACGGTTTTGCCCTCAGCGAACTGCTCGGTGAAGACGACCTTGAACCACTCGCCGAACTCCTTGGAGTCGGAGATCGCGCGCCAGACGCGGGAGCGGGGGGCGCGGAGGACTACGGACTTTTCGATCTTGTCGGTTTCTGTCATGAGCATGTGCAACCTCCTGGTTGCGAATCAGTCTAATAGAGTTCGGTGGGTTGTGCAACCGTTTGGTTGCATATTAGGCGTCACTGAAGACTACCAGCTAATAGCAGTGAGCGGAGCGGCTGGCGGCTCCGAGCCAGGGTCTGATGAAGGGCACCGCGTCGGACGGAGTGCGGTTATCAAATCCGTGCTCGGAGCCGCCAGCCGCTCCGCCCACCGCTCCCAGCTGGTAGTCTTCAGTGATCTCTTCAAGCCCTACTCCGCCCAGGAAACCAAAAACCGCTCTACTGGCGCAAGCTTCCCGGAAGCCTCCTCTCGACGAAAAAGCCAGGCATACTGCCGCCACTGCTGCCCACCCGGCCCGATGTTCGTCTCGCTCACCAGCACCGTCCACAACTCCGCGGTCGAATCGGGCACCGGCGACTCGGGAGTGCGCAGCTTGTCGAGCACCGGCGCCGCGCCCCGGTAGGGAACGCCCACGGTGACGTAGCGCAGCGGCTCGGTCGGACACTTGGTGTCTCCGTTCACCGCCGCCGAATCGCTGACCCGACGCGCCCCGCCGCAAAACGGGTAATTGAACGGGCCCCGACCATCGACTTTCATTCCGTCGAGAATCGCGCGCCTCTGGTCTTCCACCGCGCTGAGCAGCCGGGCCAGTGAATCCGGAGAGCTCGACGAGTCGGACAGCTCGAGGCCCCGCCGCTCCGGCGGCGCTCCCGCGAGCACGGCATCGTCCCGCCCCGGACGCGCGTCTACGCGCAGAAATCCCAGCGACCCCGCCGCCGAATCCGTGACCTGCGAACGCACGATTGCCTCGAAGGATTCCGCGTCGGCCTCGAGCACCTGCCGCTGACCCGGCGACATCATCGTGCACGCGGTCGCGATCGCCACGACCGCCCACAGTCCCCGCCGCGGGTTCGATCCCGAATAAGGACGCGCTGATCGAATGCTGCTCACCACAATACCTTTCATGTGATCTCGCAACAGTGCAAGACACTAACCCATTTCCGACGGCGTGACGCGCGACGGCTCCCGCACTTCCCACTACGATTTCGACCTTCCCGTCGATCTGATCGCGCAGCAACCCACCGAGCGGCGCGGCGACAGCCGCCTGATGGTGGTGAATCGAACGACCGGCGAAATCCAGCATCGGAATTTCAGTGACATCATCGATCTGATTCCAGCCGGTGATGCGCTCGTCCTCAACACTACGCGTGTCTTTCGCGCCCGGTTGCTCGGCGTCCGCGACAACGGATCCAACGCCGAGATCCTGCTGCTCCGGCCGCTGGGCGAGGGGATGTGGGAGGCGATGGTGCACCCGGGCGGGAAGCTCAAGCCTGGACGCATCGTAAGAATCGCCGACGATTTCGACGCCGAGATTCTTTCGACGACGGAGCGCCGCACGCGGGTGGTGCAACTCAACTCGCGGATGCCGATCGAGCAGGCGATCGAGAGGTACGGTCACGTCCCACTCCCACCCTACATCACCCGCGCCGACCAGGCCGCCGACGCCGACCGTTATCAGACGGTGTACGCGAAGGAGAGCGGCTCGGTCGCGGCGCCGACCGCGGGCCTGCATTTCACTCCGGAGATTCTGGAATCACTCGCCGCAAAAGGAGTGAACCGCGCGGACCTCGTGCTCCACGTCGGCGCCGGAACCTTTAAGCCCGTCGATACCGAGAGCTTCGCCGATCACGTGATGCACGAGGAGTGGTACACTCTCCCGGCGCGCGCCGCGGCGGTGCTGAACGAGACGAGGGCGCGGGGCGGAAAGATCTGGGCGGTTGGAACCACCAGCGTCCGCAGCCTCGAGGCCGCGATCGGGGACGACGGAATCTTTCGCGAGAAGTCGGAGCTGACGCGGATCTTCATCCATCCGCCATACCAATTCCGCGCGGTCGATCGGATCATCACCAATTTCCATTTGCCGAGATCGACTTTGATCATGCTGGTCGCGGCGTTCGCGGGGTACGAGCTCACGATGCGGGCGTACGC
>DATFGW010000045.1:0-72227 GCA_035249045.1 Gemmatimonadaceae bacterium | reverse complement strand
GTTCTGGTCGGTCTATACGCCGGGCGAATAACCGGATTCGGGCTACGCACGCTTCGAGCTCGAGCAGATCGACATCGCGCGGCGGATGATTGCGAAGTATCCCGACCGTCTCGCGCTTGCTCTGAGCGCTGAAGACATCCGGCGCGACTTCAAGCGCGGCACGATTGGCTCGCTGCTCGGGCTCGAGGGTGGTCACGCGATCGAGAACTCGCTCGGCGCGTTGCGCGCGTACTACGACCTCGGCGTGCGCTACATGACCCTCACCCACAACGTGACCCTGGCGTGGGCGGACGCGGCGCTCGATTCGGCAAGACATGGCGGGCTGACTCCGTTCGGCGACAGCGTGGTTCGCGAGATGAATCGACTCGGCATGCTGGTGGATCTCTCGCACGTTTCGCCTGGCACGATGAGTGACGCGCTCAACGTGACGCAGGCGCCGGTTATCTTCTCGCATTCCGGAGCGCGCGCGCTGGTGGATGTCGCCCGTAACGTGCCGGATTCGATTCTGCGACGCGTCGCGACCAACGGAGGGATCGTGATGGTCCCGTTCGTCACGGGCTTCGTCTCTCCGGCGGTGCAGCTGTACGAGCAGTCGACACGCCCGCTGATCACCGACCTCGAGAAGAAATACGGCAGCGACACCGCTGCAATCACCCGCGAGGTCAAGCAGTGGCGTGCCAGCCACCCCCAGCCGCGCGCGACACTATCCCAGGTCGCCGATCAGATCGACTACGTGCGCAAGGTAGCGGGCGTGGATCACGTCGGAATCGGCAGCGACTTCGACGGCATCACGGAAGTAGTCCAGGGACTCGAAGACGTCTCGACCTTTCCGGCACTTTTTGCGGAGCTCGCGAGACGCGGCTGGTCGGACGGCGATCTCCGGAAGCTGGCAGGGGAGAATCTGCTGAGAGTCTTTACGCAGGCTGAAGCAGTTGCGAAGAGACTGCAGAGGGAAAGACAAAAAGCGAACTGAGTAAGGTGGTCGGCGCGAGGTGATAGGCAGGAGGGAAGGAGGATGCCCAATCAAGTAAATCCACCACGGTAGTCGCTTGCTCTATTTTGTTGTGCGCCGGGCCATCACAACGGCGGTTTCCGGGCACGCCCCCTGAAATTCAGCCGATGACTCGAGGGCGGGAGGCACGGCAGCGCGACTGGCGCGCGTGAAGCCGAAGCGCGGGAAATAGTCCTCGGCCGTCGTGGTGAGGAGGTAAACGTCGTTCACACCTTCCCGCTCCGCGCGCTCGAGGGCGTGTTCGACCAGTTGACGGCCCACGCCCGTTCCGCGATGGTCCGTGGCGACAACCGCCGAGCGCAGCAGCGCAGCCGAGTCGAAGGTTTCCAGGCCCACGGCGCCGACGACAACGCCTTCGTCGTCAGCAACCAAAAACCCCGCGAAGTTGTCGCGAACGCCGTCGCGAGGAAGGTCGTTCGCAGTGAGCAGGCTCTCTACGGCGGCTAAATCAGCGGGGCTGGCATCTCGAATTTTCACGTTCACCTCCATTGCGTGCGATCAGCAGCACTCGGGGCCGCAACACTTAGCCGCCGGCTTTACCGCGCGCACGAACGCGCCCATGAACTTCCCGTCAATCTCGGCGGCGACTCTCGCCGCGTCGAGCCCGGAGCCCTCGAGAAACGCCGCCGCATCAGCGGCCTTGTAGATCCGGGTCGGCTCTACGGAGGGCTTCGCAAATCCCGCGCTGCGTAACATGGATTTGAACTCCTGCTCCTCCAACGCGCCCGCTACGCACCCCAGCCACAGCTCCATACTCGTCCTGACTTCGCGCGGGACGTCGCCGCGCACCACCACGTCGGATACGGCGAATCTGCCGCCTGGCTTGAGAACACGGAATGCCTCGCTCAGCACCTTGTTCTTGTCTGCCGCGAGGTTGATGACGCAATTCGAGATGATGACGTCAACCGAGGCATCAGGGAGGGGGATCTGCTCGATGTCACCCCTGAGGAACTCGACGTTGTCGGCGCGCGCCCGTCGCTTGTTTTCATTTGCGAGCGCGAGCATTTCGTCGGTCATGTCGAGGCCATATGCCTTTCCGGTCGGGCCGACCCTTTTGGCGGACAGGAGAACGTCGATTCCGCCGCCTGAGCCGAGGTCGAGAACCGTCTCGCCCTCCTTCAGGGTGGCGAGCGCGGTGGGGTTCCCGCAGCCAAGAGATGCCAATACCGCTTCTGCTGGAATGCCGGCTTTCTGTTTCTCGTCGTAAAGGTCGGACGTGATCGGATCCCAGGTCGCGGTCGTCGTGCCGCAACAAGCGCTCGACCCGCAGCAACTGTTTGCCGTAGCGCCGTCAGAGACGCGAAGGGCTGCCTGCCCGTATCTCACTTTGACGCTGTCCTTCAAGGTTGAATCACTCATCGTTTCTCCTAACAAGATTTCTTGATGTATAGGTGAAAAAAAATCAGTCACAGCAGGCAGCGGATCTCCCGGTCGCGCGTGGCTTCATTGCGGCGATCAGGGTCTCCATTTCCTCGAATGCATCGGGCTCCAGCTCGTAGTGCACCCAGCGTCCATCCTTCCGGTCGCGAACGATCCCCGCATCGCGCAGAACGCGGAGATGGAAGGACAGCCGAGACTGCGCGGCATCGAGCGAGTCGGTGAGCTCGCACACACATCGTTCGCCTTTGCGGAGTAGCTCGACTATGTCCAGTCGCGTTTCGTCCGACAGTGCGTGGAAGAGCTCGACAGCGCGCTCAGTGCGGGAATGAACCGAAGTAGCCATGGGCTCAATATATCAAGAAAAGTTGGTACGTCAAGCCGCGATAGATAATGGGTAGATCAGTGAGGTTTAGTGCTGTGACTGAGGCCCGAGGACTAAAAGCATCTATGACCGCAGATTCATCGAGAACGGCAGACTATTGAGAACAAGCCGTCAGCAGTCCTCAATGGTTCCGGATCCTCAATTAATCCTCGATCATAGATGCCGTTAGTCCTCGGGCCTCAGTCGCATCTACGACGCGCCCCTCTCTTTTCCCCGGAGAGCGAGCCCCAATGCCGTGAGGGCGACCACCGTCGCGACAATAGAGATGTAGAGGGACGTCCTCGAGACTTTGACCGGTACCGCGACCGCGGTCGCGTTCGATACCACCGTCGACGACACCGGGGATTTCGCGGCGGTGTCGGGGTCCGTCCAGCGCACCGTTTCACCGTTCGCGTACGTCTGAATAGTGGGCCACGTCAGCCGGACACTGTCCTTTGGATTCACCGCTATGAAGGGAAACTCGATGAAGCGCTCCTTCGGGAGGTTGCCCGTCCAGACTGCACCGGTGATCCGCTGTGCGGTGTCCGTGAGCACCTGAAGAGCCCACCCCGCCACATCCCCGAAGGACACCACGCGCAACCCCGGAGGAAAATGCAGCTCCACCCGCGTGGTTGGAATGTCACGCTCGTTGGGTACGCGCAGAACGTACTTCTCGTACGCGCCCGGCGCTGATGTCTTCGGAAAGACTACCGCGTGCGCCAATGCAACAGAAGGAACCGTGATGAGCAGCGCAACGAGTATCAGTCGCGCCCTCTTCTTGGACTGCGACGGCGAGAGCGCCCTCATTGGAGACTCCCCAGCTGTGCGGTGATCGCCGATCGCGCTACTGGCGGTGTCGGGACGTAGGCAAGGAAGCCACCGATCACGACAAGAACCATCATCAGCGTGATTTCCTGACGTACGGATCGCGCCAGCCGGGCTGGAGAATCAGTCGTCGCAATCGAGGGGAGCAGACCGAAGCGATTGTAGGCGCCATATCCCACCAGGATGACGACACCCAGGATCTTGGCGAGCACCAGCTTCCCGTAGGTCGAATGGATCAAGTCGCCAACAGTATTGAGAAACATCACGGCCTGAGCCAGACCGGACAGCGCGACGACGATCACCGAGATGAGCGCGATCGAAGAAACTCTTGGCGCTTCGGCGCGTGCGGCAGCTTCATCAGACGTCGCCAGCCAAACCAGCCACACCAATCCTCCCAGCCACGCCGTCGCCGCCAGCAGATGAAGAATCTTCGCTGGTATCGCGAGTAGCGGATCGATCGCAGCGGGATGCCCGATTGCGCCACTTATCACAAGACACGCGACACCGATTACGAGCGCCAGCTTCTGATGTTTTGCGAGCGCGATCGCCCACAGCGTTAGAACGGCGAGAACAGTCCTAAGCAGCTCGACGCGTCCGATCGTCGATCCGAACAGCGATCCCACGAACGCGCCGTTCAAATGGCCGGTTGGAGAGACGTGATCCATCCACACGATCAGATGAATCACCAGCAGAATCGCGCCGATGGCGATCGCGCGCGAAATGGCCGACCGCGGAGTGAAGCTTCCATACTCCCGCGCCGTCAGTCCGAAAAAGAGTAGCCCGACACCAGTCATCAGCGCGCCAAGGCCAAGTCCTCGCAGTATTGACGCAACCACGGGAACCGGCTTGCTCTCGGGCATCTCCATCTGCGCGTGCGATCCGACGCTGTCCGCGACTATCCCAGGCTTTGCGGTATCCACCGCCGGTGCCGGCGTCGCTGCGATCGGCGCGGCGCCTTTCGCCACGGAGCCCGCAATCGAGAATGTGAAATTCCCACCGACCGGGTGTCCATCAGCGGAAAGCACCCGCCAGACGATCTTGTACGTACCCGATGGCAGCCCTCGACCGATTTGCCCGACGAGGGTGTGCACGTCGTGTGGATCGTTCGCCACCTTCAGGGCCACTGTTGCACCGGCGGAGTCCACGACGGAGATCTGACTCAGCTCGGGGACCACCTGCTCGCTGAATACCAGTCGGATGGCGGGCGGCGGCGAGTCGAGTCGGCTGTTCGCCGCTGGCGTCGAGCGCAGCAACGTCGCGTGCAGCATACGCGCGGTCGCCGGTTTGACGAACGTCACCAACGTCAGCGCGCACAACAACCAGATCGCCGCTACTCCGACGCGGCGATTGATCGATCGAAGGGGGGTCTTCAAGGCGTCCAGCGGAGTCCGGCGTAAAAGGAGCGTGAGTCCGCCGGCTCAAAATATTTTCCAGCGGCGTTGTCGACCTGCACCGACTGAGAGAATCGCCGGTTGGCCAGATTCTGTCCCGCGACGAAAATCGTCATGCCGTTCGAGCTCCTCCAGTCAGCACGCAGGGAGATGTTGGTCCAGCCATCGTTTTTCACCGTATTCCGACTATCCAGAAAATACGGTTGCGGGATCCACTCCACAGTCGGGGCGATCGAGAAGCCAAGCGGATTGGTGTACTTCACCTCGAGGTGGAGCACCTGACTCGGCGCGCCCGGTATGTCGTTGCCCTTGTAGCTCGAATCATCGACGTAAGTGTAGCGCGCCAGAGTGTACGAAGTTCTGACCGACAGATGGTCCCCAACATCTCCGTGCACGAAAACCGCGCCCGGAAGCTGATAGCCCAGTCCGAATTCGACGCCGGTGTGCCGTGTGCGCGGGGCGTTACGATAGCTCGGCACGGTGAACGTCGCGCCGGCGAAGGGCTGAACGTTGACGTTGAGGATCTCGTTTCTGAGCTCGACGTCGTACAGCGAGAGATCCCAGTTGAGGCCGAGCCGTCGGCCACGACCACCGAGCTCGTACTGCCACGCGCTCTGTCCCTCGAGATCGATATAGCCCGGAACCGTCAGGCTATTCAGCTCCAGAAGAAGGGGCGGCTCGAAGCTCCTACTGGCGTTGCCGAAGATCTGGTCGCCGGCGCCGACCGAATAAATGAATCCCACCTTTGGATTAACCGGCGTGTAGGTTCGCCTGTCGGACTGATCGCCGTTAGACAAGAAGAAATCTTTCGTCTCGCGAGTAGCGTGCTCTGCGCGCAGCCCGAGAACCGCGGAGAATCGCGGCGTGAGTGAAATCAGATCTTCAGCGTAGAGCGCGAAATTGGTGGCGCCATCGCGTTGATCCTTGGTAAGCGCGCCGTGTGAGCCACGGTCGTTCTGATATTGCTTGTTGGCGAGTGACTCGTGTGCCGGCTGAAAGCCGAGCGTGAGCTGATTTCCCAGGCTGCCGAGCGACGCCGTATTCTCGTAGCGGATCTCGGCGCCGAAGTCGTGGCTGACCTGTGACAATACCTCGAAGATCGGATGATCGATGTCGCGGTACTGCATGTACGGACTGATCTCGAGGCGTTGATTCGGCGATAGCTGTGCGCGCAGCTGAAGGCCGACGTGGTGCAGGTTGTAGTCGCGTCCCCATCGATTGGTGACGTTAGTCGGATCGGCGGCGCGTGGGCTGTTCTCGAAAGTCGCGCGATCCAGGGCGCCCGGTAGCTGCTCGTTCACATGCGCGAAGAAGTAGAAAGCGCGCAGATCGGTGTTGTCGGAGAGCCGATAACCGGCGTGGAGATTCAGACGATCGCGACGCTGGGCGGACCATTCACGATAGCCGTCGAGAGAAGTCCTTCCGTAGCTGACGTAATAATCTGCGGGTCCGTGCGAGCCACCCGATTCGAGCTGGGTTTTGTAGAAGCCGAAGCTGCCACCCTGTCCGAACAGCGACAGCGGACTCGAGCTGTAACCGGTCTTGGTGTCGAGATTGATCGCGCCGCCAACGGTCGATCCACCATAGCGAAGCGCATTCCCGCCCTTGTAAACCTCGATCGATTCCGCCGTCAGCATCTCGAGCGACTCGAAATCGGTGAAGCCGTCGGCGTTGCGGTAGGGCATCCCGTTGACGAGCAGGTTCACACCGCGCGCGTGGAAATTGTTGCGCAGCCCGGAACCGCGAATCGAGATCTGGCTCTCGTCTGCCGCGCCGAATCGGGGCTGGATGTAAACGCCCGGGACGAACTGCAATACGTCTTTCAGATTGGCCTGACGGGTTGCTCGAATCTGCGGCGCCTCGATCATCGCCACGCCGCCAGGCACCCGCGCGAGCTGCTCACGGCGCTCAGCAAGATCGGTTCTGGTGCCGATTACCGTGACGCCGGCAAGGGTCGCGACTTTTTCGGAGAGAACGATGTTGAGCTGGCTCGTGATCAGCGCCGAGACATCGACCGAATCGATCGAGGGCACGTAGCCGGAGCGGCGGACGATGACGCTATGCCTGCCGGCTGTAAGACCGCTGATGCGGAAACCTCCGTCCGCGTCGGTCTGGGTGATTGGCTCGGCATCGTCGACTGATACAAACGCGCCGACGACAGGCGAATCGGCAGCGGTAACGACTTTACCCGCGATCTCACCGCCTGCCTGTGCAAACGCTCGCGCCGACGCGAACGCGGCCAATGAAAGAGTGAACGCGGCGATACGGAGCGCACGACGCCGCAACGACAGCATGACTGACATGACTTCCTCTATTCCGGTATGGATCCGCGACAACGGCGCACACCGCGGCGGAGTTGGTGGAGCTACTACGGATGCGCGGAGCCGCGAAGGCGGCTCAGTTACGCGCGAGAGGAAGCGGCGGGAGGTCCGTTGGAGAACGGAAGGAGGAAATGCGGCGCGACCAGTGACGGCGATGCGTAATCGTATGCCGGGTCGATGCTGGAGAGGAGCGGGGCATCGAAGCCGATGCCCGTTGCCGCGAGGCCGACCGGCGTCTTGCCGGTATTGCAATCACCCAGGCAGCTGCACTGCCGGGAATGGTGATCGGGCTGGCCATGGTCGCCATGATCGCCGACGTGCGACGCCATCTGAGCATGATGCCCGGCAGCAGTGAGGCCGGACGAGCCAGTCCCCATATCGCCGTGATGGCCCGCGACGTCGATCGCCAGCCCACCGTGCATGACGCAGGTGTGCAGCTGCAGTGGCTCGGCCAGACAAATGGCGAGCCACACCGCCATGAAGGTGGCGAAGCCGCGAAATACCCATGAACGCTGCACGTTTCGAATATAGGCAATCAGCGCGGCCAGCGCTGTCAGGAGAGGCTCGGCGGTGCGGCGCGAGCGATGCGTCCCATCGCGGCGATCAACTGTGGGTCGTTTTCGGGCACCCACCCCACCAGCCAGCGCATCGTTCCCTTGAACCAGTCCCGGTCAATGTCACCCCGCTCGGCGGCGCGTGATCTCTGCTGCTTGAGCTCCTCTTTCAGCTGCTGGAGCTGCGGTTTGGCGGACTCTCCATCGGCCGCTTTCATCTGCGCGCGAACGGATTTGTCCACGAGTCCAATGGCGGCGTCGAAGGCGGACTCCAGGTCGGGTTTGTCGGGCATCGTAATTCTGCCTTGGCCTCAATAGTAGGAACGAATGTGTAAGTAAGTGACTACTTGCATTACCTCGTATTCCCGGATACTATCCGGGCCCATGAAAAGAGACGAAATCCTTTCCGCGGCGGCTGGAGTCTTTGCCCAGCACGGCTTCCGGGGTTCCACCACTCGCCGCATCGCCGATGCCGCGGGCGTAAACGAGATCACGATCTTCCGGCAATTCGGTTCCAAGGAGGCGCTGATCCGCGAGGCCATGCAGCACATCACGCAATCCGCCGGCCTCGAAGCTCTGCCGGACGTTCCGGCGGATCCGGAACGGGAGCTGACGGAGTGGAGTGACTCCTTCATGCAGCATCTGAGACTCCGGAGCTCGATCATCCGTAAGACGATGAGCGAGATCGAGGAGCGGCCCGACATGTCCGAATGCGCCAGTTACGTCCCGAAGCAAGCATCCAACGACCTCTGCCACTACCTCGCTGCACTTAAACGCGATGGCTGGATCAGCGAGAAGTTCGACCCGAAATCCGCGGCGGCGATGCTGATGGGGGCGATTTTTTCCGACGCTATGGGGCGGGACATGATGCCCGACGTCTTCCCTCAGCCGCTGGAACGGGCGGCGCGAATGTACACCCGGCTCCTTCTTCGGGCCCTCGGTGTCGAAAATGGGGCGCGCAAAACGACGAGTAAGCATAGCAAGCGACCGAAACAACTTTCAGCCTGAACAGTGCCTCCAAAAAACCTTCCCGGCCGCGCCCGCGGGCTCGGCCGAATACTCAGATTGTCTATCGCCGTTGGCGCGTTCGCGCCCGCCGTTGCGCGCGCGCAGGTCCCGACCTCACCGTCGGTGCAGATGTCCGCCAATGCACCACGCGCGATCAGTCTCGACGAAGCAGTGCGTCTGGCTGAATCTCAGAGCGAAGAGATTCGCATCGCGCGCGCCGGTGTGGAGCGCGCCCACGGACAACAGTACCAGGCACGCAGTCTCAGATTACCGCAGCTTAATGGCAGCGCGAGCTATACCCGCACCCTGGCCTCCCAATTCGAGGCCCTCGGTGGCGGGCCGCCGATCGACACGACGAAACCGGCTCCGCCGCCTGCACCGTGCGATCAGTATTTGCGCGACGCCAGCGCAACGACCGACGAGCGACTTGCAGGACTCGAGGATGCGAATCGCTGCGCGCTGGGCGGAAATCCGTTCTCGTCGTTCGGCAGCCTCGGCTTCGGCGCCAAGAACCAGTACAACCTCGGACTCTCGTTCTCCCAGAACCTGTTCGCAGGCGGGCGCATCTCCGGACAGAATCAGGCCGCCAACGCCGGCCGTCGTTCCGCCGACATCGAGCTCACTGCGCAACAGGCGCAGCTTCGGCTTGATGTAACCCAGGCCTACTTCGACGCCGCGCTGGCCGACCGCCTCGTAGCGCTCGCCGAATCGTCATCGGTTCAGACGGAAGCGGTGCTGCGCCAGACGCAGCTCGCGCGCACCGTCGGCAACGTGTCGGAGTTCGAGCTGCTGCGCGCCCAGGTGTCGAGCGCCAATCAGCGCCCGATAGTGATCCAGCGACAGAGTGACCGCGAGGTCGCGTACCTGCGGCTCAAGCAGCTGCTCAATCTTCCGCTCGACGCGCCCGTGCAGCTCACTACTGCTGTCGATGATTCCGCGGCGGTCAATGCCGCGCTCGCCAGCGTCGGCATCCATGCCGACACCGCCGCGGTGGACCGCGCGACGGTAAGGCAGGCGGCGGAAGCGATCGATGCGCAGCGCGGACTGTTGAAGGTTGCCAAGGCGCAGCGCTTTCCAACACTCGCGCTGACGTCGCAGTACGGGAAGGTCGCGTTTCCGTTGAGCAGCTTCCCCGGCTCCGCGGATTTCAGGACGAACTGGACGATCGGCGTTGCGTCCCAGATTCCGCTCTTCACCGGCGGTCGCATCAAGGGTGATCAGCTCGTCGCCGAGGCGAACCTTCGCGAAGCGGAGGCGCGATACGACCAGCTGCGGGAATTCGCCGCCCTCGACTCACGCGTGACGATCAACAATCTCCTGCAGGCGACGGCGGCGTGGGAAGCGAGCCAGGGAACCGCGGAACAGGCACAGCGCGCGTACTCGATTGCCGAAGTCCGCTACAAGGAAGGGATCTCGACCCAGATCGAGCTCAACGATGCGCGAATTCTGCTCGAGCAGGCGGTAGCAAACCGGGCGTTGGCGGCGAGAAATCTTCAGGTGGCGCGCGTCAAGCTCGCGCTCCTTCCGAATCTGCCGCTTCAGAGCACGAGTGGTGCGGCGCAGGCTCAGGCGCAATCACAGGCAGCGGCGTCACAGCAGCAACAGCAACCGCAGTCGACGACTCCGGCGGCGCAGGCGGCACAGCAGCAGGCTCAGGGACAGCAGGCGACCGGCATTCCACCACAGTAGACGAGAACATATATGAAGAGATTCAGTAGCAGGACATACACGATCGCCGGCGCGGTGCTGTTGATTTTGATCCTGCTGTTCGCCTTCGCGCGCAGCAAGAGCGACAAGGTGTCCGCCGCCGAGACGACGAAGACCGAGACGATCATGGTCGGACCCGAGAACATCGCTGTCGCGACGACGGGAGCGATCATGTCGGGCCCGTCACTCTCCGGCACTCTGGAGCCCGAGCGCGAAGCCGTGCTGCGCGCGCAGGTACAGGGCAGCGTGTTGCAGACCTACGCCGACCAGGGGCAGGCGGTGAACGCCGGGACGGTGCTCGCGCGCATCGATGCGAGCGGCATCCAGGACGCTTACAACTCTGCCCGCGCCCAAGTGGTTGCCGCGCGTAACGCGGCGGATATCGCGGCGCGCGATCTCGCCCGCAACGAGAAGCTCTTGTCTGCCGGCGCGATCGCCGAGCGGGACATCGAGCAGTCGCGGCGCGCATCGATCGCGGCGCAGGCGGCGCTCGAGGATGCGAACTCGAGGCTGGCATCGGCGCAGAAGCAGTTCCGCAGCACGACGGTCACTGCCCCGTTCGGTGGTGTCGTAAGCGAGCGCCCGGTGTCAGCGGGCGACATCGTTCAGCCGGGTACGTCTCTCTTCACCGTCGTAGATCCGTCGAGCATGCGCCTGGAGGCATCGGTTCCGGCCGAACAGCTGTCGTCGATCAGGGTCGGTGTGCCGGTAACATTTACCGTGAGCGGATACCCCGGACGTGAATTCGTCGGACACATCGTGCGGGTCAATCCGACTGCCGATCCGACGACGCGTCAGGTACGCATTTACGTGTCGATTCCGAACGCAGGTCGCACTCTGGTCGGCGGCCTGTTCGCGACCGGCCGGATGTCCACGGCCACCAGGACGGGTCTTGTCGTTCCGACGACCGCGGTCGATGTGCGCGGAACGGCGCCGTCGGTGGTGAGAGTGAAGGGTGGGAAGGCCGAGAAGGTTCAGATCCAGATTGGCGTCACGGACAAGGCGTCCGAGACGGTGGAAGTCCTGTCGGGACTGCAGGCGGGCGACACGTTGCTGCTCGGTGCCGCGCAGGGAATCACGCCGGGCACTCCGGTGAAGGTTTCCGCGCCGCCGGGCGCAACGCCGGCGCCGGTTGTCCAGGGTGGGGGGAGTTGATCTTATGGTAATTTCGGATTTCGCGATCAAGCGGCCGATGATCACCGTCGTCACGATGGTGGCGCTGGTCGTATTCGGCTTGTTTGCGCTGTGGCGTCTGCAGACGGACGAGTTCCCCGACATCCAGCAGCCGGTAGTTCTCACCTTCATTCCTTACCCGGGTGCATCTCCCGAGGGTGTGGAGCGCGAAGTGCTCAAGCCGGTCGAGGACGCCATCAAGGGAATCTCGGGCGTCGATCAGATCTTCGGCACCGCCGGCGACGGCTACGCGCAAATCGTGACGGTCTTTCTGTTCGAGAAGGATCCGCAGGTCGGCACCCAGGACATCCGCGACGCAATCTCGACGATTCGCGCGGATCTCCCGGTGGAGATGAAGGAGCCGGTGCTCCAGAGGTTCGATCCGGCGGACATCCCTATCGTGTCGATCTCGCTGGCCTCGAAGACGATGACGCCGGCGCAGCTGACGCGCCTCGCCGATCCCGACATCACGAGCAAGCTGCGCGGCATCGCCGGCATCGCGCAGGTCCAGCTCGTTGGTGGCGTGAAGCGTGAGATGACCATTCAGCTGAGACCCGACGCGCTCCAGGCGGCGGGCATCAGTGTCGGCCAGGTCGTCGGCGCGCTTCAGGCGCAGAATCTCGCCGCGCCGGTCGGTCGGGTGAACGGCAATCTCGAGGAGCGCACCATTCGGCTTCAGGGCCGGCTCGAGGGGCCGCAGGATTTCATGAACCTCGTGGTGACAGAGCGCAACGGACAAATCGTCAGGCTCGGCCAGGTCGCCGATGCAATCGACGGCACTCAGGAGCAGCGATCGATCGCGCTCTACAACGGCGTTGAGGGTGTCGGCATCGACATCGTCAAGGCCAAGGGCTACAGCACCACCGACGTCAGCGACAAGATCAGAAAGCAGGTGGCCGAGATTCAGAAGACTCTGCCCCCGGGCGTGACGATGGACATCGTGCGCGATGCGGGCAAGCGCGTCTCCGATTCGGTGCACAACGTCGAGGAGGCGCTGCTCGAGGGCGCCCTGCTGACGGTGCTCGTGGTCTTCGTGTTCCTGAATTCCTGGAGATCGACGGTCATCACCGGTCTGGCACTCCCTGTGTCGGTGCTGGCGTCCTTCATCGCGGTGTGGGCGTTCGGATTCACCCTGAACACCATGTCGCTGCTCGGCCTGTCGCTGGCGATCGGAATATTGATCGACGACGCCATCGTGGTGCGCGAGAACATCGTGCGACACATCGAGATGGGTAAGGATCACGTTACTGCATCGCATGAAGGGACCGACGAGATCGGGCTCGCCGTGGCGGCGACGACTTTCTCGATCGTGGCGGTATTCGTGCCGGTGGCGTTCATGTACGGAGTCGCGGGCCAGTGGTTCAAGCCGTTCGCTCTCACCATTGCTTCGTCGGTGCTCGTCTCGCTGTTCGTTTCGTTCTCGCTCGACCCGATGCTCTCGGCGTACTGGCCCGATCCACAGACCGAGGCGCACGAGCGTCGCAATCCAGTCGCGCGCGCCCTCGAGCGGTTCAACCAGTGGTTCAATCGCATGGCGCAGCGCTACAAGCTGCTGGTCGCCTGGGCGCTCGATCACCGGGTGGCAATGGTGTTGATCGCGGTCGGTTCGTTCATCGGCGCGCTGGCACTGCCTGCGGTCGGCCTCGTCGGCGCCAGCTTTTTCGGCGCTGAGGATCAGTCCGAGGTTACGATCGCGGTAGAGACTCCGCCCGGATCGAATCTCGCCTACACCGAGATCAAGGCCGAAGAAGCAGCGCGGATCGCGCGCGAGCACAAGGATGTCGTGAGGTTCACCTACACCACCGTCGGCGGATCGACCGGCGATGTGAACGTCGGCAGCGTGTACGTGCGACTGTTCCCGAAAGCAGACCGGAACATCGGCGCCGAGGATTTTGGACGACAGCTGCGTGGCGAAGTTGGAAGAATCGGCGGAGCAACGATGTCGGTGTTCACCAATAACTTCGGCGGCGCGCAGAAGCAGATTCAGATCCAGCTCCGCGGCGGCACCATCAAGTCGATGACGCCGTCCGCCGAGCTGATCGCCGACCAGGTGCGGCAGGTGAAGGGTGCGGTGGATGTGGGACTCTCGACGAAGGGTCAGAAGCCCGAGCTCGAGGTCGATGTCAACCGCGGGCTCGCCGGAACGCTTGGCGTGACCGTCGCGCAGGTCGCGCAGTCGCTGCGGCCCGCGTTCGCCGGAATCAAGGCGGGCGACTGGGTCGATCCGAGCGACGAGATGCGCGAGGTCAACGTGCGTCTCGCGCCTGAGGCGCGGCAGCGCGCCGCCGATCTCGAGCAGCTGCCGATCGTCGTGACGGGACCGGACGGAAATCCGCGTACCCTGCCGCTTGGTCAGATCGCCACGATCACCCAGTCACTTGGACCGGCGCAGATCAGTCACCTCGACGCGGATCCGGTTGTGACCGTCGAAGCCAATACGTCGGGCCGGCCGCTTACGGAAGTGATGAAGGACATCAACGCCAAGATCGCCAAGATCACGCTGCCGGCGGGTGTGCGAATCACCCAGGGCGGGGAAGTCGACAGCCAGAACGAGGTGTTCGGCAGAATCTTCTCGGCACTCGGCATCGCCGTGATGCTGATGTACCTCATCCTCGTCATGCAGTTCGGATCTTTCCTCGAGCCGCTGGCGATCATGGTCTCGCTGCCGTTGTCGCTGATCGGCGTCATGCTGGCGCTGATGTTCACTAATACCACCATCAACATCATGAGCCTGATCGGCGTGATCCTGTTGATGGGCATCGTCGCGAAGAACGCGATCCTGCTGATCGACTTCGCGAAGTGGGCGCGCGAGAAGGAAGGGCTGCCGCGGCGTGAAGCGCTGATTCAGGCGGGTGCGATCCGACTGCGTCCGATCATGATGACGACGCTGGCGCTGATCGCGGGGATGATTCCCGTCGCACTGGGAGTCGGCGAAGGCGCCGAATTCCGCGCGCCGCTGGGACGCGCTGTCATCGGCGGCGTGATCACGTCAACGTTGCTGACGTTGGTGGTGATCCCGACCTTCTACGAGATCCTCGACGAGTGGAGGGAGTGGGTACTCAGCAAGTTCGGCGTGTACAAGCGCCGCACGGCGGAGCACCCGATTCCGCACGCCGCGCGAGGCGTCGCGGCACACGAGGCGGCCGGGGAATTGTCGTAGTAGAGCGAGGTCAGCTTGTTAACTGCAACTGAACGGGCGGGAGGCGTCTGGGATCAGGCGCCTGGCTTCAGGTTACGACCGTGGGACGTACTGTCGGTGCGAAACGCAGTGAATGGCGCAGTGCAACGTCCTACGGTTGTAACCCGTCGCCTCTCGCCTGCACAACTGACGCCTCCCGCCCGTTCAGTCGCACTTCCGCGCGGATATCTCAGTATTCCGCAAAATCGTTGTCCGGATAACAGAACAACCAACGCTCACCGGGCTCCGCGGACGCGATCACGGGGTGCCCGGTGGAGTGCGCGTGTTTGGTGGCGTGCCGGTTCGGGGAATCGTCGCAGCACCGCGTCCCGCCGCACTCCTGACACGTGCGCAGATGCACCCACCGCGAGCCGATCTTGATGCAGTCCTCGCAGACGCGCTCCTCGGGCTGTTTGACGGAAGTGATTGCCGAGATGTGCTTGCAGGGTCCGGTATTGGCCATTTCTCCCTCTATTAAGCGCGCTTCAGAACAATATCATACCGGCAGCCTGAGAAGGCGGCGAGCCTGTCGACCTCGCGCGCGATTCCTTCCCGCTCCTTTGCCCTGAGCGCGATGTAGAGCTTGACCGCGATGGTGCCGGATTTTGGCTTGACCGTCCGGGTCCATTCGCCGACGGCCTGGCCATCGATGGTGACCAGATTCATCGACGGAAACCCAACCCGCTCGAGATCTCGCGCTGACGAGAGGCGGCCGTGCATTGCGCTGCGATCGCGCAGGCCGATGAAATACTCGTCGTACGTCGAGAGCAGGCGCACGAGTGGTGATTTCAACCGTGGCGCGCGTGCTCGCGGAAACCAGTATCTGGTCTTGCCGATTGCTGCCGAGTCGAGCGACGACTCGGCGGATTGAGCCGCGCGGACTGCGTCGCCCTTGGTCAGTCCCGACCACCACGCGAAATCGGCTTCGGTTGCTGGTCCTCGAGTGGTGAAGTACCGGCAAGCGAGCTCGTGCATTGCCGCGTCACGCTCCATCGCCCGGGACGGTGGCGCTCGCTCGTCGAGCAACGCATAGGTAAACTGCTTCCCACGCCTGGCCCCGCTGCAAATCAGAGCGTCGAGCTCGGCGTGCATCACGATCCGCGCGAGCCTTTGCGTACCATCGACGCGAACGCCGGCTTTGGCCAGCTCGCCAGCGAGCTCGGCACGGGTGAGTTGCCGACCGTTGCCCAGTGCGCGGGTCAGGGCGACACGACTTTGTCGCAACACCTTCGCGTCGATTCCGAGCGTTCGATCGTAGTGAGCCAACACCATGCGGACACGCGGCGCCGTGAGGGCGAGCATCCAGCGGATGTCTTCAGGCGCCACGAAATGCCATGTCGGGCGAAGAACATGGGTGCGCAGGATCGCGCCCGTGCTCAAGTCGGCCTCTACATCGACTTCTGTGGCTCCGCGTGTGCGCTGCGCCAGCCCCCATTTTCCGCCGAAGTAATCCTGAGCTTGAGCCGCGCCGAGGGTTCTCACGACTTCGCTTGCTTTAGCAATCGCCGGTCTGACCAGACCCTGATTGACGAGGCGCTGAGCGCAAATGTCGAGCGACTTCACGACCCGTTCAGGCACTTCGCGCGCTCGCTGTCCGGGCGATCGTGATAAGCGCGACGCCCCCGATGACGATGGCAGCGGCGACTGCGGTCCGCACCGACAGTTTTTCGCCGGCGATTGCCCAGCCGAGCAACACTGCCACGATCGGATTCACATACGCGTAAGTGCCAAGCTGTGCCGGCGAGACCTTGTCGAGCAGCCAGATGTAGGACGTGAATCCGATCAGCGAGCCGAAAGTGATCAGGTAGACGAGTCCAATCATCGAAGCGTGGGAGACGCCATGGAGGTTAAAGTGGCTCAGCTCACCGGTGAGCGATCCGACGATCAGCATCAGCACGCCGCCTCCCAGCATCTCCATGCCGGTGGTGAGCAGACCCGATGCAGGTAGTTCGGCGTCGCGCGACCAGAAGGACCCAATCGCCCATGAGAGTGAGCCGAGAATCAGCACCAGCGTGCCCAGCGGACTCGCATCATCGTGTCCGCCCAACTCGGATGGTCCGACGAGGACGACAATTCCGGCGAAGCCGAGCACGAGCCCGACGAGGATCGCACCACTCGGACGTTGGCGCGGCGGTCGTACCCACTCGATGATCACGAGCCAGAAGGGAAGAATGGAAACGAGAAGGGCCGTGAGCCCGGACGGCATGAACTGCTCGGCCCACACTACCGCGCCGTTGCCGCCAAGTAGAAGGAAGCCGCCCGCGATGACGGCGTTCCTCCAGTTGACCCGCGTCGGTCCCGCCGCGCCGCGCGAGCGCGCCCAGAAATACAGCAGGGCGCCCGAGATGACGAAGCGCGTTCCGCCCATGATAAAGGGAGGAATCGTTTCGACCGCGTAGCGGATTGCGAGATAAGTCGATCCCCAAACCAGATAGATCGATGCGAACGCCGCAGCGATCTGCGCGCGTGAAGCGTGGGCGCGTTCGCCGTTCAATCGAAGGACCTGGTGCGGCGCTCGTCCTTCTTCCTCGAGTGCCGCTTCTTGGATTCGAGTCTCGCTTCCTTGGCGGCGCGGGTTGGTTTGGTGGGTTTACGCTTGCGCCGCACGACCAGAGCCCGCCTTACCACATCGGCGAGGCGCTCTTCCGCGATCTCCCGATTCCGGGACTGACTGCGCATGTCGCTGGCGACGACGCGAATGCTGCCGTCGGCGTTGAGCTTCGACTCGAGCCGCGACAGAAGTAGCGCGCGCTGCTCCTCGGTGACCGCTCCCGATGTGCGGACGTTCCAGAAGATCTCCACCCGCGACGAGGTCTTGTTGACATGCTGCCCGCCCGCCCCCGACGAGCGCGAAACGCGAACGTCGAGCTCGGCGCGCGGAATCGACAGCGCTCCATTGACCGCGAGAACATTCCGGGATGCGGTCAACGACGAACCGGTCATCCTACCGCCAACGAAACAGTTTCAGGGCCGCGAAGAACGTCACCACGCCCCAGGCAAGGGTGATGAGCAGCTCCGGCGAAATGGCGGCGAAAGATGCACCCTCGAGCATGTTCGCGCGCAAAGCGTCGTTCACCGCGGTGAGGGGCAGCAGCTTGATGAAAGGCTGCACCGCGGCGGGGAAATTCTCCGACGAAAAGAAAACGCCGGAGAAGATCCACATCGGCAGCATGATGAAGTTGGCGATTCCCGACACCGCTTCGGTCGTACGCGCGCGCGAAGCCGTCAGCAGTCCGAGTCCACCGAACGAGACGGCACCGACCAGGCAGATGATGAACAGTGTTATGAGCGATCCGCGGAACGGCACGCCGAACGCGAGATAGCCGAAGCCCAGCAGGGTTACGACTTCCAGAATCAGGAACACTAGCCGCGACGCGAGGAACGAGAACAGGTACTCGACGCGAGACATCGGCGTCGCCATCAGACGCTTGAGCAGCTTCTTGCTGCGCGCCGTTACGATCGAGAAAGCCAGCCCCCAGATGCTCGATCCCATCAGGTTCATGCCGAGCAGGCCGGGAATCAGAAAATCGATGTAGCGCGAGCCCTTCTCGGTGATATAGGTGTCAGTCGCGCGCACGGGATCGATCTGGCCGGCGCCGCGCTGTACCGCGCGATCGACTTCCACGCGTGCACTAACGGCGTCGCTACGCTGACGATCATAGACGTAACGCACGCTGTCACTCGTGGCACCGGGTCTCACCAGCAGGGCGACTTTTCCGGTGCGCAGAGCGCGGGCGCCGGCGCTGTCGTCGAACGATCGCACCAGCAGCGTGCTGTCCTTCTTCAGCGCTTCGGTCACGGCCACGCGCGCGGACGAGTCACCGACGACTCCGATCTGGATCCGGTCCGGGCCGCGCTGCCGGAAGGCGATGCCCAGCCCGGCTGCGAGCAGCACCGGGAAGATGAAAGTCCAGAACACGGCTTCGGGCTCGCGGATGAACTCACGGAACCGCACCAGCGTGAGCTGCACCAGCGAGCTGTTTTTGAAGCCGCGCCGACTCGACGGCCGCGGATCACTCATCGCGCAAGGTTCTCCCTGTCAGCGAGACAAACACATCTTCCAGCGTCGCCGTCGTCTTGCGCGGCTCCGGCGGCGGAAGGTGTGAGACGTCGAGCGCGTCGATCAACTCGCGAGGCGATCCGAGCGCGATGACGTGTCCGTGATCGACGATCGCGACGCGGTCGCAGAGGCGCTCTGCCTCTTCCATGTAGTGGGTCGTGAGCAGGATCGTCCGGCCCTCGGACTGGAATTGCGAGATCAGGTCCCACAGCTGCCGCCGCGATTGGGGATCCAGGCCGGTCGTCGGCTCATCGAGAAAAAGAAGTTGGGGATTTCCCACGAGGGCGCACGCGACGGCCAGTCGCTGTTTCTGGCCCCCCGACAACGCGCCGACCCGCGCGTTGCGCTTTTCACCGAGCTCGACTTTGTCGATCACTTCGCCCACATCGCGGGCATCGCGATAGAAGCTCTGAAAAAGCGTGAGCGTCTCATCGACAGTCAGCTTCTCCGACAGCTGGGTGTCCTGGAGCTGGATGCCGAGCAGCTCCTTGAGCTCGCTCGCATCGGATTCCCAGCGCCGGCCGAGGACCTCCACGCTGCCTGAATCGGCGCTCAGAAGTCCCTCGCAGATCTCGATGGTGGTGGTTTTACCGGCCCCGTTGGGGCCGAGCAGGCCGAAGCATTCGCCAGACTCCACCTGCAGATCGAGCCCGTCGACCGCGACGACGTCAGCGTAGGACTTCCGCAGCCCCTGGACCCTCAGCGCCGCGCCGGCTTTATCAGCAGATGTCACCATTGGACCACAGTGAATGTCCCGGCCAGAGGTCAGTATCGCGCCCCGGGTGTATGAAACCGGGCGTAACCCGTTCGCGTAAAATGATATGGCGTCGGCAGAGTACGGGCACAGTCTCTGCCGACGCTGAGTGAAAAACCCGCGGGAGAAATTATGCTGTCCAGGGCCGTGTTTGTACTGTGCACTGCTTCCATTCTCGCGTCGGCACAGGTCGCCGATGCACAAATAGCCCCCCGGGCCGGACCGTTCGCCTCGCGCTGGACGCTTGGTGGCGACTTCGCGATCTCGCAGCCGAAGGGCGCCTTCGCTGAAAACGTGCCCACTGGTTACGGATTCGACGTCGTCGGTTTGATGAAGATCGACCCAAAGGGCTGGTTCAGCATTCGGGCTGACGGCGGGAGCATCCGATACGGGCATGAGCACATTCCACTCGGATTCTTCAACGGGATCGAGCTCAACCTCGACACCAACAACACCATCGGCTTCGGGACGCTCGGGGTGCAGCTGCAGTTTCCCGACGGCGCGATCAGACCCTACGGCAGCGCGTCGTACGGCGCCGTTTATCTCCAGACCGAATCGTGCGTCTCAGATCCCGACGGGCTCGTCCAGCAGGAATGCCGGACGAACCACGGTGACTGGACGAGCGCCGGCGTGTTTGGCGGCGGCTTCTTGATTCCGTTCGGCAAGTCCTTCTTCGCGCTCAACCTCGGCGCCCAGTACCACTACGGCGGGACCGGGACGTACCTCCGCAGAGGTGACATCATCGACAACCCCGATGGATCCGTCACCCTCAATGTCAGAGAGAGCAAAACCGATCTGGTGCTTTGGCAGATCGGGTTCACGTACAACATTCCCAAATAGACAGGACGTTCCCGGATGCTTTCACTCCTTGCCGCCGTCGTCTTCGCCCAAACCGTGTCCGTGCACGTCGGCAAGGACCCGCAGGACAGCGTCTCGAAAGCGAAACGCGACTCGATCGCGATTCGACGCGAGCAGCGCAGGGATTCTCTGCGCGCTCGCGAGCTCGTGCACGATTCGTTGCGCAAGGAAGCGCGACTTGCCAGAAAGCTGCCCGTTACGACAGCGGTGCTGGCGACAGCGTTCAAGGATCCGGGAGCGCGCGATCTGCTGCTCCGCGCCCGGCAGGCGCGGTTGAATCAGGATACCGCCCTCACCGGATACATCGCCAATGGCTACGAGCGAATGTCCCTCGGAATGGGATTCAAGCGGATTGGCAGAGACCGGCTGATGATGCGAACCGAGCGAGCGTCGCGCGTGACCTGGCAGCGCGGCAAGGGGGCGATCGTCGACGTCAAGGGAGCGCGCAGCGCGTTTCCGATGCTCGACGGAATTCTGGACAAGGAAGACTCCGACCCCGACATGGGGATGGATGAAGTGGACATCCCTTATGTCCCAGGCAGGGAGACGCTCTGGATCGGCTCAGGGATGGCGAAGGCCGACGTCAGCGAGAGCGAGATCATCCATCCGCTCGCCAACGGCGCCGAGGCGTACTACACCTATGAGTCCGGCGATTCGGTCGGCTTCCAGCTCCCGGGTGGCCAGCGCATCGAGCTGAAAGAGCTGCGGATCCGTCCCCGTCAACCGAAGTGGAACGTCGCGGTTGGATCGCTGTGGTTCGACGCATCGACCGCACAGCTGGTGCGCGCCGTTTACCGAATGGCGCAGGAGATGGACATCATGGCGGTCGCAAAGGAAGACGCCGACGACACTGACGACCCCGAAGACGACATCCCGGGCTGGGTGAAGCCGATGATCCTGCCGATGCGCGCCAACGTCAGTGCGATCACCGTCGAATACGGATTGCACGAGGGCCGCTTCTGGCTGCCGCGATCCCAAACCATCGAGGCCGAGGCGCAAGTGAGTTTCATGCACGTGCCGTTCAAGCTCGAGCAGCGCTACACCTACGACAGCGTCAACGGGTCGGAGCCGATGACAGAGCTCACGATTGCCGCCCTTGATACGGCGACCGATTCAGTGTCCCGCGCGGCGCGGCGAGCCCGGCACCAGAACGAGTGCAAAGAAGGAACGGAGAGGGTGCGCACCCGCGAAAGCCACGACGACAATATGCTCGTGCTGATGCGCGTGCCGTGTGACACCGCAGCGCTCGCGCGATCGAGCGAGCTGCCGAAGTCGATATATGACGAGGGCGAGGAAACGTTCGGAGCGAGCGAGCGCGAGGCGCTCATCTCGCAGGCGCTGACGCTCGGCGCGCAACCCGGGTTCAATCCACAGCTGCCGTCCATAAACTGGGGGCTGGCGTACACTCGCTTCAATCGTGTGGAAGGTGTGTCCACCGCGGTGGGCGTCGACGAAGTACTGGGCAACGGCTACTCGGGTCATGCGCAATTCCGGCTCGGCATCGCCGACCTGTCACCAAATGGCGAGCTGTGGCTCGATCGCACCGACGGCCGGCGCACGGTGGGACTCGGGTTGTATCGGCGGCTGGTCGCTGCGAATGACTGGGGCGATCCGCTCGGATTCAGCAGCTCTTTGTCCGCGCTCCTGTTTGGTCGCGATGAGGGCTTCTACTATCGGACCTGGGGCGCGGAGCTGAAGGGAACCAAGAGCTACGGGCTGATCGATGAGTGGCGGCTTTTTGGCGAACAAGAGTTCGACGCAACGGTTCACACCGAGTTCGCGATCGCGCATCCGGGTGGAGTGAAGGGCGATCTCACCAACATCGACGCCGTCAACGGCAATGTCGTCGGCCTGGCAGTGGCGCACCACTCGTCGGTCGGCCTCGACCCGCACGGCTTCCGTGCGCTCACCGACCTGAAGCTCGAGGGCGCGACGGGGACGTTCGATTACTCGCGCGGCTTGCTACAGACGACTCTTTCGCATGGACTCGGCGGCCTCGACGCCGCGCTCACGCTCGGCGGCGGGACGTCCGGCGGACATCTGCCGCTGCAGAAACAATTCTTCCTCGGTGGTGTGCAGACGGTGCGCGGTCAGCGCGCCGGGGCGGCGATTGGCGACTCGTTCTGGATGTCGAGCCTCGAGATCGGGACCCGCTCGGTCGGATTCCGTAAGATCGTGTTCGGCGATCTCGGCTGGGCGGGCTCGCGTGATGACTTCTCGCATCCTGGCCGTCCGCTGAGCGGGGCGGGCGTGGGCGCGTCGTTCATGGACGGACTCATTCGACTCGACCTCGCCAAAGGCATTTACCCCGAGAAATCCTTCCGCGCCAATCTTTACGTCGAGGCGAGGTTTTAGGTGTGAGGTAGGAGCGGCATCGCGGCTGGGTCGAGGCTGGGCGTGCCCTCTGAAAAACTGCTCGCCCGCGCCCTCACTTCTGCCGTGTGAGTGGCGTTCTGAGGCGGGGCGGGACTGCGCGATGTTTTTCTGAGGGCACGCCCAGCCTCTCCCACACCGGTCTGTCGTCGCCGGGTCTGCCTCCATACCTAAATGGCTGCCCTCCGCGGCGGATTGGTGCCGGTATTTCTCACGCATCGCGGCGCGAGGTCGTACCTCATTCGTACGGACTTGGCTGCTCGAAGCTGTCGTCTGTCCGCGCCAAGGGGCCTTTCTCTCCGCACGCAGCGCTATCGACGCGCGCCATCATCGCGCGGTGGCGGGTGAGGTCGAGTTGATCCCGGACAGGGGAAGGAGGGCAGGATCCTCTAAAGCGACGTTCAGCGAGCGACCAGGAGACGCGCGAGTGAGCGGAGCGAACGAGCGTTGTTAGCGGCTCCGCCCGAGCGAGCGTCGTCGCGTAGAGGACCCAGCCCGACTGACCCGCACCGCAATGCAACTCAAAGCTCTCAACTATCAACGCGATGATGTAGCGCGGACCGACATGTCCTGAGCTGCGGGCGGAGTGAGAAGCGCCTGCACTTCGCGCTTTCTCAGGTTGAACTGCTGCCCGATTCCGATGATTCCCACGCGCAGCGCGCTGATCGTAAGCTCGGGCCCCGTTGTCACATCGGCGGCGTTGTTATAGCGGACGCTGCTCCCATCGACGAACGTCACCCCGCCGCGCCCGATTACAGTGCCGATCTCCCGCTTCACGATCAGGGCCGTGTCTTCGTCGATCCCGAGTCCCATCAAAGACGGAAATTGCGCGATCGCCACGAACAGGCGATACAGCCGCCGCCGCTGAGTGAAGTGGGTGTCGACCAGAGTGTGAAAGCCGAGCAGGCCGAGCCCCGGTCCGATATACTGCTCGACGAGCTTGCCTTCGTCATCGACCTCGTTTCCTGCGAGGGTCGTCTTCGTCAACGCTGCCGCGCCGGCGCTTGTGCCGCAGACAATCGCGCCCTCGATGTAAGCCTCGCGGATTGCCTCACCCAGTGGAGTTCCCCCCAGCACCGACACCAGCTTCACCTGATCCCCACCACCGAGGAAGATTCCGCGCGCGTTGCGCACACGCTCGGCGAGCTCTTCATCGGACGCCTGCTCGCGCGTCTCGACCACCGGAATCTCGACGTTCGTGGCGCCGGCCTGGGTGAGGTCCGCCAGCCACATGTCCCGCGACACCTTGACCTGGCTTGATGCGGTGGTGAGTCCCATGATCGGGGCGCCATCCCGCGCACTGGTCATTTCCACAAACCCCGCCAGCGCCGGACCGCCGGCAGTGGTGCCACCACCGATCAGCATCAGTGCGCCTGTTGCATCGCGCAACCGGCGATAATTCCGTTCTTGCGAGCTTCCTTCCCTCTCCCCGGCGGCGCTAATCAGCGACCCCCGCGCTTTGCGGTCCGGGTGAGCTGACCGCCACGCCATCGAGCTCGACCTCCTTTGATTCCGACATCCTGTCGATCTCGGCGAGTGTGAATGCGGCGAGAGTGGCGGCGACCTGTGCCTTGATCGGCGCCTTGTCGTGCAGCCAACCGCCTTCGACGACACTGTCGAACTGCTCGATCATGATGCGCCTTCCGTCCACTGTTGCGCAGGCGCGCGCAACTTTCTTGTCCTTCGTCGTGACGTTGTCGTCGGTGGCGAATATGGAAACGCGGCAGCCGGCGTCGCGTACCATGTCCTGGATCTCCCATTCTTTCGCTGGCACTATCACCACCCCGTGCTCGGGAACGGCGTCCGCCACCACCGATAACAATCGGCGCGCACGTCGGGGCAGCTGAAACCGCTCCGGGACGTCGGCGAGCGTGCTGTTGAGAATAATCGCGATGTCGGACCGCGAATACGGCAGCCCCGCCTGTAACAGGTAGGACGGCGAGACATCCACGATCAGGCCGTCGGCTGCCGGTGCGCGGGTGACGAGCTCGTTGCGCGTTTCCGCGCGGTGATCACCGCCGGTGATCCCGCAGAGCACGTGCTGAACGATCAGCGGCGTCTGAGGTGTGCGCGCGAGAGCCGAGAGCTCGGACACCGCGTGGTCCACGGATTCGAGGGTCCCCGCAAACGCCGCCTGCACTGTCTCGAGCGCCAGCGCCGCGGCGCGGAGCCCGACCGCCTCGTTGATGTGCTCGAAGATCAACATGTATTCGCCGGGTGCTTCACCGCCGCGGGTTCTTCCATACCCGACATCGTGCCCGATCATGCCCTGCAGCTCGAGCGCGACGTGCTCGACGATGTGCGCGCAATACGTTCCACGCTTGAGACGGATGATGAATCCGCCGGGCTCGCCGATGCTGCAGCGATGGTCGCGAAGTCCCGGCATCGCACCGACCAGCTGCGTTGTGAACCATGGTACGTCGGCAGACGAGATGTTCTCGTAAGCGCCAATCGTCAGGTCCATTCGGGTTATCGGCAGACGCGACCAGTAATTCGCGCCACGGGTGGCATGCAGACTCGTCATCCGAATCTCGGTCTTCGGATCCGGAAAGCGGCTCACTATTTCGCGCCGTCCGCTGAGTGTTGCCGTACTGCCTCGAGCGTCTCCGCAACGTCGTCGGCGAGGATCACCACCAGATCATTTTCGTTCATCAGCTCCATGGCGTGATCGATCGCTTCGCGCTCACTGTAGATGGTCTCGTACTGATCGTCCCTCATTCCGCCATCGCGGAGACCTTCGACGATCAACTCGGCGACGTGCCCGGGCTCGCGGCCACGCAGATATCCGTCTTCCTTGACCACCACGTAGTCGAGCTTGGCGGCGAGCTTGCCGACGTTGCGAAGATCTTCGTCGCGGCGGTCACCCGGGGCGGCGACGATGCCGATCCTGCGGTTGGCGTCGACGTTGCGCACGTACTCGATCAGTCCGCGAATTGCCGCCGGATTGTGCGCGTAATCAACGAGCACTCTGCCTTTCGGCACCCGCATCATGTTGAGGCGACCCGGCGTCAGCGACGGCGATGGGAAAAACGACAGGAGGCCGGCGCGAATGTCGTCGTAGCGCATGCCCTGGACGTAAGCCGTAGCGATTGCCGCAAGGATGTTCTCCTGCTGAAATTTCGCGGCGCCGCCGAGCATCAGCGGAACCTCCCGAACCGGCGCGATCGGAATACGCAACTTGCCGCGTCGAATCACGAAGGTGTCATTCTCGATTCGCGCGCCGATACCGTTTCGACTGAGATGATTCTCGAATTCCTCGCTCTCGCCTTCCGGCCGGGTCGAGAACAGCACGAGATCGCCCGGCGTGCGGTCGCGCATCCTGTACACGAGCGGATCGTCGGCGTTGAGTACCGCGTGCCCTTCTCGCTTGACCACCGCCGCGACGACGGCCTTCACATCGGCCAGCTGCTCGACGGTGTTGATGCCGCGCATCCCGAGATGATCGGCGCTGACGTTGAGCACCACTCCGACATCGACTTCGTCGAAACCGAGTCCTGCTCGCAGTAATCCGCCGCGCGCGGTCTCGAGGACGGCGATGTCCACCGTCGGGTTCGAGAGGATGATGTTCGCCGAGAACGGCCCCGTCATGTCTCCCTCGAGGACGAGGCGGTTCTGCAGGTAGGTGCCGTCGGTGGTCGTGAAGCCGACCACATTCTCGCCCAGGCGGAAGAGGTGCGCGATCAAGCGAACCGTGGTTGTTTTGCCATTTGTGCCGGTGACGGCGATGACCGGGATTGTCGACTTGGTGCCAGGTGGGTACAGCATGTCGACGATTGGCGCCGCGACATTCCGCGGAGTGCCTTCGGTGGGATGCGTGTGCATCCGGATGCCGGGGCCCGCGTTGACCTCGATGATCACTGCGCCGTTTTCGCGGAATGGTACCGAGATGTTGGGCGTCAGCACATCGATCCCCGCGATGTCCAGACCGATGATTCCAGCCGCCATCTCGCACGCAGTAACGTTGTCGGGATGCATCTCATCGGTGCGGTCGATCGCCGTGCCGCCCGTCGAGAGATTGGCGGTGCCGCGCAGCAGCACTTCCTGTCCCTTGGCCGGGACGGACTCGAGAGTGAGGCTCTGCTTTCTCAGGTAGCACACCGTGCGCTCGTCGGCCGGCAGTTTCGTCAGCGTCTTGGTATGGCCGACGCCGCGCCTCGCATCACGATTCTCGCTCGCGATCAGCTGCCCGATAGTGCTCTTTCCATCGCCTACCACCCGCGCCGGGATCCGCTCGGCGCAAGCGACGACCTTGCCGTTGACTACCAGGACCCTGTAGTCGCGGCCTTCGCTGTACTGCTCGACGACGATCCGGTTAGCAAACTCGCGCGCGTCGTTCCATGCTTCGCGCAGCGCCTCCTCGTCTTCGATGCGCGCCGAGATGCCGCGACCGTGACTGGCGTCGAGCGGCTTGAGAATTACCGGATAGCCGATCTCCTCGACGATTTCCAGCGCGCGATCGATCGTTCGCGCGACATCACCCTTCGGGACGGGCAATCCGATATTGCCAAGCACGCGCTTGGTATCGTCCTTGTCCTGTGCGATCTCGACGGCGATGGCGCTCGTATAATCGGTGAGGGTGGCCTGAATGCGGCGCAGGTTCTTGCCGAGTCCGAGCTGGACGAGTGAATAGTTATTTAGGCGGCGCACCGGAATTCCACGGCGCTTCGCCTCCTCGACCACGGCGGCTGTCGAAGGCCCAAGCCGCACCGCTTCATAAAGCGAGAGCAGCTGCTCGACGATGGCGCCGGTATCGATCTCCTGCTCGGCGATGCAGGCGCGAATGATTCTCACGCCGTCGCGCATCGCCTGCAGACCGACTTCTTCCTCCTCGTAGGCGACGATCACCCACCAGGTATCCGGGTCACCCGAGGGGACCACGCGGCCGAAGCTGACGTCGCAGCCGGCCAGTGATTGCAGCTCGAGGGCAACGTGCTCGAGAATGTGCGGGATGCGCGTTCCTTCCCTCAGCCGTTCGAGGAATCCGCCGGGTTCCTGCCTGGTGCAGTGGTGCTCGGCGAGAGTTGGGATGCAGTTGGTAAGGCGCTCGTAGAATCCAGGGATGTCGGCCGAGCTTATCTGCTCGAGCGAGCCGAGCTGGACATCGCAGGCTATGACGGGGGCGAGGCGCCAGTAGTTGGGTCCCCGCAGGGCGCGGATTCGTGATACCTGCAGCTCGTCCGCGTCGATCAGTGGTTCAGTTGCGGTGCTCATTGGGTCGTGGGATAAGACCCCTTAGCAGAGCAACGCCCGTTCCATAATCGCGGATTGTCGTACTCGACAGTCCTGTTAGATGCCTACGAACCAGGCGGAGTCCCAGAACCCGAGACTACTCAGACTCCATGAACGGGTACCGATAATCCGTAGGCGGCGAGAATGTTTCCTTGATCGCCCGCGGGCTGATCCACCGCACGAGATTCAGTTTCGAGCCGGCTTTGTCGTTCGTTCCCGATCCACGCGCTCCACCGAACGGTTGTTGGCCCACCACCGCTCCCGTCGGTTTGTCGTTGATGTAAAAGTTGCCGGCGGCGTTGCGCAGCGCGAGGCTTGCTTCGCGAATTGCCTGCCGCTCGCGAGAGAATACGGCGCCGGTCAACGCATAGGGCGATGTCTCGTCCACGATCTTCAGCGTTTCGGTCCAGCGGTTGTCAGGATAGACGTGCGCCGTCACCACCGGCCCGAAGATCTCCTCGCAAAGCAGGCGGTACGACGGATCCTTGGTCTCCACCAGCGTTGGCTCGACGAAATAGCCCTCGTCGCCACGCGCGACTCCGCCCGAGACGATGCTGGCGTTGTTGCGACCGTGCTCCAGATACTCGCCGATCTTCGTGAACGCTTTCTTGTCGATCACCGCGCCCATGAAGTTGCGGAAATCGGTGACGTCGCCCATCCGAATGTCCTTCATGATCGCGACGGTCCGATCGCGCACTTCCGGCCAGATCGACTCGGGCACGTAAACTCTGCTCACCGCCGAGCACTTCTGGCCCTGGTACTCGAATCCGCCGCGGGCGATGGCCACCGCGAGCGCCGCCGGATCGGCCGATTGGTGCGCGACGATGAAATCCTTTCCACCCGTCTCGCCGACGATGCGTGGGTACGACTTGTAGCGCGACATGCTCGCACCAATCGTCTTCCACATGCTGTTGAACACCGCCGTGCTGCCGGTGAAATGAACACCGGCGAGGTCGCGGTGCGAGAGCAGCTTGTCGGAGATCAGCGCGGCGTCGCCCGGCACGAAGTTGATCACTCCCGGCGGCAGCCCCGCTTCCTCGAGCAGTTTCATGATGTAGTACGCGCTCAGCATCGCGCTCGACGCCGGCTTCCAGATCACGGTGTTTCCCATCAGTGCCGGCGCAGTGGGAAGATTCCCGCCGATCGACGTGAAATTGAACGGCGTTACCGCGTAGACAAAACCCTCGAGCGGCCGGTAGTCCAGCTGGTTCCACATCGACCGGTCACTGAGCGGCTGCTCGTCGTAAAGGCTCTGAGCGTAATGCGGGTTGAATCTCCAGAAATCGATCAGCTCGCAGGCGGCATCGATCTCGGCCTGGAACGCGGTCTTGGATTGGCCGAGCATCGTCGCGGCATTCAGGGTCGAGCGCCACGTCGTCGCCAATAGTTCGGCCGCCTTGAGGAAAACCGCAGCGCGGTCTTCCCACGACCAGTTTCCCCAGTCTCGCGCCGCTTTCTGCGCCGCGGCAATCGCGTCGTCGACGTTCTCGGCGGTAGCGCGGTGCCAGTGTGCCAACACGTGCCGGTGGTTATGTGGCATCACCGCGTCGGCGGTCTGCCCGGTGTGCACTTCCTGGCCGCCGATGATCAACGGAATGTCGACTTTTTCTCCCGCCATCGACTTGAGCCGCTCCTTCAACGCCGCGCGCTCGGCGGAGCCCGGCGCATAGCTCTTCACCGGCTCGTTGACCGGATGCGGAACCCGCCGATTGCCATTGAAGCCGGCGAGGGTGCGCACGCTCCCGGGCTGTGGTGGTCCCCCGGCGGCGGGGCTTCCGTCGCGACTGGATTTACCCTGACGTGAACGCGGGGGCACGTCGGTTTCTACCGCTGATGCGGCGGCTGGGGGCGGCGGTGATGCTGACATTCCAGAGTTCCTCAGGTGGGATGCTTCTCTCGTAAGATATGCCCGCTGTCCGAAAAACGGACCCCTCCGGCCTTTGCGGGCCCAGCGCCCCGAGGTAACGTGCGCGGATGATACGCTGCCGCATTCCGTTTCTTGGAGCATTGCTGATCGCGACCGCGTGCGTGAATGAGCCGGTCGACTGGGGCGCCGTGTCGTATCGCAATTCGCTGCTCGGTGATCCGGATACGAGGAGTGCCATCATGAGCGCGAACCTGCCGGCTGTGCGTGGTACCAGCGTGTCGTGCGTGCAGAGCATTCGCAGCACTGGCGTGGTTCACGAGCTCGTCCGGGTATGGTGGTCGATGCGCGCTGACAGCAGCGTTGTGCTCTCCCTTCAGCATTCGCCGGATCTCGGAGCGACGTGGCAGGCTCCGATCGAGATCGACGCGCGCGATCGTGGCCGTCGCGGCTGCACCCGTCCCGCACCGGGGATCTTCTACGATTCAGCAAGCCGATACGTCTACGTCGCCTACTTCATCGAAGGTGCGGATGGCGCGGGAGTATTCTTCGCGCACTCGATGGACGACGGCAGCATGTTCCACTCTCCCGTACCGGTCGTCTATGGGCGCACGCCGTCGGTTGCAGCGGTCGCCGGCCACGGAGACAGCGTGGTGGTCGTCTTCGAGGATCCGAATTCCACCACACCACGGATCGGCATCGTGCTGTCACGCACCACCGGGCATATCTTCGAGCAGCGCGACGACGTGACACCGGAAGAAGTGCCCGCTCGCGCGCCGTGGGTGGCGCTCGCGCACGATACGATCACAGTGTGGTGGAAGGTGCCTGATCTGCGAGGCACGACGGCGATGGAGCGGGTCGCTTATCGAAGCGGAGTCTGGCGCTGACTAGTCCTGCTTCTCCGCGCTCGACGTCTCCGACCCGGGTCGGTCGCGGATGCCCTGGGGCAGAAGCTCCCACTGCTCGGGGCGCAGCACCTTCCTGGCTGCCACTACCGCGCGCGACGTGTTGCCTGACGCCTCTTCCAGCATCATCGCCACGCTGCCCGCCATCTGGGTGACGTCGCCGGCTTCCGACGATTTCGCCAACAGCGTCTTGATGTTCTTGTAGATCCTCGAGTTCTGCGCCTGAAGCGAGTCCGATACATCGGTGAGCCCGAGTATCTGCACCGCGCTCAAGTGAAGGGAGTCCTTGAGGGCGAGGATGTCGCTAATCGGGTTGAGCACGCTGGATTCGGTCGCGGATTTTTCGGTCTCACGCGGCGGCTCTCCGGCCGTGCCGTTGATCTCCACCATAGACAACGCCAGCGGCGCTCCACCCATCTCGACGTCGATGGTCATCTGCTCCGGGCCCTTGCTCCGCCGGGTGACAGTCCGCTGCACAGGCGTGAACCCCATCCGTTTCACCTGGAGGTGGTACTGCGGGGAGGTCTCCGGAAAAAATATCTTGTAATGGCCGCTCGCATCGGTTGTCGTGGACCGCGTAACGCCGGAAGTCTCGGCGGTGGAGATTACCCTCGCGTCCGGTACGGGCTTGCCGGCGAGATCGGTGACGCGGCCAGAGAGGACATCCGCGGCAGGCTCCTGCGCGCAGGCGATGTCCGCGCCGGCGCCAAGGGCGAGAGGAATGAGAATCAGGAAGGAAAGTGCCCTTTTACGCATAGCTACGGTGGGTTCTCAATTATCGATCCGTGCACACCCTCGTGCAACTCCCCGCCGGCACGCCCGGCAGTCAGCTTGCGCACGGTAGAGTACTTGCAGCGGCGTCCGCCATGACTCGATATCTCGGCGCGCACACGATCAACAACGGCGGCATCCACATGGCGGTTCTCCGCGCGGGGAACGCCGGGATGACCGCACTCCAGCTCTTCACGGCGATTCCCCGTTTCTACGGTGACAAGTCGACGATAAAACCGGAGCGGGTGACTCGCTTCAAGACCGCGCTGGCAAAAACCAAAATCAAGCCGGCCAATGTCGTCGTACACGCCGCGTACGTGCTGAGCGTCGCGACACCCGACGACGACAAGTGGGCGCGGGCCAGTGCGGGACTTACCAAGGAGATGGAGCGATCGAGCACCCTGGGCGTCGGCTGCGTCTGCTTTCACCCGGGATCGGCGGGGACGAGCGACCGCGGAGAGTCTGCGAAGCGGATCGCCAAAGCGATCACCCAGGCGCTGAAGGCGAACGAGTCCGGCACCCGCCTTCTCGTCGAGAACACCGCCGGAGCGGGGAAGACGATGGGCAAGACGGCCGAGGAGATAAGGGACATTCTCGACGCCGTGCCGGGCCCGCTGCGGGCGAGAACGGGGTACGGCCTCGACACCTGCCACCTTTTTTCCTCCGGTTACGACATCACCAAATCGAAGCCGGCGTTCACAGCGGTGCTCGACGAATTCGAGAAGGTGATCGGGGAGCCGCCATCATTTTTTCACCTGAATGACAGCGCCAATGAGCTTGGCTCCAACAAGGACCGTCACGTCCTCATCGGGGAGGGCTACATCGGAAAGGAGCCTTTCGGCTGGCTGATGCAGGACCGCCGCAGCCGAGAGATTCCGCTGATCCTCGAGACGCCGCAGCTGAATTACGAGATCGCCGATGACGACGATTCGCCCGATCCGTACGATGTGAAGATGATGAAGCTGCTCGAGGATCTGGAGAAGAAATGAGGCCAAAGCCGGCGAGCGATACGGCTCGGATGAGCGCTTTTTCCCTCTGAAAAACTGACTTTCTCATAGGGAAACCCTTCGCTTTCCCTATTGCTTTCGCCTCGCGGGACTATAGTTTGCGTCGCTGACGGAACACGTTTCACCCTGCGGCAACTTGCATCCGATCACCAAACCAGGAGACAAGATGGCAACGAAAAAGAAGGGCGGAAGGAAGTCCTCGTCACGGAAGTCTTCCCGCAAGTCATCGAGGTCAAGCGGAAGAAAGGCGGCGAAGAAGGGCGGTCGGAAGAGCAGCCGCCGGAAATCGTCGGGCAGAAAGCGCACACCGAACGCGGCGTTCATGAAGCCGATGCAGCCAAGCAGTGATCTCGCGGCCGTGGTGGGAAGCGGCGCGATGCCCCGCACCGAAGTCACCAAGAAACTCTGGGGCTACATCAAGCGTAAGGGACTTCAGGACTCGAAGAACCGCCGCATGATCAACGCCGACGAGAACCTCAGACCGATCTTCGGTCGCAGCCAGGTCTCCATGTTCGAGATGACCAGACTCGTCAACAAACACCTCCGCAACACCTAAGCTCCTTTGGCAACTCCGTCAAACGCGGGGCGCGCTCAAAAGGCGCGCCCCGTTTCGCAGCGTTCCCGCCTGCGTACTGTATGGGAGAATTTCAAGTCGATCGTCGGCGCGCTCGCGATCTTCCTCCTGCTGCGCGCGTTCCTCATCGAGGCGTACCGGATTCCGTCGGGCAGCATGATCCCGACGCTGCTCGTCGGCGACTGGCTCTTCGTGAACAAGGCGATCTACGGCGCGCACGTTCCGTTCACCAACCAGAATCTTCCCGCCTACAGGGACCCGCGCCGCGGTGATGTCGTGGTGTTCGTGTCCCCCTACCAGGCGGACGAGGCGCGGGAGGGACGCGACCCGACTCCCACTCTCGTCAAGCGACTCGTCGGGACCCAGGGCGATACACTCTTCATGCGCAAAGGCGTTCTGTACGTGAACGGCATCGCGCAGCGACAGGGTTTCGGCGGTACGACGGCAGTCGACCCGGCCATCGCAAATTCCGTCGACGAGCTCTTCGACTGGCAGAAGAAGGTGCAGCTCAAGTCGTCGCGCTTCGGCGCGGCGCCGGCGCAGCCGAATCACGACAACTGGGGCCCCCTCGTGGTGCCGCCGCATCGCCTCTTCATGATGGGCGACAGCCGCTACAACTCCAAGGACAGCCGCTACTGGGGGTTCGTGCCCAGGGAGAACGTGAGGGGAAAGCCACTCTTCGTCTACTACTCCTACAACGCTGACGACAGCGACCGGCCGCTGCCGATGATCACCGATATTCGCTGGAGCAGGATCGGCCACTGGATCAAGTAGCTGCTCTGGCGTAGTTACGCGAGACGCAGTCCCCGCGTCGGATTTGTCGGCAGAGAGTTTTTCCTCTGAATCGGCAGGCAAATCTATGGACGCCTTACGGTCGCGAATTACATTGGGATCCGTGACGAAGCCCCATCCAGTCGAGAAGCGTCGTCGGCTGTTCAAGACGAGCGAATGGGACCTCGAGGAGCCGCCGGCATTTGCCCGGATTGCGCGCTCGCCCGTAGAGCTGGCGCTGATCACCGGCGTGGTGATAAGGCTCTTCCGCGCCGTTGTGCTCACCAACGGCGATGTCACCAGTGGTTACCTCGCCGCGGCGCTGGTGCTCGGCACTCTGTTCCTGCTCGGAATGGCGACGCTCCACCTGGGCAGATTCCCGGTGCGAGAATGGCCGTGGCGGGCGCCGTTGTTCGCGATCTTCGAAACCACCGGCGAGATGGCGGTCAGTCTGCTGCTGATCGCGCTGCACCGCGAGCCGTGGGGTACCGCGCGCGCCGAGTTCATCGACTGGCAGGCGATGGCGACGGGGGTCCTGTTCTGGCGGGTGCTCGGCGTCAGCCTGTGGGCGCTGCTTCTCGGATTGACGGTCTCATTCGTTCGCGGGCGCGTGCTCAAGGAGACGGGGCGCGATGTCGAGCCGCAAACGTTGCCGGATGGGCAGCCTTTTATAGAAAGACGAAAGCGCGACGAGTTTTGAACTGCCACGGAAGACTACCGGCGGGAGGCGGTGGGCCGCACGGCGAGAGGCCACGAGCTAAGAACGCATTGTTGTTCGAGCACGCAGCCTCAAGCCGACCCGCCCGAAGCCGCAAGCCGGTATTTTTATTTTGCAGTTTGCAGTTTACGCCGCGGTAGTAGCTTCCTCGCAGTATTTATCGAACGCCCGCGTCAGATCCTTCGCGATGTCCTCGGCGGTGCGGCCTTCGATCTGGTGACGCTCCAGCATGTAAACGAGCTGGCCGTCCTTGAGCAGCGCAATCTGCGGTGAGCTGGGCGGATAGCCCGTGAAATAGCTGCGCGCCCTCTGCACCGCATCGACATCCTGGCCGGCAAAAACCGTCGTCAGCGTGTCGGGACGGTGCTCATGCTGGATCGCTTTGGCGACCGCCGGTCGTGCGTTGCGCGCCGCGCAACCACACACCGAGTTGACGACCACCAGCGTCGTCCCCTGCGCATTTCTCAGCTTCGCATCGACCTCCGCCGGAGTGCGCATCTCCTCGACGCCGAGCATGGTGAGCTCCTGGCGCATCGGAGTTACAAAACGTTCATCGTACATCTACTCTCCTGCCTTCATTGAGTGGGTAATGAATAATAAGCGGCGGGCACCTGGTAACTGAAGTCAGCCGGTGCGGAGAGACAAGCAAGCCTCTACCCGACTTATGGATAACGCGTTGCGGGTTGCCGGTGGCACGGTGGCGAGTCCCCGGGAAACTGCGCTGCCGACGTGTCAGGGCGCGCGGGCAATAAAACTGTGTGCTTTTCCTTCAGGCCACCTGACACGTCGTCAACGTGGTTCACAGGCAACCCGTCACCGTGCTACCGACAACCCGCAACGCGTTATCCCAGAAGGCGAGTAGGACTATCCCGTTTTTATCTGGCGTACGAAACCCACCTCGCCATTTCCTTCATCGTCGGCCGCTTGCCGTACATCAGCAGTCCGACGCGGTAGATTCGCGAAGCGAGCCAGAGCGCGAGCAGGCAACCGATCGCGAGGAACACCAGACTTCCCGCCAGCTCGAGAGCGGGAACGCCCGTCACAGCCATGCGGATCGGCATGATGATCGGCGAGGAGATCGGCACCAGGGACAGCACCTTCGCGGTCGTGCCCGTCGGATTCAGCAGCACCGGCTGGATGAACACACCAGTACTCACGATCATGATCATGAGTGGGCTCGCCGCCTGGCGCGCTTCACTCTCGCTGTTAACCGACGATCCAACCGCGGCATAAAGCGAGGAGTAGAAGATGAAGCCCAGCAGGAAGAAGAGCAGAAAGATGATCCCCGCACCAAGGCTGATGTCCGGCAGCGAGAAGTTCATCGTCGGGGCACCGAACTTCGCCATGATCGGCGATCTCAGCTTGAGCAGAAAATAAGTCATGCCGATCCAGATTACCTGCTGCGTCAGCCCGACCGCGCCGACGCCGAGCACCTTGCCGGCCAGCAGGGAATCGGTCGGCACGCTCGACATCACCACCTCGGCAACGCGCGTCGTTTTCTCCTCGAGCACGCCGCTCATGATGGTCTGTCCATAGATCACGATCGACATGTAGAGGAGGAATCCGATCGCGAAGCCGAATAGGACGCTCGCCATTCCGGAGCCCGCGCGACCGCGCTCGGTGATACGCTCGGTGCTGAAGTCGAGCGGGATGAAGGTGATCTCCTTCATCTTCTCGTTGTCCAGCCCGACTTTCTCCAGGCGCGACGCCAGAACGGTGTTACGAATCGCGTTCTTGATCTGTGCCATGTCGGCGATCGACGTCGCGTTGGTGCCCGCGTATCGCGCCGACTCACCGGCCAGAGTCTGCTGGTTGACGACGATGTAGCCAGTCCGCTCCTTGTGCATCACCTCGCGGGTGGCGACGCTTTCCGCCGGAGTGAGCTGGCTCGGTGTGACGATTCTCACGATCGGCATTCTGCCGGGGACCGTTGTGTCGCCAGCGATGTTCACGGCCAGCCGGTGCCCGAAACCGGTCTCGGTGGCGTCGAGAATCACCGTGTTGTAAACGTCGCTCGTCGCCTTGCTGCGCGACGCGAGCCACGCCGGCACGATAATGATCGCGCTGAAGAACACCGGTCCGAAGAACGTCGCGATCAGAAACCACTTCGATCGCACCCGCTCCAGATACTCGCGCTTGATGATCGCCCAGAGCTTAGCCATTTCCGCTCATCCCCTCCTCAATACCGGTTGCGCCCACCTTCTGCAGGAAGATCTGGTGCAGCGACGGCTGGATCATCTCGAATCGCTGCACCGATGCGCCCGACTCCACGATCCGTCGCAGCAGCGTCTGCGGGTCCGCGCCCGGCGCGAGCTCGATCTCGAAGAAACGGTTCGAGTCGTCGGCGCGCTTGACCAGTGAGTGATCGCGCAGGATCGTCGCAATGCCCGCCATCCCGTCGCCCTCGAGCGAGAGCGCGATGTTGCGCTGGCCGTGCTCTTCCTTCACTTCGTCGATGTCGCCGTCCAGCACTTTCTCGCCACGCGCGATGATACACACCGAGTCGCAGAGCCGCTCGGCGTTCTCCATCAGGTGGGTGCTGAAGATCACAGTCTTCCCGCGCTGCTTGAGCTCGACAACGGTGTCCTTCAGAGCCTGTGCGTTGATCGGGTCGAGACCACTGAACGGCTCGTCGAGAATCACCAGGTCCGGCTCGTGGAGTAGCGTGCCGATGAATTGCACCTTCTGCTGCATTCCGCGCGACAGCTCGTCGATCTTCGCGAGACCCCAGTCTTTCTCCGGAGTTTTCAGCGACAGCCGTTCGAGCCACTCGTCGATACGCTTCTCCGCGTCGCTGCCGCGCACTCCCTTCAGCTCGGCGAGAAACTTGAGCACCCGGCGCACCTGCATCTTCCGGTATAACCCTCGCTCCTCCGGCAGATAGCCGAGTCGCTCGGTGATCTTCGGGTCGTTGGACGGGCGGCCGAAGATGTGGATGGAACCGGTGTCGGGGGCGATGATGTTGAGGATCATCCTGATCGTGGTGGTCTTCCCGGCGCCGTTGGGGCCGAGCAGTCCGTACACGCTGCCCTTGGGAACCCGAAGCGTCAGATCGCGCACGGCGACGTGCTCGTCGTAGCGCTTCGAGATGTTGACTATGTCGATGGCGTATTCGGTCATGTAGCTTCGCTGCTGCGTTGTGGTTGGAAACAGCCCAGAATATACGTCCAAACGAAATGGCCGTCTCGGAAATCTTCGTCGTCGCGCTGCTTTTTTGTGCCGGCGCGATGCTCTATGCGTCGGTCGGACACGGTGGCGCCTCGAGCTATCTCGCGGTAATGGCGTTGTTCAACTTCGCGCCGGCAGCGATGAAACCGACGGCGCTTGCTCTCAACATTCTGGTCGCCGGAATAGCAACGATAAAATTCTTCCGCGCCGGACTTTTCTCGTGGGAGTTGCTCGCGCCCTTCGTGATCACGTCGATTCCCACGGCTTTCATCGGTGGTGCCGTCGCGCTGCCTGGACGGTGGTACAGAATTCTGGTCGGCGTCGTCCTCCTCTACGCCGCGGTGTGGATGTTCCGCTCCGCGCGCGCATCGGTGTCAGCCACGGTTCGTCGGCCACCCATGTCGGCGGCGATAGCCTGGGGTGCGGCGATCGGATTCCTGTCCGGACTGACCGGAGTCGGTGGAGGAATCTTTCTCAGTCCGTTGCTCCTGTACATGGGATGGGCGGAGACCCGGGAAACCTCCGCTGTTGCCGCGCCATTCATCCTGGTCAACTCGGTGGCCGGATTGCTGGGGCATATCTCCAGTGTCCGGGAGCTGCCCGCGAACCTTCCGCTATGGGCAGCAGCCGTGCTGCTCGGAGGCTGGATTGGGGCGAGTTACGGCAGCAAGAAGGCTCCGACACCGGTATTGCGCCAACTCCTGTCGCTGGTGCTGATTGTCGCGGGTCTCAAGCTGGCGATGGGTTCCTGAACCGAATGCGGCGACAGAATTTGAGGCAACCATGTCGAACATCGATCGAGCTGACTGGCACTACGGCGGAAACTTTCCCGGCGATCTCCCGCCCGAGAATGGCGGGACCCACATCGGGATGTATCTGGCGTGGATCGTTCACCGCGGCCTCGGCAGCGACGAATTGGTCGAGATGGGTGGGGATTCCTACCAGCTCGTCCTCGAGCGTGTCATCACCGGCCGCGATCTCCTGTTCAAAGAGCTCGACGAAAAGTTTTTCGATCGACTCCTGAATGAGGAAGCGCGAAAGTTCACCGCTGCCTATTATGAGACTAACGATTACGTGAACGATTACGATCGAGTCCTCGGCGGCAACCTTGCGTCGCTCTACGAAGTGGAGGATAGCTGGGCGAACTACGACAAGATTGCTCGCGTGATCGACGAGCGATTCACCGAATGGCAGGCGAAGCGATGACATTGAGATGTCCGATCTTCGCGCGAAGAATGTCACGACGGCTGCTTCTCTTTCTGGTGATGATCGCGGCCATGACGCCACAGCTCCTGGTCGCCCAGGCACGGCCGCGCGCGAGGGAGATTGGTGTCGCGCCCGGCGTGCTGTCTCCAGGTCCGCTGAATGCCATCACCGATGTCGCCGGCGTACTCGTCGGCCAGGTCACCGTCGACGACGGCGATTCCGTCCACACCGGCATCACCGCGATCCTTCCGCACGGCGGAAACCTGTTCCTGCAACGCGTTCCTGCCGCGATCGTAGTTGGAAACGGCTTCGGGAAGCTCCTCGGTTATACGCAGGTCAGCGAGCTGGGCGAGCTCGAGACGCCGATTCTTCTCACCTGCACTCTCTGCGTCTGGAAAGCCGCCGATGCGATGGTCGAGTGGATGCTCGGCCAGCCGGGCATGGACAACGTCCGATCCGTCAATCCGGTTGTCGGCGAGACCAACGACGGTTACGAGCTGAACACCGCCATTCGCTCGCGACCGATCACCGCTGCGCAGGTGCGGCAGGCGCTGACTTCGGCTCGCGCTGGGGCAGTCGAGGAAGGGAGTGTGGGCGCCGGTCGCGGCACGCGCGCCTTCGACTGGAAGGGTGGTATCGGCACGTCGTCGCGACGGCTATCACAAGCGCAGGGCGGGTGGACCGTCGGCGTGCTCGTGCAATCCAATTTTGGTGGAGTGCTTCAGATCATGGGGGCGCCGGTCGGTCGGGAGCTGGGAAGCCACCGGTTCGCCGGCTCGACCCGCGGGCAGGCCGACGGGTCGATCATGATGGTCGTCGCCACCGATGCGCCGCTCTCCGATCGCAATCTGCGCCGGCTGGCTTCGCGCGCGCTGATGGGACTCGCGCGCACCGGCTCGATTGCGGGTAACGGCTCCGGTGATTACGTGATCAGCTTCTCGACCGCGCCGGAAGTACGGCGCGCGCGTGATGCCCAGCGTCTCACGACTACTGAGCTCGGGAATACCGAGCAGCTATCCGGGCTCTACGAGGCGGTGATCGAAGCCACGGAAGAAGCGATTTACAACTCGCTGTTCCGCGCTACCACCGTCAGTGGTAGAGGCGGCACCGTCGAGGCGATTCCGATCGATCGGGTGAAGGAGATACTATCGCGCTATGGTATCCACACCACGACAAAGCCCTAATTACGCCGCGCGGTCGCCTTCGGAGTGTCGGGTTTGACCGCGGTCGAAGCGCTGTACCAATTTGACCCGAGCGATATAAGGTCGAGCGGATTGACCGTGAGAGCTCCGTAGCGCGCCGCCCAATGCAGATGAGGACCCGTCACGCGCCCGGTATTTCCCACCAGTCCAATCACCTGCCCGCGCTTCACGGTATCGCCGGCAGAGACCAGCGGCTTGCTCATGTGGAAGTACGAAGTCACCACTCCGCCGCCGTGGTCGATGTAAACGACGTTGCCGGCGAGGAAAAAGTGGTCAACGAGCGCGACGACGCCGCGGTTCGCCGCGCGAATGGGCTGACCGATCGCGCCGCGAAAATCGACGCCGAGGTGGCGTGACGTCAGCTGTCCGTTGAAGACGCGGCCCGATCCGAACTCGCTGGTAATAACGGATTCGCGCGGCTTCAGGAACGCCTCCGTCCACATCGGCGGATGGTCGTGCGCATCGCGGCCAATCTGCCTCGCACGCTGATTCTCGCGCGCGATACGGTCGATCGTGGCCTGGCTCATCGGCTTGGTGAAGCTGCTGTCCACCGCGAGTGGCTGTGCTACCGGCGGTGGAATCGGCGGGAGCGTAAAACGCACCCGCGCGATCTCGGTGCCGCCCGACGCGCGATGAATGACCGCGTTGGCGACGAGACTTCCCTCGGCGTCGACGGGCACACCACCAATCGCGTGCCACGTTCCGTCCGTCGCGCGCATGAAGTGCAGGGGTTCCTCGGCGAGCGCGCCGCGCACCGACACGACCGAATCCGCCGGCATCGCGGGTGCCGTGAGAGTGAGACGGACTATCGCGCCCGGCTGCGGGCGCGTCGGCGACGCGGTGAGCCGCGCCGGCGTCTGTGCACTCACGACGCCAGAAAACAGAACCGAGCCGGCGACAAGACCTGCGATAATTTTCACGTTGGTTTCGTTGGAGTGACCTGACAGCTAACGTATGATACAGCAAGCGCGGCAAGAGGTTCACGAATCACGCGTCGAGCTGAGCACAATTACGTGCGTAGTTGCGGGTTTTTACCTGTGAGAATCGGAGAAAAAATGATTCGCCTGTCGGCAACCGCGTTGATTGCGTTCGCTGCTGCTCTACCGGCGCAGACACTGCGCACGTCGGCGCCGATCACAGACGTGCGCTACGAGATCACAGCCGACTCGGCCGCCGTCGGCAGACGACAACTGGGCGTGTCGATGACGTTCAACGTCACCGGCACTGCTCCGGTAGTTCTTGCGCTGCCCGCGTGGTCACCGGGTCACTACGTACTGCTCTGGTTCTCGCGTCGTGTTTCGGAGTTCAACGCCGAGTCCGGTGGCGCGTCTCTCGACTGGCGGGAGCTGGACTTCCAGACGTGGGAGATTCATCCGCGCGCCGCCGGCACGGTTCGCGTGTCGTTCCGTTATCTCGCCAATGCCGTCGACCGTGCGGTGGCGTGGACGTCTCCGAACTTCGCGTTCTTCAATGGCACGAACGTCTTTCTCTATCCCGTCGGCCGCGGATTCAACTGGCCGGCGCGCGTTACCGTACGCACCGAGCCATCGTGGGGGGTGGCCACCGGAATGGATCCGGCTGGCGCGCCCAATACCTACGGCGCGAGCAACTACCACGATCTCACCGACATGCCGTTCTATGTCGGCAGGTTTGCCATCGACAGCACCATGATTGCAGGCAAGTGGATTCGCCTGGCGTTCTATCCGGCAGCGACGCTTACGACGGCGCGACGCGACCGAACCTTCGATGCGCTTCGCAAGTTCGTTCCGGAACACATCAAGATCTTCGGCGAAGCGCCGTTCCGGAATTACACGATCTTTCAGAGATCTGACACGGTGGTCAACGGCGGCGGCCTCGAGCACCAGGCATCGCAGGTCGACGAGGTGTTGACCTCGCAGCTGGATGCGCCATACCTGCCAGGATTGTACTCCCACGAGTTCTTCCACGCCTGGAACGTCAAGCGTCTACGGCCTGCGGATCTCGTTCCTTATCGGTACGACGACGCGCAACCGACGACCTGGCTGTGGGTCAGCGAAGGAGTCACCGACTATTATGGCGCGCTGGATCTTACGCGCGGGGGCGAGCGAGACAGTGCCGCGTTCTTCGACTTCATCGCCGGCGAAATCGCTTCGATCAACAGCGCGCCGCCGACCGCCGTCAGCGATGCGTCGCTCAATGCGTGGATTGGCTCGACCGACGGGAGCGGCGGTTTGTACTACCCCAAGGGCGGCTTCATCGGGTTCCTTCTGGATGTCATGATCCGCGATGCTTCCAACAATCGTGGCTCGCTCGACCAGGTGATGCGCCGGCTATATGACAACACTTACAAGCGGCGCCGCGGCTTTACCGGCGCCGATTGGTGGAATGAGGTCTCACGCGCGGCGGGAGGGAAATCGTTCGCGGATTTTGCCCGACGCTACGTCGATGGACGCGAGCCGCTCCCCATCGACTCGGTCCTGCGGCTCGCGGCACTCCGGGCCAGTATCGACACGATTCGCGAGCCCAGGCTCGGCGTTCAAACCGGATCCGACACCGCGGGCATCACCATCAGCCAGATCGTTCCGTCCGGCGCCGCGGCTGCGGCAGGCGCACAGCCTGGTGACAGAATCGTATCGATTGGAGATGTCCGGATCACCAACGACGATTCCTTCGATGCGTTCCGCGCGCATTACGCAGGTACTACGCTGCCGACACTCCCGTTTGTCATCAGGCGCGGTAGTCAGACGATGACTTTGCAGCTGCCCGTGAGGCTGTCGAGTCGGAGTGTGGTGAAGGTGACGCCGATCCCAAACGCGCCTGCGAAGGCGGTGCGCATTCGCAATGGAATCCTCAAGGGTACGACGTCCTGAGAGCTACTTCACCTCGATTACGCGCTGGGTCACTGCTCCGGCGTCCTCACCGACCTGGAGCTTGACGGCGTACTTGCCAGCGGGCACCAGCGAGAGATCCAGCACGACGGTGCGCGCCGACAGAACCCCGGCGCCGCCGTTCTCCTGCCAGCGGATGTTGAGCGGAGTGAGCTTGGGCGCAACTCGCAGAGCGCGGAACGCGCGGCGCAACAGGCTCTCGTCCACCGGGGTGATGGTGAGAGAGATCGGTAGTGTGCTGTCGGCCGGGCTCTTCCCGTAGAGCTCCCAGAATAGTCCGATCTTCTGGTTGCGGCGGAATTTCGTCCCGCCGTGGGCGCGGGGGACTGCCTCCTCGAGCGTGCTCGGCAGCGATGGCGCCCCGTCGACGAACAACAAGTCCGAGACGCTGATTCGGCCCGAGTCGAGCGGGATCTCGGAGAAGCCCGAGCGCCAGCGCGCCGCACCGGAGCTGTCCTTCGCCAGCAGCTCGACCCCGATCAGCTGCGACTTCCACGGTGTCGACAATGAGAGCACGTTCCTCACCGGCGATTCCACGACTTGAGTAATCGATGGCGTGGTCTCGGGGTCGCCCGTCGCGATCAAGGCCGCTGTGAACTTCGTCTTGCGGAAGATGGTGTCCGCGCTGACGTCGAACGACGCGATCACCCTCGTTGAGTCGCCGCGGCGGAAGCGCGCCACTTGCGCGTCGAGCTTCTCGAATGCGCGCGTGTACACCGGCGAGTACTGCTCGCGCGGTGGGAACTGGTAGATGTCGAACACCGAGTCGGTGATCAACGACTGGCTGTCCGGCGGCGGCTGCGTCAGGAAGAAATGGTATCCCGGCTCGCGCTCGTGACCGGTCACTGATCCCTGCGATTCGGGGTACATGCTCTGGCTCGGCTCACGCGTCCATTTCTCTGCCCAGCCGAAGCGCAGAATGAGCTCGGCCAGATCGCCGCCCCAGCTCGAGCCGTAGGTGTTTACCGACTCTGACTGGAGGACCGTGTGCAGTACCCGCGAGAAGTGCTCGGTTCGCCGCTCGTTGCCGGGGACCATGAACAACGGGTCCGCGACCCACCAGATCCGCTCATCGATCGCTTCGCGCTGGGGACAGGGCAGCTTGTGGTACGTGCCTCGAATATCGTCGTCGAGGAGCGGCGCGAGGTTCAGCCAATGGCAGCGGGTCGGTGAGGGCATGCCCTCCAGCGCCAGAGCGTAGGCGCTGTCGGCGGCGAGATAGTGGCCAGCGACGTGGAGCGCGAAGCCAAGCAGCGCATCACACCACCACTTCGTCGCGCGACACGAGCGCGCGACGCTCACCGCCGACGTGTCGTGCCCCTCGGTCAAATAGCGAATCCGCTGACCGGCGATCCAGTCGTCGCCCGGCAGCGCCTCCGCCGCCTTGTTCAGATCGCGCAACAGCTCCGCGCGCGCCTTCTTGATGTTCTTTCCTTCGTCGGGGACGACGTAGTCCCTGAGGTTGGGGTGCCACTCGCAGAACCGGCCGACGATCAGGCAATGATCGGCGGTCCCGACGTAGAAGCGCGGGAGCATCAGCCGACGCCGTCGCTCGAAGCTCGCCTGTTGATTGTGAGCGCGCTTCGAGATGTCCGCTGAGTCCGCGCGCGACTGCTCGCCGTCGCCGGCTTTCGGAAGAAGCTGTGGCTGAGCGGTCGATGGCGCGGCGAGGGTGGCAAGGAGCGCCGCGCCGATCGCCACAACAAGCGCGACTCGAATCGAGTCGGGCCGTCGGCTCAGGAGAGAGCGTCGGTCAGAAGAAGGAACGAAGGACGTATGACAGCACGCTTAACAGGGTCGATATCGGCAACATCGCTCCCCACCGGTAATACTTAGCTCCGGTACCTGCATACCGCCACCATCGCGTGCTCTAGCCCGTGCTCGTCACCACAGCGCCGTCCTCGACGGCCGAGACCTCGCGGCGAGTCTTCCACATCCGCCACAGGAACAGCGCGTAAAGAACGAGCGCGATCGGGATGCGGATCTGACGCTCGCGGAACTCGAAATACCAGCGCACGATGTCGAAGATCAGCGAGTACACCGTCAGCCAGAACGCCGGCCACAGAAACGAGCGCTTGCGCATGATGATGCCGATGCAGACGATAGCCAGAGCGACGCCGACGATCTGCTCGATCCACCACAGCTTGGTCTGCGCGGCGAGAGCCCCACGCATCCTGGTCTTTCCGAGAGCGTCGATCCAGCCGCCGATTGTCAGCGCGGTGATCAGTCCGGCGAGGATGCTTCTGAAAGTGTCGCGGGGAAGGCGATCGACGCGCAGCTGGCTGGTAGTGGGAGCAGTCATGGACAGTCAGGGTTTGGTCGCATCCGACACAATCAATTTCCGTGCGCGGGGATTGTCGGAGTGCCAGCAGTCAAACGTTCTTCCAGGGCCTGCCGGTGTCAGCCTGCGTTCACCGCGAGCTTGCCCGTCTTAGACCTTTCTCGCTGACGGCTGCTTGTCCCGGCCGAATGGGTCGCCCATCAACGCTTCGGTATGGAGCGCGCACATCCACTGGCCATCGCGCTTCACCCAGGTGGACGAGTCGGATGCGTCGAGCATGATCGCCTTGCCTTCGACAGTCAAAGACTCCTTTACCCGGTAGGCAAGGATGGCGACGTCTTCGCTGAGCAGCCGGACCTGCATGTCGCTCAACGTGAATTCGTGCAGCGTCCAGCCGCCGGCCTGTAGCATTCCCGCGAATGCCTGATGGGTGATCCGCGCCACTCCCTGCGCGCCGGTGACGATGCACGGATCGTCGGTCAGTCGCATCGCGGCCTGGACGTCCCGATCCTTGATTGCCTGCCAGTACTGCTTCTCCAGATCCTGCAGCGTCCCCTCGATTGGCCCGTCAGGCATTTGCTGTCCCCGTCAATGTCTGAAAAACATTGGTGCTGGCGCGAATCCCATCAAGGCTTGGACCGCCGCCCGCCGTCGGCGCCTGTCGCCGTAACCTTTCCACCCACATTTTATCCGGCGTCACCGCGGAGGACCGATGATAGCCGAGATGCTTCTTCCCGAGTTCGACATGGAGATGGCCACCACCCGGCGAGTCATCGAGCGGGTTCCGACCGAAAAGGGAAAATGGAAGCCGCACCCCAAGTCTTTCTCCATGGGCCACCTCGCTCAGCTTGTGGCGAACATGCCGGGCTGGATCACCAACGCCGTGAGCGAAACGTCCTTGAACCTCGCTGAGTACCCGGGCTACAGCTATGAAAACACTGAAACACTGATCAAGGCGTTCGACAAGCACGTTAAGGAAGCGCGTAACGTCCTCGCGTCGGCAACCGATGCCGACTTGCAGGTGCAATGGTCCCTCAGGAACGGCGAACGGGTCTATTTCACCCTTCCGCGCGTCGTGGTCGTCCGCCAGCACATCAATCATCTGATCCACCACCGTGGTCAGCTGACCGTCTATCTCCGGCTCGTCGATGTGCCGGTACCCTCGATTTACGGCCCAACTGCCGACGAGCAGATGCCCGGGATGTAGCAGCGATCCGGAGACTCTAATCAGGCAAATCGCTTCAGGGATCTCTCTCGGGCCTTCTTCATTTCCACTTCGCGATTTCGCGGCGGTGCGTTGATCTGAAGCGAATGAATCAGCCGATGCGCCGCCGCGGAGACTTCATCCACTGCCTGGTTGAATGCCGCTTCGTTGGCGCGCGACGGCTTCGTCGTTCCGCTCAGCTTGCGGACGAACTGCAGCGCGGACGCGCGAATTTCGTCATCGGTTGCGGGCGGCTCGAAGTTGGCGAGCGTCTTGATGTTCCGACACATACTTGTGAATCCTCAGACGGTGATCGTGCGCCGGCCGTCGCGAGCGATGACAGCCGGCGCGCCTTTGCTATTTCTTGATGTAGACGTACTGCTCCAGCCGCGCCACTTCCGCCTTGTCCACGTATTTCCCGATCTCGCGGCGGAACTGGTCCATCGACGTATAGGGCCGATACTCCTTGAACTCGCGCAGCATCCGCGGCCCCATGCCCGGGATCGCGAGAATCTGGGCGTCGGTGGCGGTGTTCAAATCGATCTTGGTGATTGCGCCGGTGCTGCTCGCAGTCGTGCTGGCGGTGGTGGACGCCATCGCGCCGGTATCCGCCGGCATAGTCGAAGTCGACGACGTAGCTCCCGCGGATGTGTCGGCCATAGCCGTGGTGTCGGCGGCATTGTCTGACTTGGAGGTGCAGGCTGCCAGCGCGACGACTGCCGACAAGGACACTATTTGGGTGAAGCGGATCATGGGATTCTCCCGTTGGGGGCACTGGTTGATGCGCAACAATCCGGGCTCATCTAGTCTACGTCCCTTACCTCAGCGGCGTTGGTCACGAGCGCGGGATGTCCATAGGTGTAAAGCAGTCCAATCAGTCCGAGCTGGGCGAGCGCGCCCGGGGCTAGCGCAGGAGTCGCGCCGCGCAACGCTTTCCACAAGAGCTTGAGCCCGCTCAGAGACGGATCCCTCTCCATCGCGAACTCGACATTGCCCCGCAGGTGGAAGTAGACCCCGAGCGCACCGATCAGCAGATAGAGCACCATGATCGTCTGAAACGACTGCAGCACCGGTTTTCGCGGACTCCAATAAACTGCCAGCGTGACGACGAGCCCAAGCAGCAGACTGATGTGCGGAATCCACTTGGCGAATGAATCGGCGTGCCTGAGAAAAGCGAGCTCGATCTCGAGACCGATTATTCCAAACAGGACTAACGCGAGTATCAGTTGCCGGAGTGAAAAGCGCATGCTGCTGTAACATGCCTGACCCGGCCCGACGATGCTACTTCACGCCCACCATGACAGCTTCCCGACAGACGCGCCGGCGCGTCCAGTCAGATCCCGGCGGCGGCGTTGTCGCACACGATCTCGTCCGCTCGGCAATCGTGAATGATCGTCGCCGGCCAACTCGAGTCGTACTGATTTGCGCTCCGCATCCGGTCGACCGTTGTCCGCTTGCCACTCCCCCAGGCAACCATCACGCACTCCCTGGCCGCCGCGATGGTGGCAATGCCGACGCTGACTCCGTGACGCGGGACGGCGTCGATAGACTCGAACGCGGGAAACGTCTTCAGATTGTCCTGTCGCGTTTCTTCCGACAACGGAATGATGCGCGTCCTGCTGTAGCGAGAGCTGCCGGGTGGATTGAATGCGACGTGACCATCGCTCGCGCCCGACGCGAGGATGAAGAAATCGATCCCGCCCGCGGCCTCGATCTTCCCGTCGTAAGCCGCGGGATCGTCGGGATCGGGAAACCACACCGAGCTCGCGTTCAAGCCGTGCGCCCCGGGAAGCGCCCGATTCCACGGCTCGATAATCTCGGTGCGCACGAAATGCTGGCATGTCCACGGATTGCGCGCGTCGGCATAACGAAAGCCGTCGCCCTCCGGTACGATGTACTCGTCCATCATCACCAGAACCACGTGGCTGATGTCGCTCCGACTCGCGCTCAACCGCTCCGCGATGGAATGGTAGATCGGCCGCGGGGTGCGGCCGGTCGGACAACCGAGCAGAAACGGTCGCCCCGATTCGCGCGCCACGCCGATACGATGGATTATTTGCTGCGCGACATCGTACCCGATCGCCTCCGGCGTCGAGAGCACTCGAATTGCCGCCCCCACTACGGCACCGAATCCAGAAAAAGACTCGCCGCTCCGACTAGACCTTCCCAACCGTCGAACGGCGAGCCGATGACCTCGGTATGTTCGGCGAACTCCGGGCGCGCGTACTTCCGGTAGCTCTCCCGCGTCGGATCCAGCAGCGCGTCACCCGCCGCGGCGATCCCACCGCCAACGACGATGCGATCGGGCGAAAAAATTGGCGACAGCGACGCCAGGCCCAGTCCGAGCCACTCTCCGGCCTGCGCAAGAATCTTCCGCGCCGCGGCGTTCCCTTCACGAGCGGCGGTCACGGTCTCACGCACCGGTACTCCGCCGGCCAGGTCCATCAAAGCAGTGGTGTTCACCATCGCCTCGAGACAACCCCGCGCACCGCAGGTGCACAACCGCCCTGTTGGATCGACGATCACGTGGCCGATGTCGCCCGAGCATTCGCCGGTGAATCGCAGCAGTCGCCCGTCGATTATCACGCCACCGCCAACTCCCGTTCCGATCACGATACCGAGCAATCGCTGCGCGCCGCGACCGGCGCCATGTTGATATTCGGCGATCGTCGATGCGTTGGAATCGACCTCGAGACGGCACTCCATGCCAAGGCTTTCGGTCAGCGCGCGACGCAATGGAAAATCGCGCAGCCTCGGCAGATTCGGGTTGTGAACCATTGCCGAATGATCGGGCGTGAGAAACCCGGCGACAGAAACGCCGATCCCCTCGACGTCGTGACCGAGGCCCGTCGCCTTCTCGATCATCGGCACGAGCGCGATTCGAATTGCCTCGACCAGTGCATTCGGATCGCCGCCGAGACTGGTCGGGACGCGGTCGCGCATGACCATGCTGCCGTCCGCCGCGACGATTCCGATCTTGGTGCTCGTTCCACCGATGTCGATGGCGCCGGCCACGCGCATCAGAGCGCTGCTCTAGCCAGCTCCGGCTTCTTCCAGAGATCGATCGGCTTGGCAATCCCCTTGGGCCGGAACGGCAGCGTGATCTTCTGCCCCAGTCCGGCCGAGGCGTACGCGGCGTACAGAACTTCCTGGACCACTCGTCCCGTCTCACCGTCGGAGATGGGCGTTTCCTTGCCGCGCACGCAGCGCGCGAAATGCCGCATCTCCTGCGGAAATCCGTAGTTCCAGTGCTCCTCGAAAACGGGATAGGTCCAACCCTTCGTTGACGCAGCCTTCTCAACTGCGTACCCGAACCCGACTTCGGAGTAGGTCGGCAGCGCGTTTCCCATCAACATGTCGGCGTAGGTCTGTCCCTTGTCGCCGAACACCTCGATGCTATCGTCCATCCCTCCGGGCCGATTCCAGCTGCTTTCCACCATCCCGATCGCGCCATCCGCGAACTCGATGATGGTGATCGCTTCGTCGTCACCTTTAGTGCGCTTCGAGTTGTGCTGGGTGGAAAGCTGTGAGTACACGCTCTTCACTTTTTGCTTGCCGAGGAACCACCAGCAGAACGCGATGCCGTGGCAGCCGAGATCCATCAGCGCCCCGCCGCCGGATTGATCGACATCCCAGAACCAGTCCGAGTGCGGCCCCGAGTGCTTCTCGCCCTGTTTCACCAGATGCACCTTGCCGAACGCGCCTTCGTCGGCCATCTGCTTGGCCTTCACGTATTTCGGCGCGAAGAACAGCTCCTCGGCGTAGAGCAGCAGCACGCCCGCCTTCCTGCACGCGTCGATCATGGCGTCCGCTTCCTCGAGCGTGATGCAGAGCGGCTTCTCGCACACCACGTGCTTGCCGCCTTTTGCCGTGTCGATGGTGATTTGCGCGTGCAGCTTGTTGGGTGCGGTGATCGAGACGAGCTCCACCGCCGGATCGCGCAGCATCTCGCGGTAGTCCGTGTAGAACTTCGGAATTCCATGGCGCTTCGCAAATGCCTCGGCATTCCCTCTAGTGGGCGACGCGACGGCGACGACCTCCATCTCCTCAGGCATCGCGTTGACCGACGCAGCGATACAATCAGCCTGGAAGCGTGAGCCCACGATTCCAATTCCTACCTTAGACGGCATTGTTTGGCATTAGCTCCGAATTGATACCCATCTAGTAGTGGTGCGGGAACAGTTTCATCGGCGCCTCACATCCCGCCTCGAGCTTCCCCCTCACGCCCACGCCGGCTGGCCCGGCTGCAGCGGCACACATCCCACCCACCTGCCGGGCGTCATCACGTAGCGGAGCGCCTTCGTCATTCCGATCTCCGATGAGAAATACGCCTGCAGCGACAGCTCGCGAATCAGGTTGAAGTAGTGCTTGTCGCCAGCGGCCTTGGCCTCCGCGTCGATGCGGCGCAGCCAGTTCTCGCGATTCGGCTGAGACATCGATGCGAAGTGATCGCCGACGGTATCTCTGAATTGCTTTAGTCCGTCGACGACGCGCTCCTGGTCGGCCGGCTCGTAACAATCGGTGAGCAGCAAATTGATGGCTGCACCGGCACCAGCAGCCTTCGCACCCGGCGAGTTCGGCGTGGTCGGCAACAGTGTGTCGGCGATCTCCTCGATCAGCGACTGGTCGGCCACGCTCAAGACCTTGCCAGCCGCCTTGTTGGTGTCGCGCGCGCAGGCGATCAGAAAACCGTTCGTCGTGACTAGAACTCCGCCGACCACGGCGGTCGCCGTCTTCACCGCCTCCCTGCGGTTCATCGGCCTCGTCACAGGTTCTGCCTCGACATTTCCTGGGTCGCGTGATCGACCGCTCGGGCAGTGAGGGTCATGTACAGAATCGACGGACTCTGGTTACCGGTCGAAGTCATGCACGCGCCGTCGGTAACGAACACGTTCGGACACGCATGAACCTGATTCCATTTGTTGAGCATCGACGTCTTCGGATCGTTCCCCATCCGCGCGCCGCCCATCTCGTGGATGTCCAACCCAGGCGCCTGATGATTGTCGTGCGACTCGATGTTCCTGCAGCCCGCTGCGGCCAGCATGTCGTTCGCCTGCTTTAGCCAGTCGCGAATCATTCGCTCCGAGTTGTCATCGTAGCCGACAGATGTCACCAGCAGGGGAATGCCCCATTGATCCTTTTGCGTCGGGTGCAGAGTCACAGTGTTCGTCTCGCGCGGAATCGTCTCGCCCTGCATGTACATGTAAACGCCCCACGGCCCGGGCTTGGTCAGCGACTCCTTGTATACGGCGCCGACGCGCTCCACCTGGGTCGGCTCGCCGCGCTCGCGATACCCGCCGGTGAAGGTCGTGTACCCGCCGACGAAATCGGCATCCGCATCCTGCTTCCCGAGATTCCTGAAGTTGACGAGGATGCACTCCGTCGGATTCTTGCCATAGAAATACTTGTCCTCGAACCCTTCGAGCCTTCCGCTCGCTCCAGTCCGGTAGTTGTGGTGGCAGATGTACTTGCCAAGCACCCCACTGTCGTTGCCGAGCCCGTGAGGAAAGCGCTTCGACGTCGAGTTGAGCAGGATGAGGTTGGTGTTGAGCGCCGACGCGTTCACGAACACGATCCGCGATTGATACTCCGTCACGGCGTGGGTGTGCGCGTCGATTACCCGTACTCCCGTCGCCTTGCCTTTCGCCTCATCGTAGATGATCGAGTGCACGACTGAATCGGGACGCACCGTCAGGTTCCCCGTCTTCGCCGCCCACGGGATCGTCGATGCGTTGGAGCTGAAATAGCCGCCGAACGGGCAGCCCCGCATGCAGAGATTCCGCGCCTGACACGTCCCACGGCCCTGCTGCAGGTGAATCTCTTTCGGCCGCGACAGGTGCGCCCAGCGACCCTGTACCACGTATCGATTCCCGTACTTCGCCAGCAAACTGTCGCGCAGGTGCTTTTCCGCGCAGTTGAAATCGAACGGTGGCAAGAACTCTCCGTCCGGCATCGCCTCTAGATGATCCGCGTTGCCGCACACGCCGATGAACTTCTCTACGTGCGAATACCACGGCGCAACGTCGTCGTAGGTGATCGGCCAGTTCATTCCGTAGCCGAGTTTTTCCGGAGCGACGAACTCGTGCTTGCTCCACCTCTGGCAGGCTCGTCCCCAGATGATCGACTTGCCGCCCACCTGATAGCCGCGGATCCAGTCGAACGGTTTCGCCTGAACATAGGGGTGGTCGCGATCCTTGACGAAGAAATGCATCGTGTCTTCGCCATAGCCCGCGGCTTTGCTGATCAGCGGGTTCTCCTTCAGTACCTGACGCGACAAGGCGCCGCGGTGCGGTAGCTCCCACGGCGCCAGGTTCATCGTCGGATAGTCCTTGATATGGACGACGTTGCGTCCGCGCTCGAGGACCAGCGTCTTCAGGCCCTTCTCACACAGCTCCTTCGCCGCCCAGCCACCGGAGATTCCGGATCCGATGACGATCGCATCGTACGAGGTATCAGCCGCCATCGACCGGTCTTGCTGGGGTCGTCAGGCGTGCGAGGCGTACGCCTTCTGCCCCGGCGTGTATGGCATGCACGGCTCGTAACTGCCCGGCGCCTCCTCGTACACCTGCGCCTGTTTGCAGCCAATCTCGGATGTGAAGTATCCGAGCAACGCCAGCTCCTTCATCATCCGGAACCAGCGATTTGGGGGATTGGCGCTGATTGCTGTTGCCGTCTGTGATTCAGTTTTCGGAGCGTTCTCCTGCACGGCCTTGCTGATGAACTCCTTCGACTTCCTGAGATCCTCGATACGCTGCTTCTCGGAGTAGTCGTGCTGCTCCTTATCCAGAGTCTTGAGCAGCGCCAGCCGTTGCTCCGGTGTGGCTTCCATGAATGTCTTACCACCGTTCTTGTCCTTGCTCAGATCGTCGAGCTTCCGCATGCCATCGCGGAAAGTCTGCTGATCTTCGTCGCTGTAGCTGTCGGTTACCATTGTCGCCATCAGCGCGCCGGTCTTCGCCGCCTTGGCGCCGGGGGTGCTCGTCGTCGGCAGGATCGTGTCCGCGATCTCGTCGAGGTACGCGACTTCGTCGGCGCTGAACGGTGTGAATGACCCGTTGGTCTTCTCGGTGCGGCAGCCGGTGATCAGCGCGTTGCCGCCGATGAGCGCGACTCCGCCGAGCAAAGCCGCCACACGTGCTACGGCTTCACGGCGGGTGATCATCTCCGCGGTGGATTCGGTCAGTATGCCGTCGTCGTTCATTGATGGCTCCGTTATAGATTCTGCCGCTTGAGCTCCTGCACGGCATAGTCAGCAGCGCGTGCAGTGAGCGCCATGTAGGTGAGTGAAGGGTTCTGACAGGCGGTCGAGACCATGCACGAGCCGTCGGTGACGAACACGTTCATCGCATCCCAGACCTGGTTGTGGGAGTTGAGCACCGACGTCTTCGGATCGCGGCCCATTCTGGCCGTGCCCATCTCGTGAATGCCCATCCCCGGGAAGGATCCGGCGTCGTATACGGTGACGTCCTTCACCCCGGACTGCTCCAGCAGCTCCGCCATGTCGACCTGCATGTCGCGCCGCATCGCGTGCTCGTTCTCGCGCGTCATGCAGTCGATCCTGATCACCGGCAAACCCCACTTGTCTTTCTTGACCGGATCGATCGTCACGACGTTGCGGTGATCGGGCAGCATCTCTCCGAACGCGGTCGCGCCGATCGTCCATTGCCCCGGCAGCGACATCGCATCCTTGAACTCGCCGCCAACCCCCAGCTCGGCTACGCCGCGCCCCCAGCCGTCGCGGCCGGCGCCGCCCTGGTAGCCGAAGCCTCGGATGTACGACCTCTTGTCACCGAAGAGATTCTGGTAGCGCGGGATGTAGAATCCGTTTGGACGGCGGCCGTGATAGTACTTGTCGTCGAGTCCCTCGAGCCTCCCACCGGCTCCGGCGCGGAAGTGGTGATCCATCAGGTTGTGACCCAGCTCGCCCGAGCTGCTGCCCAGGCCCCCGGGCCACACATCGGTCGCTGAACGCATCAGCAGCCACGCGGTGTTGAGAGTCGATGCGCAGAGGAACACCACTTTCGCGGTGTAGTCGTTCATCTGGTTGGTGAGACCGTCCATCACCCGCACGCCCGTCGCGCGCTTCCTGTCCTTGTCGTACAGTACTTCGGTGACGATTGCCCACGGTCTCAGGGTCAGTCGGCCCGTCGCCATCGCGGGAGGAAGGGTCGAGGATTGAGTGCTGAAGTACGCGCCGTACGGACACCCGAGCCAGCACGCATCGCGATACTGGCACTGCGTCCGACCGGCGTGCGCCTGAGTGAGATTCGCGCTGCGTCCGGGAATGATGCGCCGGTGCGGGCCGAATTTCTTGTTGGCGATGTCGGCGACCTGTTGCTCTCCGCAATTGAGTCGCATTGGCGGCAGGAACTGTCCATCCGGCAGCTGCGGCATGTTCTCGTGCGAGCCGTTGATGCCGGCGTGCTTCTCGACGTGGTCGTACCACGGCGCGATGTCGGCATAACGGATCGGCCAGTCGATGGCGATGCCGTCCTTGGCGTTCGCCTCGAAATCGAAATCGCTCCACCGATAGCTCTGACGGCCCCACATCAGGGAACGGCCGCCGACGTGATAACCGCGGAACCAGTCGAAGCGCTTTACCTCGACGTACGGTGAATCCCTGTCGGATGCCCAGTAATCGAGATTGGTCTCGTTGAGCGGATAGTCACGCTTGAGCACCGGGTAAAGCTCCTCCATCGCGCGCGTTCGCCCGCCGCGATGCGGATACTCCCACGGTCCCTTGGTCGCGTTTACGTAGTCCTTGATGTGCTCGATGTTCTTGCCGCGCTCGAGCATGAGTACGCGAAGACCTTTTTCGGTGAGCTCTTTCGCTGCCCACCCGCCGGAGATGCCGGAGCCGACGACGATCGCATCGTAGGTGGTGTCCGTGGTACCGCTCTTGGTGCTGCTGCTGGTGTTGTTCTGCACCGCATCCTCGCTGAGGGTAGAGGATTCACTCTTTTTCGCCGTCCGCTACGCGAAGGGCCGAGCGAATATGTCACCCGTTCCGCGCACGTGCCATAAGGGGCAGAGTCTGCGGGGATTTACCGACCGTCAGCTCGCGCCCCGTGCTCCCGCAGCCAGACAGCGATCGCGGGCCGCTCGCAGTACTCGGCCCATCCTAGTGCATCGCCATCGTAAACCGTGTCTCGGATGTCAGTGCGCGCGCCGCGCTCGACGAGGAGCTCGACCACGTCCGCGTGATCAGACGCAATCGCCTGGTGAAGCGGCGTCGAATGCGAGTGCCAACCCTCCGGATTGTACCGATTCGGATCTTCCCCGGCGTCCAGCAGCATTCTGACGATCTCCGGGTGTCCATGCTGCGCCGCCAGCGCGATCGCGACGTGACGCTCGGCGGCGCCGGCGGCTGGCAGCAGACGCTTCGCTTCGTCCACCAGTCCGAGACCCGCGGCCGCGGCAAGATTGTCGGGCGCCGCGCCACGCTTCGCAAGCGCCAGTGCCGTGTCGCTGTAACCGAATGCGAGCGCCGTCATTGCCGGCGATTGCCACGCCGTTCCCCTGCCGTGGGGAGACGCGCCGTAGTCGAGCAGCAGCTCCGCCAGAGCGATCTGCAGACCCGCGCCGGCCGGATGGGCGCTCGACACCAGCATCCCCATCGTCGTGCACTTGTGATCGTACATGTCCGCCACGGCGTCGGGCTCAGCGCCTGCCTCGAGCAGCGCTCGCGCGATCGCGACAGCGTTCGGCGGAGTCTTTTGCCTCACCCCCTCGACACCGTTCGCGGCGATGTAATGGAGCAGCGTCGCGTGGTGTCGCCGTGTCGAGCGCGCGTGAGCCAGCTCGGAATGCTCTGCCAGCATCGACTGCAGTCTGGAAAGATCTCCATCAACGACGGCATCGACGGCGGTCTCGAACCGCGCGATCGGACCATCCCGCGCGACGGCCTCCGTGAACTTCGCCAGATCGTCCCATTTCCAGAACGCGTATTCCTGCGCAACTACGACTTGCGCGTCAGCGAGATCGAGCGCTTCCGGCTCGACGTCGCTGACCGACTTGCCGCGATACCGCGGATGCATCCACTTGAACTTCCATCGCGCGCTCATGTCGCCGGATTTCAGAGCCTTGTGCAGCTCCTCGGCTTCACGCTGGTAATCAGCCAGCGGAGCGGTGAAACGAAGAGTGAATGCGTGCACGCCTACGACGACGCGCCTCCGCGCCGTAGCGCTTCACCGAGTGCGTCGAGGCGATCCGACCAGTACTTCCTGAGCCGGTCTGCCGTTGCCCGATCGGGGAGCTTCGTGTGTTGTACCGCGACCGAGCTCTTGGTTTTGCCCTTGGACGCGAAACCGACGGCGATGATGCTTCCATCGCTCCAATCGAGTCGCATCGATTTCGGCTCCGTCGCCGTTCTGATACGGACTTCCTTTTCTTTCAGCCAGCGCCGTCGAAGCGCGGCGTCGGACCACGCACCGAATAGATCGCCCACTGGGACCTCGAACGTGCGCGATTTGCTCACTTCGTAAGTCCCGTCGCGGCGCTGGCCGCGAGCGCGCAGACCTTTGATGCGCTCATAGCCGACGGTCACCGTCTGGGCCCACCAGTCCGGAGTTTTGTATTTCTTGCTCACCAGCTCGGCGATCTCGCGGTGCGACATGTTTTCAGCGCCGTGATAATCGAGGGCCTTGACCCATCGCTCCCACGCACAGCCGGTCTGGGCCTTTACCTTCGCGTCGCTCATGCCCGCGAGACGCGCGTACTCGCTGGGCTTTGGCGCGACTGGCCGGTCCACCTCCGCGACCCATCCCGAATTCGCCGGGTGTACAGAGCGTTTCTTTTTTATGATGTTGGCGCGGGCGGCAGTATAGGCTTCACCCGTCTTGTCCATCCGAGCGCGAACGAGGCGCTTGAGATCCTTCTGTCGGGGCATCGTCTGTATCTCCTTTGGCTACACCACGACACTCTCCCCAGCAGCGCGCCATGGTGACGCAAAGGATCGACGAACCAATCCGGGAGTCTGCCCCCCTTTGCCTCTCGCTGGACTCCGGCTGGGGCAGAGCCTAAGAGGTTGGGCGTGGATCACCGCCGCCAACACGATGGCGGTATCCGGGCAGGCCGTCAAGCTTCGGAAAGCTTCGGCGGCGACAGTCAGTCTCGCCTGTCTATTTTCACGCGCCGCGCCCAGCCAGAGCCGTCTCCAATGCGTTCCAGGCCAAAAGCGCGCACTTCACCCGCGCTGGAAATCGCGCCACCCCAGAAAGCGCGCGCAACGAGCCGAGTTGCGGGTCGTCTGCGGCTGATGCTTCGCCCAGCATCAATCCACGGAATTGCTTGCGTATCGACTCGATCTCAGCGCGGGATTTCCCCTTCAATAGCTGGGTCATCATCGACGCCGACGCCTGCGATATCGAGCAGCCGCGGCCGGAAAACTTCAGGTCACGCACGCTGTCTCCATCGAACTCGACCTGTAGCCCAATCTCGTCGCCGCAAAGCGGATTCTTCATCTCCACCGACGCGTCCGGGTTCTCCAGCGCCCCCTTGTTTCGCGGCCGCCGGTAATGATCCAGGATCATTTCCTGATACAGCGCGCCGAGCTCGGCGGAAGTCCTACCTGACGGCATGCGAATCACGCTCGAGATCGACCCCCGACCCGAAGATCTCCTGCGCCTTTCTGATTCCGGTCACAAGCGCGTCGATGTCGGTCTCGTCGTTGTAGACGTAGAACGACGCGCGCGCCGTGGCGGGTACGTCTAGCCGGCGCATCAGCGGCTGCGCGCAATGATGTCCGGCGCGAATGCACACCCCCTCGCCATCGAGGATCGTCGCCAGATCGTGGGGGTGTATGTCGGCGACCGTGAAGCTCACGACGCCGCTGCGCTCCGTGACTGCTGGTCCGTAGATGTGCAGTCCATCGATCCCTGCCAGCCGTTTCTGCGCCGCCGACATCAGTGCGCGCTCGTGCTCGATGACGCGGTTCATTCCGATCGTATCGAGATACTCGACAGCGGCCGCAAGTCCAACTGCGTTCGCGGCGTTCGGTGTTCCCGCCTCGAACTTGTGCGGCAGCACGTTCCAGGTGGTGCGATCGTCGTACACGAACTCGATCATGTCGCCACCCGTCTGATAAGGGGGCATCTGCTCCAGAAGATCGCGTCTTCCAATCAGTCCGCCGATTCCCATCGGGCCCAGCATCTTGTGTCCGCTGAATGCGTAGAAATCGACGCCCAGTGAGTCGAACGAAACGGGGAAATGGGGAGCGCTCTGCGCACCATCGCAAACGAGGATTGCGTCGGTCTTTTCACGCACCAGTCGAACGATCTCCGCAACCGGATTGATCGTGCCCAGCGCGTTCGAGACCTGGCTGAATGCGACAACTCTGGTGCGTGAATTCAGCAAGCCGGCGAGAAAATCGAGATCGATTCTGCCGTCGGGAGTCAGCTCGCAAACCCTGAACTTCGCGCCCTTTCTCATCGCCAGGACCTGCCACGGGACGAAATTCGCGTGGTGATCCATCGCCGTGACCACGATCTCGTCCCCGCTGGTCACGCTAGCCGAGCCCCACGCGCCGGCGATGAGGTTCAGGCCTTCGGTCGTCCCGCGCGTGAAGATGAGGCAGTCGGAGTCGCGCACACCGAGGAACCGCGCGATGCGCGTTCTGGCTTCGTGGTAGCGCTCGGTTGCGTGGACCGACAGCGAGTAGGCGCCGCGGTGGGGGTTTGCATTGGACGTCTCATAGAATTCGCGGATGGCATCGAGCACAGCTCGCGGCTTCTGGGAGGTCGCGGCGGAATCCAGATAGTGCAGTCCCGGATTGCTGGCGAGCAGCGGGAAGTCACCTCGGAGATTCACGGCACGCGCACTGTCGATGCTTCGTACTTGCCGTCCAGTCTCTTGCACCGCGGCCCGACCAGGATCGTGTCTCCCTCGAGCCTGACCTGAAACACCGGCAGGGGACTAATGGCGGGGACCTGCTTCACCTCACCGGTGCGGCAGTCGTACCGCGCGCCGTGCCATGCGCACTGCAAAGTCCCATCAGCGAGAAGATCGCCGAGCGACATCGAAAAATGCTGATGGGTGCAGATATCGCTCAACGCGGAGATCTCGCCGTTGTAGCGAACCAGGCAAATCGCATCACCACTTGGCCGCACGCGTTGCAGAACCATTCCGTCGCCGAGCTCGGCGACCGATGCCACGGACTCGAACTCCGTCACCGCGCGTCTCTATTGTAGGAACCGGGACCGCCATCGATCATGTCGCAGCCGCCTAAGTGCTGACGAGACAACGGGATAGAGAGACAGGTGTTCGCTTGACTATCCCGACAGAATTGCTTTAGATTGAATCTACGAAGGGAAGTATAGAAACGCCAAGGAGTTGGAATGAGCTCGGGAATCGAGGCGCTGGTCAATCGCGAGTACGCGTACGGGTTCGTCACCGACGTCGAGACGGACACCGTCCCGGCCGGCCTCAACGAGGACATCATCCGCCTCATCTCGGCGAAAAAGAACGAGCCGGAGTTCATGCTCGAGTGGCGCCTCAAGGCGTACCGGCGCTGGCTGACGATGAAGGAGCCGCACTGGGGCAACGTCCAGTATCCGCCGATCGACTACAACTCGCTCGTCTACTACGCGGCTCCGAAGAGTGTGAAGCCGCTCCAGAGCCTGGACGAAGTCGATCCGGAGCTGCTGAAGACCTACCAGAAGCTCGGGATCTCGCTCAACGAGCAAAAAGTCCTCGCCGGTGTAGCGGTCGACGCGATCTTCGACAGCGTGTCGGTTGGAACGACGATGAAAGAGGAGCTCGGCAAGCTCGGCATCATCTTCTGCTCGTTCGGCGAAGCGGTGCAGAACCATCCCGACCTCGTCGAGAAGTATTTAGGAACCGTCGTTCCCCACAGCGACAACTTCTTCGCCGCCTTGAACGCGGCAGTGTTCAGCGATGGATCGTTTGCGTACGTGCCCAAGGGCGTGAAATGCCCAATGGAGCTCTCGACCTATTTCCGGATCAACAGCAAGAACACCGGACAGTTCGAGCGCACCCTGATCATCGCTGACGAAGGCGCCTCGGTGAGCTACCTCGAGGGTTGCACCGCGCCCAAGCGCGACGAGAATCAGCTGCACGCGGCAGTGGTCGAGCTGATCGCGCTGGACAATGCGACGGTCAAGTACTCGACAGTGCAGAACTGGTATTCGGGAGATTCTGAGGGGAAGGGCGGGATCTACAACTTTGTCACCAAGCGTGGCAAAGCCGCCGGCGTGAACTCCAAGATCTCGTGGACCCAGGTCGAGACCGGCTCGGCGATCACCTGGAAGTATCCCAGCGTGATCCTGCAGGGCGACAATTCAGTGGGCGAGTTCTACTCGGTGGCGGTGGTCAACCGAAAGCAGCAGGCCGACACCGGCACCAAGATGATCCACATCGGCAAGAACACCAAGTCGACGATCGTGTCGAAGGGGATCTCCGCTGGCGAAGGAAACAACAGCTACCGGGGACTCGTTCGTGTGCTCCCGAGGGCGGACGGCGCGCGCAACTATACGCAGTGCGATTCGATGTTGATTGGGAATCGCTGTGGCGCGCATACCTTTCCGTACATTGAGGTGCAGAACAACACCGCGACTCTGGAGCACGAAGCTTCGACGTCCAAGATCGGCGAGGACCAAATCTTCTACTGCAAGCAGCGTGGAGTGAGCGCCGAACACGCGGTGTCGATGATCGTGAGCGGTTTTTGCCGCGAGGTGTTCAAGGAGCTGCCGATGGAATTCGCAGTGGAGGCGCAGCAGCTTCTGGGAATCACGCTGGAAGGCAGTGTCGGTTGAGGCCAACGCCCAGCAACTGAGCGGAATGGAACGACGGAACCTGAGCGACAGAATCCAAGCTGCCTGGGACTGGCTCCGCTCCGGACCACGCACGCCCGGTTACCCGTTCACTGCCAACTGGACGCTTTTCAGTCAGGCGATTTACGCGATTCAAACAACATTCAATCACTGGTTTCGTGCTCGAGATAAATGATCTTCACGCCGGTATCGGCGACAGGGAAATCCTTCGTGGCATCAGTCTCCGTGTAAACGCCGGAGAAGTGCACGCTGTCATGGGACCGAACGGATCGGGGAAGTCGACTCTCGCACAGGTGCTCGCAGGGAATCCGACCTACGAGGTAACCGGCGGCAGCGTGACGTATAACGGTCAGGACCTGCTGGAGATGGATCCCGAGGTCCGCGCCCAGAGCGGGATCTTCCTCGCGTTCCAGTATCCTGTAGAGATTCCCGGCGTCTCCAACGCCTACTTTCTCCGCTCCGCTTACAACGAGATCCGCAAGGCGAACGGACAGGAAGAGGTCGATCCGCTCGAGTTCCTCGACATCGTCGAGCAGAAGCTCAAGCTCGTCGACATGGATGAATCGATGCTGTCGCGCTCGGTGAATCAGGGCTTCTCCGGCGGCGAGAAGAAGCGCAACGAGATCTTTCAGATGGCGGTGCTCGCCCCCCGACTCGCGATTCTCGACGAAACCGATTCGGGCCTCGACATCGATGCGCTGCGCATCGTCGCCGAAGGCGTGAACAAGCTGCGCTCGCCCGAGAACGCGACGATCGTCGTCACGCACTACCAGCGGCTCCTCAACTACATCGTCCCCGATTTCGTGCACGTGCTGGCCAACGGCCGGATCGTCAAATCGGGCGGCAAGGAGCTGGCGCTCGAGCTGGAGGAGAAGGGATACGACTGGCTGCAGAACGCGGACGCTGTTGCAGGAGCGGTCGCGTGAGCGATGTTGCGGCGACCATTCCGCTCGAGGTAGAGGCGTCGCGGCCGAAGGGCGAGCGCGGTGCGACGACTATCCGCGCGCCCGGCTCAATTGAAGTGTACCGTCAGGACTTTGGCCGTCAGCCTGTCGCTCCAAAATGGCTACAGAGCCTGCGCGAGCACGGGTTGGCCCGCTTCGAGGCGCTCGGTTTCCCGACGACGAAGAACGAGGATTGGCATTTTACGAGCGTTGCACCGATCGCCGAGCAGCTGTTCCAGCTCGCAGTGCCCGCTGCCGAACCCGCCGACCGCCGCGAGTCCTCGAGGCGAAAAGCCGATGTAGTCGGCGCCCTCGGAGTGCGGCCGGCCGACATCGAGCGCTTTGGCTTCGGCGAGGCACGCTGGCACACACTCGTCTTCCTTAACGGCGTGTATTCACCGGATTTGTCGACCGCGAGCGGCGAAGTTGTGGTCGGCAGCCTTGCGCACGCCATCGGTGCGGGTAATCCCGTCGTCGAGCGATACCTGGGCAGGATCGCCGCCTTCGATCGCCACGCATTCACGGCGCTGAACACCGCTTTTGTCCGCGATGGGGCGCTCATCGAGGTGCTCCCGGATGCGGATGTCGCCGAACCAATCCATTTGATCTTCGTTTCGGAAGGAGACCGTGTCTCGCACCCGCGCAATCTGATAGTCGCCGGGCGGCACTCGCATGCAACGATCGTCGAGAGCTACGTGTCTCTTCGCGAAGGCACTTATTTCACCAATGCGGTCACAGAGATCGTCGTCGGCGAAGGCGCGCACCTCGACCATTACAAGGTTCAACGCGAGAGCGAGAACGCCTTCCACGTCGGAACGGTCCAGGCGAAGCAGGAGGCCAACAGCCAGTTCCATTCGTTCTCGTTCGCGGTCGGCGGCTCCCTGGCGCGCACGAACATCTACACCGCTCTAGACGGCGATGCAGCGACGTGCACTCTCAACGGGCTATATCTCACCGACGGCACCCAACACATCGACAACCAGACGAGTATCGAGCACATCGCTCCCAACTGTCCAAGCCATGAGGTCTACAAAGGTGTTCTCGACGGACGGTCACACGGTGTGTTCAACGGCAAGGTTTACGTCCACCCCGAAGCGCAGAAAACGGACGGCAAGCAGAGCAACAACAACCTGCTGCTCTCCCCTCAGGCGCGCGTCGACACCAAGCCCCAGCTCGAGATCTTCGCCGACGACGTGAAATGCACCCACGGCGCGACCGTCGGTCGCCTCGACGACGTCGCGATGTTCTACCTGAATAGCCGGGGAATCGGACCGGAGCGTGCGCGCACGCTTCTCACCTACGCCTTTGCTGCCGATGTCCTCGAGTCCATCGAACTGGCTTCGGTGAAAACCGAATTGGAAAAGGTGGTCTTGTCTAGATTCTCGGCGTAGTAGAGTCTACCCGCCGAAGTCTCCAGGTCGCAGAATCCGCGACTACCGTCCCAATAGGTAGAGAATGACGACGATCACCGCGATCGCCCCGACAATCACATTCGTCGGAACCTTGTTCGGCGAATCGGGATCCAGATCTCCGGCCAGGATTGGATGCTTGATGGTGTTGCGGCGGGTGCTGATGTCTTTCTCTCGCTTGGTCGCCGCTGCGGGCTCGATCACCGCGACACCGAGCGGGAGGCGCTTGGTGGTGAACGTCAGGATCGCCGAGCCGACTTCGACCTTGTCGCCTTCGGCCAGCGATTTGGGCTCGTTGAGCGTGACTCCGTTTACGGCAGTGGGATTAACACCACATGGATGGAGCACGAACTTTCCATCTTCCGCTCGCAGCTCGGCGTGGTTGCGTGAGACGGCCGGCTCGCGAATCAGGATATGGCTCGCCGCATCGCGGCCTATTGTCAGCAGTGCGTTCCTGACGGGGTAGGCGCGGCGCTCGAATTCATAAATGAGGTGGGCGCTGTCGTCGCCCGGGGCCTGTAGAGCCATGAAAGCCATTCGATCTCCGTGTTTTTAAAGACGAACGACCGGCTGAGCAGGCTACATTAAGGGCCCCAATCACGGTGGAAGCCGACCAGGGGGACTCGCTACCCGAGGCTTGGACCGCGTATTATACCGCCAACCTACATCTAACTCCCCGGAGGGGGCATGGCGACAAAACTCGAAAAGACCCTGAAGCGCGAGATCGAGATCGACGGCAAGGCCTACATGGTGGCGATTTCGCCCGAGGGAGTTAAGGTCACCCAGAAAGGGTTCCGGCGTGGCCCCGAGCTCACCTGGCGCTCCATCATCAGCGGTGAAGCCGAGATGGGCCAACAGCTCAAGTCCTCCGTTGGGGCGACCGGCGGGTCAGAGGAGTAGCCTTCAGGGGTTCTTCGGTGGGGTCGGTGCAGGCGTCATGTTCATCTGATCCATCTGCAGATTCGGATTGCTTTGCACATCCGAGAGATGTTCCTGGATGATGACCCACCGACCCCCTCGCTTCTGAAACACCGCGGTCCACGCCCCGCCGATCACGTGATTCATCCCGGTCGGCGTGAGGTGAGGGACCCGATAGGTGCTCGTCATAACCGCCGCATCCGGAGAGAGGACGTCGACATTCATCGACGTCCATTCCCACTTCGGATTCCGCATGTTCTGGCCGACGTAGGTCCAGAACGCCTTGATCCCCTGCTCGAGCTGCTCGCGGGTCGTCGTTACCACCCCGCCGCTCGCCGAGATCACCCTGCCCTCAGTGGGGTAAAGACTCATCAGACTTTTTACCGGGTCCGGCTTCGACAGGTCGTAGGCATTAACGACCAGCTTCTTGAGGGTGTCTGCCACTGCAGCCTTGTCAGCTGCCGACATGTCGGCGGCTGATCGCGGTGAGCAGGCCCAGGCCAGGATCGCCAGCGCAATCGGAACTAGTCCCCGAATCCTCATGCGCGCGAAGCTAAGCAGGTGACAATGATCTCGCGAGTCTCTCCATAGAGACAACGGCTGTCACCAAGCGATGACAGCGCGTAGCAGAATCGGTCGTTAAGCCCCGATTTTGAGCCTCAACTGCAGGTGCGCCCATTGCCATTATAGATGGCGCCAGCGCGAATCATATGTTCCTCGCTGGTGTACGACTCGCGGGACAGTCATTCCCAGTGCATGGGAAGGAGTTTTTTATGCGGAAGACCTATCTGTTGCTTGCAGGAGCTGGGGCCGTTCTTCTGGCCGCTTGCGGCGGCGACAAGAAAACCTCGATCAATGACGATCTCAAGAAAGACCTGGAGCTCGCCTCCTCGTCCGATGGGATCACCCTCGCCAACAGTTCCGCGACTCCGGGCCAGCAGGTAGTCTCGGCGATCGAGCAGACCGCTCCCGCGCCAAAGCAGAAGGCCCCCGCAACTACCGTGAGGCGCCACAAGCCTGCGCCGAAGGCGACTCCACACGTGGCAGAGGCGAAGGCACCGGCCACTGTGAGTGAGCCAGAACCGCAGACTGTCGCTCAGCTGCCCGCCGGTCACGACCCTGTCATGGTTACTCCGCGTCCGCAGCCGGTCCCGGTATCCTACCCGAGCGGTCCGTCGTCAGGTGGAGACGATGGTCGTGTGAGCAGCGGTAGCGGTGTTGGCGTCGTACTCGGCACAATTCTCGGCGCGGTAATTCGTGGTGGTGTCGTCGGCGACGTCGACAACTGCGATCCCCGCACCGAGCACGGCAGACGCGGCGGAATCGTGATCAACAGACAGATTCCGTTTCCAATGCCGGGCCGGGTCGGTGGCAGCGTAATTACGTCCGGTCGTCCTCCGATCGGCCGCATCCGATAGTCCTCCAGACGGGAAAGGGATGCGGTCGAAGTCAGGCCGCATCCCTTTTTCGTATCCATGAGATGAGATCAATGCAGACAAGACTTTCGAAGATCGCTACCCCAGTCCTGCTGACCGTTATCCTGGCGCTCGGCGCCTGCAAGCAGGGGGACAAACCCGAAGACGCCCTCGCGCAGGACACCTCGCTCGCGCACGACCTCCAGCTCGCCAACGCCGACAGCATGGCGCAGCCCCAGCTCAAGGACGTTCCAGCGACCGTAGAGCCCGCGCAGGCTCCGGCCACCACTGCCCCGCGCACAACCACCCGCAAGCAGACCCCAGCCGAGATCCTGACGCCGAGCAACAAGCCCCGTCGCGTTGCGACTACGCCGTCGACACAGCCGACTGAACAGACTCCTGTCACGACCGCCAACGGCAACACTGTGACCGAGACCACTACCGGCTCCGAGCGCAGCGTCGGCACCATCGCCAGCGGCTCCGAAGTCGCGCTCTACTCCGGCCAGCGCGTCTGCACCAACACCTACAACGTCGGTGACCGCTTTACTGCCAGCGTAGCCGAGTCTGTGCAAGGCTCGAATGGCGTCGCGATTCCAGCGGGTGCTACGGCGGTGATCGAGCTGACGTCGCTCAAGCGCAGCGAGAACGCCAACGACAACATCGAGATGGAATTCGTCGTCCGGTCGATCGCGTTCAATGGCAAGACCTATCCGGTGAACTCCACTGTGACGTCGGCGCAGGTCGAGCGGGTGCGCAACGGCGACGCCAGCAACGACGGCAAGAAAGTCGCGACCGGTGCGATCATCGGCGCCATTGCCGGACAGATCTTCGGCCACAAGACCAAGTCGACCGTGATCGGCGCGGCGACTGGTGCTGCCGCGGGTGCCGTTGTCGCCGGCGCGACCGGCAAGTACGACGGCTGCGTTCCGAACGGCGGCCGCATCTCGCTGAGACTCAACCAGGCGATGATCGTTCAGCAGTCCGTCTGAACAACTCCTGGAAACGAAAAAGGCGCGCTCGATCAAGCGCGCCTTTTTTTATCTCGATGGTTTAGCCGCCGTAGTGGCGCGCGAGGCGATGGCCGAAGTAAATCCCGATGCCCGTGCCAACCATGCTTACCATGAATGCCGTCGTGAAGCCGACGCGCGCGCCCAGTGCCCAGCCGGCGTAGCTGCCGATCGTTGCGCCAATGAAAGAGAACAACTTTCCCATATCTCATGGACGAACCGGCGCACTGATCGCTACTCGCTTTATCGGTTACGGAGTCGCGTCCTCAGTATAAACCTTGGCGCCGGCCCACGACGCGATGAGGAAGTTTACCAGCCCGACGACGGCCAGCGTCCACCATAAACCCGGCGACATCATCCCCATCTGTCGGTAGCCGGCGTAGAAAATCAGCGCGAGCAGCCAGAACAGGATTGCGGTAAAGGCCGCAGTGCGTGGGCCGGGCCCGAATCGCGGACGGATCGCCGCATAAGTCCACACCAGCGCGACTCCCAGGGCAAAGTCCATGATGATGTAGCTAACCACCGACGAGCTCGCGGCCATTTGCTCCGCGAGGCCCGGTTTGAACGCGTCGGTCTCTGCTTTCATCCTCGCGGCGAGCGCGTAGTTGCTGATGAAGTCGATCACGTTGAGCACGACTCCGGCGACGATACCTCCGACGACGATCTTCTTCACGTTCATAGCCATACGTTCCTCGTTCGGCAAAGTGTGGGACGTGGCGCACGTGCAGAGTGTCGAAGCGATTGGCAACTGCGTCAAGAGAAATCTTGCGTTTCACGATATTCGCACGCATTAGATTGAGAACAGACAGGGGTGCCACGCGGGAAGCATGACTGCCGGGCCCGGCAGCGACGCGCGGCTGAGAAAGTCCCTCAGAACCTGATCCGGTTCGTACCGGCGTAGGGAGTCGAACAATGGAAAGGGCAGCACGCACCCAGATGCATTACGCGCGTCGGGGCGAGATCACTGACGCAATGCGGTTCGTCGCCGAGCGCGAGGAGCTGTCGCCGGAACTGGTGCGCGACGAGATCGCGGTCGGCCGGCTGATCATCCCGGCCAACGTCCACCACCTGGCCGGCGCGCTGGAGCCGATGTCGATCGGCAAGGTTTCGCGCGTAAAGATCAATGCCAACATCGGGAACTCGCAGGTCTCGTCGGACGTCAACGGGGAGATCGAGAAGCTCAAGATCGCCGTCAAGTACGGCGCCGACACCGTCATGGACTTGTCGACTGGTGGCAATATCGACGGCATCCGCCGCGCGATCATTGCGGCGTCACCCGTCCCGATCGGCACGGTTCCGATCTATCAGGCGGTGCAGGGCGGACCCGACGGCAAATGGGACAAGCAACTCGAGGAGCTGACCGCCAACGATCTCCTCGACATGATCGAGCACCAGGCGAAGCAGGGCGTCGACTACATGACGCTGCACGCCGGAATTCTCATCGAGCATCTCCCGCTCGTGCACGGCCGCATCACCGGCATCGTCAGTCGCGGGGGCTCGCTGCACGCGGTGTGGATGATGGCGCACCGCAAGCAGAATCCACTCTACGAGCGCTTCGACGACGTCTGCGACATCCTTCGTTACTACGACGTCACAGTCTCACTCGGCGACAGTCTCCGTCCGGGCTGTCTCGCCGACGCCAGCGACCGAGCCCAGTTCGCGGAGCTCGATACGCTCGGTGAGCTCACGCGTCGGGCGTGGGAGCGCGACGTGCAGGTGATGGTCGAAGGTCCGGGTCACATCCCGATGGACCAGATCGAGATGAACGTCCGGCGCATGAAAGAGGTCTGCAACGAAGCGCCGTTCTACACTCTCGGTCCGCTCGTCACCGACATCTCTCCGGGTTACGACCACATCTCGAGCGCGATCGGTGCGGCGATGATCGGCTGGTTCGGATCCGACATGCTCTGCTACGTGACGCCGAAAGAGCACCTCGGACTGCCGAACGCCGAGGACGTTCGACAGGGTGTTATCGCCTACAAGATCGCCGCGCATTCGGCCGACGTCGCGCGCGGTCGCAAGGGTGCGAGAGACCGCGACGATGCGCTGTCACGCGCGCGCTACGCATTCGACTGGAAGGAGCAGTTCCGCCTCAGTCTCGATCCGGAGCGCGCGCAAGAGTACCACGACGAGACTCTTCCCGCGGAGTACTTCAAGAGCGCGGAGTTCTGCGGGATGTGCGGGCCGAAGTTCTGCTCGATGCACCACTCGAGAACAATCGAGGAAGGAATCGCCCAGCTGGCACGCGAGTGGCAAGAGCGGGAGCAGTCGCCGAACGATCAGGGAGGCGAAATGATTCCGAAGCAGGACGAACAGCTCGCCGGTGTTTCAGCGAGCTGACATCGAGCAGTTGTTGAAGCGACACGATGTCGACTGCGGCGCGAACCTGCTTGTGCCTCGCGCCGCAGCGTTGTGCGCGGCCATCGTCGTTGCGGGATGCGTCAATCTGCATGCTTCGGGTGAGGAGACGAGCCGCAGGCTGCCGCCCGTCGTAGTATCGCGGGCGGACGATGGTGCGGCGATACCTCTCGACATGCGGCCAATGCTCGCATCCGACTCCGCCTATTTCCGGTCGCATCCGTTGATGGTTCCTGTCGAAGGCGTAGATCCGTCCGAGCTGACCGACACCTATCATGCTGCGAGGAGCGGTGGGCGAATCCACATGGCAACGGACATCATGGCGATGCGCGGGACGCCGGTGCTGGCTGCGGCGAGTGGACGCATCATCAGATTGGGAAACAGCGGCGCGGGTGGGATCGGCTTGTACATCGCCGATGCCAGTGGCCGTTATGTCGAGTACTACGCCCATCTCACGGGTTACGCCCCGAACGTCAAGGAAGGGCTGCAGGTCGAGCAGGGCGATGTGATCGCCTTTGTGGGAAGCACCGGCAACGCCTCCCCCGACGCTCCGCATCTTCACTTCCAGGTAATGCGCGGCGACGCCAACTACTGGAACGGCACGCCGATCGACGTGAGAGCGTTCATCACGAAGCCGGGCAGGATGCGAAATTGAAGGGACGCGAACGGGCGGAGCTGCGCGCTGAGGCACACCACCTCGATCCGACGGTCCACGTCGGTCAACAAGGTCTGACGCCGACGCTGATAACTTCGCTCGACGATGCGCTGCGAACGCGCGAGCTGGTGAAAGTCAAGCTGGGGCTGAAGGGTGAGCTCAAGCCGAAGGATGTCGCGAGCTCTCTGGCGTTGGCGACGGGGGCAGCGGTCGTGCAGGTGATCGGACGGACGGCGACGCTGTTCCGCGAGAACCCTGACCTGGAAAAGAAGCGCGGGGATCCGCCGCCGTGGCGCCGCTGACGAACCGACCGAGGAGGGAGTAGAAAGATGGGGGCACCTGGCATTGCCGCGGTGATGCGGAGACGCGAGCGGGAAGTGGTGGACGATTTCCGCGCCGCCGGCGCGACTTCCCCTGAGCGGGCGCAGCCTTACACCGCACTCGGCTTCGGCGAGTCGCTGGCCTTGAGGCGCCTCCACAACCGCGCGGTAATCCGCGAAGCGGCACCCGGAATGTTCTATCTCGACGAAGAGGTCTGGGCAACGGTGCGAAGGACGAGGCGCCGGATCGCCACCGTGCTGATCCTGATGATGTTGATCGTGCTCGCGGGCATCCTGTTCGGCATCGTCAAGACGTGACTTCCGCGGTTGCTATTAAATGAAGCAGGTCTATTTTTCGCAAAGGAATCGCCTGAGCGCCCGCGCTGAGTCTCGCGGAGGCGCCGACTCTTCGGGGACGACATGCCCTACGTAATAACTGAAGCTTGCAAGGATACCAAAGATCGCGCTTGTGTCGACGTGTGTCCTGTCGACTGCATCTATGAGGGACCGGAACAGCTCTACATCCATCCGGACGAATGCATCGATTGTGGTGCATGCGAGCCGGAGTGCCCCGTGACGGCGATCTTTCCGGAAGAGGACGTCCCCGCAAACCTCAAGGAGTACGTCCAGATCAACCGCGAGGTGTTCAAGAGTCCCAACCCTCCGGGCCGTCCCAACCGGTAGGGCCCGCTGCCACGGAACTGGCGGAAGATGGTGATCCGCCATCAATATCTGATCTCATGACTCCACCCATCGTCCCCGGCAAGAATGGAATGCCGACGGTGCTGCTATCGCATCCGTCGGGCAGCTCGGCGGACGTATATCTGAACGGCGCGCACGTGACGTCGTGGATTCCAGCCGGCGCCAAGGAAGTGCTCTTCATGGGTAAGACGGCGACCTTCGCGCCCGGCGATCCGATCCGCGGCGGCATTCCGGTGGTGTGGCCGCAGTTCGCCAACCTCGGAGGGTTGCCGCAGCACGGCTTCGCCAGAAAGAGCGAGTGGGAGCTGGCGGAGAATGCCGACTCCTCCGACGAGCCGGCGTCGGTGAAGCTGGTGCTCACCGACGATCATCGCACCCGCGAGCTGTGGCCCTATCATTTTCGCACCGAGCTCACGGTCTCGATCGACGACAAATCGCTGACGGTCAAGCTCGATGCCTACAACACCGGCGACGAGCTCTTCAGCTTCACCTCTGCGCTGCACACCTATCTAGCCGTCGCCGACATTCGCGAGTCGGCGATCCGCGGTTTGACGGGGAAGTGGTACCTCGACAAAACCCAGGGCGGAAACGAGACCAAGGACGAAGCCAAGAAGCTCGTGATCGGTGACGAGACCGATCGGGTTTATCTCAAGGCGCCGAAGAAGATCGAGCTCGAGGATCGCGGCAACAACCGGCGCATCGAGGTCCGCGCGGTGGGATTCAGGGATGCGGTGATCTGGAATCCGTGGGTGGAAAAGGTAACCGGCTTCATCGGCCTCGACCCCGAGGATTATCTGCGAATGGTCTGCATCGAAGCGGCGCAGATCGGCTCGCCCGTGGAGCTCAAGCCGGGCGCGTCCTGGAGCGGGTCGCAGACTCTGGCGCTGGTGTAGTGCCCCCTTTCTTCCGCCAGTCCACCTTTCGCTGGCAGTGCGACAAGTGCGGAGTCTTTTTTACCGCCGGAAAAGGCGGGGTGTGCGCCGAGTGC
>DATFGW010000044.1:0-10252 GCA_035249045.1 Gemmatimonadaceae bacterium | reverse complement strand
CAATCGCCATCCGGATTCCGATCTCGTGCGTTCGCTCGCTGACCGACACCAGCATGATGTTCATGATGCCGATGCCGCCGACAAGGAGCGAGATCGATGCGATCGCGGCCAGCAGCGCCGACATCGTCCGCGTCGTGCTGCTCATCGCCTCAGTGATCTCGATCTGATTGCGCAAAAAGAAATCGTCCTCCGTCCCCGGCGTCAGCTTGTGCGAATCGCGCATGATTTCCGCGATCTCTTCCTGCGCCGCCGGCATCTGGCTGGCGGTGAAGGCGCTGGCGAACATGTGCCCGATGTCGACATCTCCCTTGAGCCGCGTCTGCGCGGTGGTGTACGGCATCACCACGACATCGTCCTCGTCTCCGCCGCGCCCGCCCCCGCCTTTCTCCATCAGGATGCCGACGACCGTGAACGGCACCCTGCCGATCTGAATGTGCGCGCCGATCGGATCGCTCCCGGCGAACAGTTTCCTCGCCACGGTGGCGCCCAGTACGGCGACCTTTCGCCCTGAGCGCACGTCCTCGTCGGTGAATACCTCGCCCAGGCTCGTGTTCCAGTCGCGAATGGTGAAGAAATCCGTCGACACACCGTTGATTCGCGTCTTCCAGTTTCCGTCGGCGCCGATCACCTGCGCCTCCGCCACCACTACCGGTGACACCGCGGCGACCAGAGTCGCTTCGCGCTTGATCTTCATCGCGTCGGCGACGGTGAGCTTGCTGTAGGTCGCCGCGCCGCTGCTCGCGCCGGCATGCGTCGTCGACGTCGGCATGATCATGATGACATTGGTGCCCATCTTCTTGATCGATGATTCGATCTGCTGACTGGCGCCGTTGCCGATCGCGACCATCACGATCACCGCGGCGACGCCGATCACGATGCCGAGCATCGTCAACAGCGACCGCATCTTGTTTCTGGCGATGCTCTCGGTCGCCTCCTTCACCAGCGTCGATCGCTGCATCATCCGCCCTTGTCGCCGCCGCCGCCGCCCCCGCCGGCACTCGGACGCGGATTCTGGAACGGATTGCCGGAGCCCGACGCATCGCCCGACATGGCGCCGTCAACGACGCCGATCACGATCTTCGTGCCGACGGCAAGCCCGGGACCGGAGACTTCGGTGTGGCTTTCGTCGCTTAGTCCGGTGCGGACACGGACTGGCCGGAGCTCACCTGTGTCATCGATCGTCCAAAGGATTGCGAAGTTTCTGTCTGAGGCGGCATTGGTGTCCGGACCGGATTGCGGTTGGGAAGGATTTACCACTACTTCGAGCTGCCCGGTGCCCGCTGGCCCCTGCCGGCTTTCGCTTTCTCGCGTCCCGCCTCCCGCTTCCCGCCTCCCGCTTCCCGCCTCCCGCCTCCCGCTCAGTCGGACGCGCAGCGCCGAGTTCGGTACGATCAGGACGTCGTGCGCGTCGCCGGTGAGGAACTGCGCGGTGGCCGTCATGCCGGGGAGCAGCTTACCGGTCGTGTTGTGCACCCCGACCACCACGGTATAGTTCACCACGTTGTCCTGGGTTTTCGACTGCAGCCGCACCTTCTGCACCGTGCCCGCGAATGTCTCGCTCGGGTAGGCCTGCACGGTGAATTCCACCGGCTGCCCGACCTTGATCGCGCCGATGTCGCTCTCATCGACCGACGCGAGGATCTGCATGTCGGAGAGATCGTTGGCGATGAGAAAGAGCTGCGGCGCCGAGAAGTTTGCGGCGACGGTTTGCCCGACATCGACGTTGCGCTCGACGATGACGCCGTTGATCGGCGCGTAGATTCGCGTGTAGGCGAGATTCTGTCGGGCGCGATCGAGGGCGATGCGAGCCGATTTCACGTTTGCCCTTTGCACCGAGAGGTTCGACTGTAATGTGCCGAACTCGCTGGCGGTGATGGCCTTGACGTCGAAGAGCTGCTTGCCGCGGTCGTAATCGGCCTCTGCCTGTTGCGTCATTGCCAGCGCGCGCTCGAGCTGCGCCTGCGCTTCCGCCACTGCCTGGTTCTGGAGCGACGGATCGATACTCGCGAGCAGCTGACCCCTTCTGACGTGATCGTTGTAATCGACGTAGAGAGCCGCGATCTGTCCCGACGCCTGGGTGCCGACCTGAATCGTTTGCACGGCGCTGAGCGTACCAGTAGCAGAGACCGTCGATCTCACGTTGCCGCGCTGGACAGTCGCCGTTCGATAGATTGGCGCTTCGCTTCCGTCGGCGCGCTTGTAAAACCAGCCGGTGCCGGCGAGGAGGATGACGCCGATCCCGGCGGCAGTAATCTTCATCCTGCGAGATGGCGTATGTGGGATGAGAGATGTTGTACTTTTGGCGCGCGGCATCGAGTGATAGTACGGGCGAGCGCGGGCGGTACTCTGCGCAGTGTCACCAATGGCGGCTACGCGTTACGAAATGACTGATACGCAGCACGAACGGGATGTCGATCGGTCCGTCACCCGGCTAACGCCGGGCGAGATCTTCGCGATTCTCGCCTTCTGGGCATTCCTCGCCGTGCTCACTGCCGCGGGTCGCCTCGTCGATCCCCGGGTCGCGGCGGTTGCGGCGATGCGGGCGGCGGTGCGCCCGGAAGTGACGCCCGGCTTCGCGACCCTGGCGCTGGTCGAGTACGGGTTATGGGCGCTGCTGACGCTGCCAATCTTCTGGATGGCGCGTCGCTACGGCGGCGACCGCCCCACCCTCGAGCGCATCCTCGCGTTTCTGGTCGTCGGACTCGTGCTCGCGATCGCCATGGACGCGTTGCTCCAGTTGGTCAGCCGGCAGATGATCCCGCCGCGCGCGCCGGCACCCGTGCTGTCGCCGGGATCGCGCATGGTTCCGCAGCGACCGCCGGCGCAGCCGGTGCGCGGGTTGTTCTTCCGCTTTTCGTTTCTCTACGACTTCGTGGTCTATGTCGTCGTGCTCGGCGCGGCACTCGCGCGCAACTACGTCGTGCGGTATCGCGCGCGACTGGACGAAGCGCGTCGCCTCGAGGCGGAGGCGGCGGAGCTCCACGCGCAGCTCGCTGACGCGCGATTGAACGCGCTGCGCGCACAGCTCAATCCGCACTTCCTGTTCAATACGCTGAACGCCATCTCCACACTCGTCGAACAGGATCCGCGCGGGGTGCGGCGCATGATCGCGCGACTTGGCGATCTCCTCCGCCACACCCTCGACGACGGCGGCGAGCAGGAGATCACTCTCGCACGCGAAATCGAGATGCTGCGACAGTACCTGGAGATCATGGAAGTCCGCTTCCAGGGCAAGCTCGAGGTGGAAATAGACGCCGATGCGTCGCTCGACGACGCGCTCGTGCCGAATCTGGTGCTCCAGCCGCTCGTCGAGAACGCGTTTCGCCACGGCCTGGCGCTGGTGCAGAGCACCGGTCGCGTGGCGGTGCGCGCCGTGCGAGACAATGGCGACCTGGTGCTCACTGTGCGCGACAACGGTCGGGGGCCGGCGTGGGAGATGCGTGAAGGCGTCGGCCTCACGAATACGCGGGCACGTCTGACGCAATTGTACGGACCGCGCCATGCACTCGCGCTCACCGCCGCCGACGGCGGTGGCGCGCTGGTGGAGGTTCGCCTGCCGTATCACACCACTCCGCAGCGCCGGAGCCAAGCCAATGTCTGACAAAGCGCCCCTGCGCGTGCTCATCGTCGACGACGAGCCACTCGGCCGCCAGCGTATCGCGGATCTGCTCCGCGAGGACCGCGGCGTAGAGATCGTCGGGATGATCGGCGACGGCGTCTCGGCGGTCGAGGCAATCCGAACGGCGGAGCCTGATCTCGTATTTCTGGATGTTCAGATGCCGGGGATGAGCGGGCTCGACGTCGTGCGCACCATCGGGCCGACAGAGATGCCGGCGACGGTGTTCGTGACGGCGTACGACAAGCACGCGCTCACCGCGTTCGATCTCGCGGCGATCGATTACCTGGTGAAGCCGTTCGACGACGATCGTTTCGAGCAGGCCTTTCAGCGCGCGCGCCGCATGGCGTGGCTGGAAGCCGCCGACCAGCTGCGCAAAAAGCTCCTCGCAGTATTGGGGGAAGTGGGAAGCGGCAAGCGGGAGGCGGCAACCGAGATGCCGGAGGTGAAAACCGCCTCCGCCGTTCCGCCTGCCGGCTCCCGGTTCATCGAGCGCATTCCAGTGGAGTCGAGGGGGAAGGTGCGATTCATTCCCGTGGCGGAGATCGATTGCATCCTGGCCAGTGGACCATACGCGGAGCTGGTGGTGGGCGACCGCAAGCACCTCATTCGCGAGGCGATGCAGAACCTCGAAGACCAACTCGACCCCGCGCGCTTTTTCCGCGTCCACCGTTCCGGGATCGTGCAGCTGGATCGCGTCGACGCGCTCCTGAAGTCGGCGAGCGGGGAGTGCGAGGTTCAGCTCAAAAATGGTCTGAAGATCAAGGTCGCGCGAGCGAGAAGAGAAGAGCTGGAGAGTCGGCTTGGTACTTGAGGATCGAGTACTCGGACTAACGGCATCGATAATCGCGGATTGATTGAGGACTCGAACTAACAGGATCGAGTACTCGGACTAACGGCATCGATGATCGCGGACTGATTGAGGATCGAGGGGCGATTAGGGACTTTGCTCGCTCACCGGTTGGTGCGGGGTATTGTTTTGCCGCGTTCACGGGGGATGATGGCGAGGAGGAGGCGGCGAATTTCCCCGAGGATGTGAGGCGGGCGGTGATGATTTCGCCGAGGATTGGCCGGCTGGCTTGGTAGAAGCTGATGCTTTCGCGAACGGAGCCGAGGGCGAACTCAAAGATGCGCGCGCGATCTTTCCCTGAGCTGCGGGAGTAACCCTCGCCAATGTTGGCGCTGATGGAGCTGACGGCCGCGTAGAGCTGGCCGGAAATGCGCTCCGTCACGACCGATTCGCTCAAGGTGCTGGCATCCTCGAAGGCAGTCTCCAAGAGATCCACCGCCAACCGATAGGCGCGCATCCGGAAAAGGGGATCGTTCGCTTTCTCGTAGAGGACCGGCAACCCATAGTGCGACATGACAGTGAGTATCTCATCATCCACGGCCTTGCGCCTAACCTTTTTCCTTGACCTGTGCTCATTCCTGCGCCTCGCCGCCGTCCTCGACCCTCAATCAGTCCGCGATTGTCGATGCCGTTGGTTCGAGTGCTCGATCAGTCCGCGATTATCGATGCCGTTAGTCCGAGTACTCGATCAATCCGCGATCGTCGATGCCCTTAGTCCGGGTCCTCGACAGGAGGGCAAGTGTGACTGTCGCAAAAGGACGTCCGAAGCCACATGGTAAGTTCCTAGTGAGCCCGGCTCTGTTCTGCGATACTATAGGACGGCGTCAATAGCTGACCGGCACTCCGAAAATTCGACGAGGCTTTATGCGCAACGCTCGCACCCTCCTCCCCCTCAGCGCTCTCCTCCTTCTTACAATCGGCGCGGCCGCGGGGTATCGGCCAACCCCTCCGCCACGGGTCGCGTTGACGCCGCCCATGGGGTGGAACAGCTGGAACCATTTCGGCTGCAACGTCAGCGAGGCGCTGATCAGAGAGACCGCCGACGCAATGGTGGCGAGCGGAATGCGCGACGCCGGATATCAATACGTCGTTATCGACGATTGCTGGCAAGTTTCGCGCGATGCATCGGGTACGATCGTCGCGGACCCGCAGCGATTTCCCCACGGCATCAAGGCTCTTGCTGACTACGTCCACTCCAAAGGATTGAAGTTCGGCATCTACACCGATGCCGGTACCAAGACCTGTCAGGGTCGACCGGGCACGCTCGGCTCCGAGGAACGCGATGCACAGACGTATGCGCGGTGGGGAGTCGATTACGTCAAGGAAGACTGGTGCAACGCCGACCATCTCGATGCGCCGACTCAGTACAGAAAATTTCGCGCTGCGCTGGATCGCACCGGGCGCCCGATCGTGCTCAGCATCTGCGAGTGGGGAGTGAATCAGCCGTGGGATTGGGCGCCGCGCGTCGGAAATCTCTGGCGCACGACCGACGACATCGGCGACAACTGGGCGTCGATGCTGTCCAATCTGGATCAGTCGGCGCAGCATTCGTCGGTCGCTCGCCCGGGAGCGTGGAACGATCCCGATATGCTCGAGATTGGGAACGGCGGAATGACCGCCGACGAATATCGCGCGCACATGAGTTTGTGGGCGATGCAGGCAGCGCCGCTCATCGCCGGCAACGATCTGCGCACAATGTCCCCGGAGACCAAAGCGATCCTCACCAATCCGGAAGTGATCGCCGTCGATCAGGACTCCCTCGGAGCGCAGGGAACGCTGGTGTCTTCGGGGCCGCCAGAGCGGCAGGTTTGGGCAAAGCCGCTCCGCGACGGCTCTCGCGCAGTAGTGTTGCTAAATCGGGGGACGGCGCCCGACTCGATCAGGGTGTCGTTCCGTCGTGCCGGCATCCACACCGATTCGGCGACGGTCCACGATCTTTGGCGGCACGCCGATCTTGGGCGGCATCGAGGCAGCTACACTGCCGTTGTACCTGGCCATGCAGCGGTGATGGTTCGCATTAAAGGGATTTGAGCGGGGAGCCGTTTAGCTGAAAGCCTTGTCCTCGGTCCTCAGTCAGTCCGCGATTATCGATGCACTTGGTCCGAGTACGCCGTCCTCGTAACTGCCTCCTTCCCGATGCTCCCCTCTTCTACGCACCTTTATCGCTTCCCTAACCCTCTCGGGAGAGGAAAGACATGACCCATCTCACGACCATCGACTATGTATTGATGCTCGTGTACTTCGCAGTCGTCCTCGTTGTCGGATGGATGCTGCGACGTTCGACGAAGACCAGCACCGACTTCTTTCTCTCCGGGCGGTCGATACCTTCGTGGGTTGCCGGCCTCGCCTTCATTTCCGCCAACCTCGGCGCGCAGGAAGTGATCGGGATGGGAGCCTCGGGCGCGAAGTACGGAATCAGCACCGCCCACTTTTACTGGATCGGCGCGATCCCGGCGATGGTGTTCGTCGGACTCTTCATGATGCCGTTCTACTACGGCTCGCGCGCGCGGTCAGTCCCTGAATATCTCAAGCTTCGCTTCGACGAGAAAACGCGCAGCCTGAACGCGATCTCCTTCGCCGTGATGACCATCATGTCCTCCGGCATCTCGATGTACGCGATGGGGAAGCTGCTCAATCTCCTGCTCGGCTGGAGCTTCGACATCAGCATGATCGTCGCCGCGCTGATCGTGCTCGCCTACATCTTCCTCGGCGGACTCACCAGCGCCATCTACAATGAAGTGCTGCAGTTCTTCCTGATCGTGTTCGGATTCGCGCCGCTGGTATTCCTCGGACTGCGCTCCGCGGGCGGATGGGATGGACTAAAGACCAAGCTCGCCGAAGTTGCGGTCGGACGAGGCTTCGAGGCCGGCGCGATGACCCACGCCTGGCAATACATGGGAAACTCCGCGCAGAATCCGATCGGCGTCGAATGGTTCGGCCTGGCGATGGGGTTGGGCTTCGTGCTGTCGTTCGGATACTGGTGCACTGACTTCCTCGTCGTGCAGCGCGCGATGGCGTCGGAGAACATGGCCGCGGCGCGCCGCACTCCTCTGATCGCCGCGATTCCCAAAGTCTTTTTTCCGTTCCTGGTGATCCTGCCGGGAATGATCGCGCTCGCCGTCGATTGGCACGCGCCCGGAACGGGCGGGGCGTTGGGGATGGCGGGCGGGCAGGGAATCGTCCCGCCCAAGATCGATCCGGCGACCGGCGCGGCACTGCTCGACCAGGCGGGCCACGTCGTGCTCGACTACGATCTGTCGGTGCCGATGATGTTGCTGCGCTTCTTCCCCTCCGGAATGCTCGGCCTCGGACTCACGGCGCTGATGGCGTCCTTCATGTCGGGAATGGCGGGTAACGTCACCGCGTTCAACACCGTCTGGACCTACGACATCTACCAGAGTCACATCAAGAAGGGCGCGAGCGATGAGCACTACCTGTGGATGGGCCGAGCGGCAACGGTGTTCGGCATCGCGCTGTCGATCGCCGCGGCGTACGTCGCGGTGTCGTTCAACAACATTCTGGATTTGCTGCAGCTTGTGTTCGCCTTTGTAAACGCCCCGCTGTTCGCGACCTTTGCGCTCGGCATGTTCTGGAAGCGCACGACTGGCCACGGCGCTTTTATCGGCCTTCTCGCGGGAACCGTCGCGGCGGCGATTCATCATGGCATCTCGCTCGCCGCGGGCGCCGTGCCCGGAGTAAAGGGCGGATACTTCGGCGCGCACATCATCTACCGGAGCGAGCTCGGCCAGACCTTCTGGACCGCGATCGCGGCGTGGGTGACGTGCTTCGTCGTCACCATCATCGTGAGTCTCGCTACGAGGCCGCGGCCTGACGAAGAATTGCGCGGGTTGGTTTACAGTCTCACGCCGAAGCCGTCGGAAGGGAATGTGGTGTGGTACGAACGGCCGACGGTGATCGCGGTAATAGTGCTGGCAATCGCGCTGGCGCTCAACATCATCTTCTTCTAGGAGACCGGGCCAATGAGCGCTGCAGGACGTTTCGACATTCGGCTGCCGATCGGCGCGTTGTTCTCGCTGCTCGGGGTTGTTCTTACGGTTTATGGTGTTGCCACCAAATCAGACGCGCAGATGTACGTACGATCCGAGAACATCGCCATCAATCTGTGGTGGGGAATCGTGATGCTGGTGTTCGGCGCGTTGATGCTGTTCTTCGGGCGGCGGGCGAAGGAGCGCCCGTTGCACAGCGCGGCGGGGGAGGCGACTGAGAGCAGAGAGCACAGGTTGGGGCTCGAGCGGGAATAGGTGTCAGCTGCCGGCTCGCGGCTTTGATTGAGGCCCGAGGACCAACGGCATCTATGACCGCAGATTCATTGAGAATTACAAACTAGTGAGGACTCGTCCCACGTTGAAATGAAAGAGTACGTCGGGAATGGAGACGATTACGCTGCGAGAGTCCACTAGGGCGAAAGTGGGCAATGTCGCATTTTGGTCCCGCGGTCTCCCATGAAACGGCGAATGATCCGCTGTTCCGGATGCGAGCGTATCGGCTCGCGGCGGACATGCGTGACGTCGCGTGGCACGACGCCAAATTATTGAGCGCCGATCCCGTTACCGAGCGAATCGCCGGCCAGCTTTACGCTGCTGTGACGTCGATTGCGGCGAATCTAGGCGAAGGATACTCACGAAGCTCGGGCAAGGATCGGGCGAGGGTGTTTGAGTACGCGCTTGGCTCTGCCAGGGAGAGCATAAATTGGTACCAAGCTGCGCGCCCTGTTCTTGGCGACGCCGTCGTCACGCGTCTCGACGACCTGGAAGAGATCCGCCGCCTCCTGATCGCAATCATTCCGCGCGAACGAGAGAGAGGAATTCCTCGAACGAAGCGTGTGAAGGACTGAGGGCCGACAACCGACCGCATCTATGATCGAGGATTAATTGAGGATTCGGGACCGTTGAGAACTGTCCTCAATAGTCTGCGGTTCTCGATGAATCTGCGGTCATAGATGCCGTTGGTCCTCGGGCCTCGATCAAAGCTGTTGGTCCTCCGTCCTCAGTGACACGCAGTTAACCGCGCATTAAAATTGGCGCCATGGATGACCTTTCCTCCCGCCTGGCGGCTGCCCTCGGCGGGGCGTACACCATCACCAGCGAGCTCCGCGCGGGAGGGATGGCGCGCGTATTCGTCGCCCGCGAGAACGCCCTCGAGCGCGACGTCGTCGTCAAAGTCCTTCCGCCCGACCTCGGCGCGGGGATCAACGTCGAGCGCTTCCGCCGCGAGATCCAGCTCGCCGCAAAGCTGCAGCACCCGCACATCGTTCCGGTGCTCAGCGCGGGCGCGAGCGACGGCCTGCTGTTCTACACGATGCCCCTCATTGAAGGCGAATCGCTGCGGGCACGCCTCACGCGCGCGGGAGAGCTGCCGATCGGTGAGGCGATCCGCCTCTTGCGCGACGTCGCCGACGCTCTGGAGTACGCGCACGCGCGAGGCGTGGCGCACCGCGACATCAAACCGGAGAATATCCTTCTCTCCGGTCACCACGCATTCGTCACCGACTTTGGTGTCGCCAAGGCGTTGAGCCTCGCCACCGGCGAAGTCAATCTGACTTCGGCAGGCATCGCCCTCGGCACCCCAACCTACATGTCGCCCGAGCAGGCGATGGGCGACCCGGGAACCGATCACCGCACTGATCTCTATTCGCTCGGCATCGTCGGCTACGAGATGCTGTGCGGGCGTCCGCCTTTCACCGGGCTCAATCTGCAGCAGCTCCTCGCGGCGCAGGCGACGACCGATCCTCCGCCAATCGCCGGCCACCGCAACCACGTGCCGCC
>DATFGW010000043.1:0-8101 GCA_035249045.1 Gemmatimonadaceae bacterium | reverse complement strand
TTCACCGGAACCGTGCGGAAGTCGCTCGTCTTGGTGAGGTTCAGCAGAAGCTCGTTGAACACGCCGTTCGGCAGGTTGGTCAGAAACTCACCAACGGTAGAGTGGGTCTTTGAGCTGAAAAGGTATGAATTCGACGTCAGGTTGAAGTTCGGATTCGAGGACGTCGACGAGCTGCGGCTGAAGCTCTGGTTGTCCGCTGCCGCATAGTTGTGGCGGAGGACCAAACGGGTATAGCCGGGCAGATACGCGTCGATGCGGCCGAAGATATTCGTTAGCGGATTCTGCTTTACGACTCTCGCACCAGTTCCGGGGTTGGAAAGGCCGTACCCCTGAAGAGCGGTAACGAACGGTGTGATGGTTGCCTCGTTTATCAGATTGTCGGGGCCGCCGAGATACGCGCCTGTCGCGGGAGTGCTCAGCTTCTGCCACTCCGGATTCACGAAGAAAAACAGCCGATCCTTGAGGATCGGGCCGCCGAGCGAGAAGCCGTACTGATTCTGCTTGAACTCGGCGAGGTACGGCTGGCTACGGGTCAGATTCTCGTTGCGGGTGTAGCCGTAAGCCGTTCCGTGAAACTCGTTGGTGCCGCTCTTCGTGACGGCGTTGATCAACAGTCCGCCGAAGTTGCCCTGACGCACATCAAAGGGTGAGAGAAGCACCTGGTACTCTTTCACCGCGTCGAGCGGAATCGACTTGGCGTTGGCCTGTGCGCCCGGCTGACCAGTGGTGCCGAGCCCGAAGAGATCGCCCGAAGCAGCGCCGTCGATCTGGATCGCGTTCTGGCGGATGTTGACGCCGGCGCCCGACAGTCCGACGCCAGTCGAAGTCGAGACTTGCGGAACCAGTGAGACGAAATCCGCGAAGTTGCGGTTCAAAGTCGGCAGCCGGCGAAGGAGCGAGTCTCCCATCGTCGTTCCGGTTCCCGTCTTGGTCGGATTGATGACGGGAGTCGCTTCGGCGGTAACGCTCACAGTCTCGAGAACGGCGCTCTGCTGCTTGAGCTGGAAGTCGGAGCGCGTCGTCTGCCCGAGGCTGACCAGGATGTTGTTCTGGGTCACCGGCTCGAAGCCGATGCGACGAACGGTGATGGAATATCCGGGATCGGGTTCGATGCCCTGGATGTTGAACTGACCGTTGGCGCGGGTCATTCCGCCGGCGCTGGCTCCGGTCCTGGGATTTCTAACCTGGACCTGTGCGCCTTCGATCGGCGCGCCGTTGGCGTCAGTAACCGTTCCACTGACCGCTCCAGTCGTCACGCCCTGGGCGACGAGACGAGCCGAAGCTCCAGTCACCAGTGCCAAGGCCGTAGCGACAGTCAGAAATAGACGTGTCTTGAGCATGAAGTCTCTGAAAAAAAGGTGGGAAGGAAGGCCACAAGGTAGCGTCCCGAACTTCAGTCCGGCAAGAGAATTCTGTCACCACTCGGCAACGACTGAAACGCTCGCCGTTTACCGGATGTCGTCTGCCGCTCGGCCCGTTTTTGTGAGGTAGAAAACCGGAATTCCGAGGAGAATCACGCCCATCACCGCGAGCGTCGGGACTCGACTCGCCGGATCGACGATGGCGTTACCTAGCAAGAGAATGGTGGCAACGATGAAGATGGCGGGGACCACGGGATAACCCGGAACCCTGAACGGCGGATGATAATCGGCGCGCCTACGCAACACGAAGATCGCTGCAACCGCCAGCGCGTAGAACGGCACGATCGCCGTCACGAAGGTGTCAGCAAGCTGCTCGAAGGTCCCGGCCAGCACGAAGATGACGCCGAGGGTGGCACTGAGCCAGATCGCGACGCCGGGGGTCTGGTACTTTCGATCCACTCGCGCGATCGGCTTGAACAACAGGCCGTCGGCGGCCGTGACGAAAAGGATTCGCGATCCGGTCATCACCGAGCCGTTGAGGGTGCCGAAAGTGGAAATCATCACCGCGATCGAAACGAAGGTGACCCCGATGGGCCCGATGACACGATCAGCAACGTCGGCGGCTACGAGCTTGGATTGCCTGATCTCTCCGACCGGCAGCACCGCGAGGTACGCAAGGTTCGCCAGCGCGTAGAGAACGATGATGATCACCGTCCCCAGTATGAGCACGCGCGGCAGGTTGCGCTCGGGATCCTTCACCTCTCCGCCGACGAAGCTGACGTCCGCCCAGCCGTCGTACACCCAGAGCACCGACACCAGCGCGAGGCCGAAGCGCGCCATGTCGAAGCTCCCCGCTGGAACGGCGGGCGTGTAGTAGCCCCCGGTGCGCGGCAACCCGAACGCGAGCGCGAACAGCACGATGATCAGCAATGCGCCGACTTTCGCCAGAGTGGTGAGATTCTGGACCAGGGAGCCCCAGCGGATGCCGACGTAGTTGAACGATGCCGTGATCAGGATCGCGGCAGCGGCGATGTAATGCACGTACGCACTGTACGGCGCCACTCGGGGGTCGTGACCAAGGACGCGCAGAAAATATTCGGAGAAAGTCGTGGCGATAGCGCCGAGCGCCGCGGCGCGGATGATGACCAGCTCCGACCAACCAAAAAGAAATGCGGGAAGCCGGCCCCAGGATTCACGGATGAAGACGTAAACGCCACCCGTGCGCGGAAAAGCGCCCGCGACTTCTGCCAGCGTCAGCGCACCGCAAAGCACGAAAATTCCGCCAGTCACCCAGATGGCGAGGAGTGGCAGCGGACCCGGAAGCTTGTCGGCGATGCCCGCGGGCGACCGGAAAATCCCGGAGCCGATCGTAGAACCGACCAGCACCGCGACGGCGCTCCACATCCCGAGGCGTCGTGGTAGCGCGGACGCGCGCGCGAAGCTCGAGTCGCCGCCGACAGTCGACGACGACGGAGTCTCGGCGAAAAGCGGATCTGCCATCCTGCAAACGGTAGTGCAAAGGACCTCGCTGCGCGAGTAGCTTTAGGTGCGCGGCGAGAGCAGTCGGCGCGCATCTCACGCACACCAACGCTCGCAAATGAATCAGCCGCTGGCTGAGACAATTTTCTGGATTGCCGCTGCGGCGTGCCTGGTCGCGGAGCTGGCGATCCTTCGCTTCACCTTCGCCGCCCCCGCCGTTCGCGCCGCGCGCGCCGCCAACAAATCCGAGCTCGTGCCCGCCGCCGCGCGTGGTGGCGAAATCGCGTGGGCGATCCTTCCCGCGCTCGTGCTCGCGCTTTTGTTCGGCGCGACGTGGAATCGCATCACCGCGCGCCACGCGCACATGATGATGGATCACGGGACGATGCAAATGCCGATGCCGGTACCGCCGACGAGCGGATCCTGAGTTGAAAACCATTCGCTGGATCGCTTATCTCGCGCTCCTGATCGGCTTCGCGCAGGTGGTATTCGGCGCGATCGTTCGCATCACCGGCTCCGGGCTCGGCTGCGGAGACAGCTGGCCGGACTGCTACGGATCGTTCACGCCGGCGCACAACGCGCCGACGCTCCTGGTGGAGATCTCCCACCGCTACGGCGCGGCGACGTTGTCGATCGCGATAGTGTTGCTCGTCATTATTGCCGTCGTGAAGCGCCGCGACCCGGGAGTGAGCGGACGCCGCGGTCCACTGAGGTCGGCGCTGCTTGCGCTCTTGCTGGTCGTCGTAGCGGCGCTGTTCGGAGCCGTGACCGTAAAAATGGCGCTCAAGCCCTGGGTGGTGGTGACCCACCTCGCAATCGCGATGACGCTGCTCGCTGTACTGGTCTTCACGGCCGCTCGTGCCGGAGGCTTTGGCATCGCCGCGATTCCAGGCCGGTACGCGCGGACCTTCCGTTCGGCGCGGGGAGCGATTGGACTGACCTTTCTCGCTCTCGTCTTCGGCGCGCTTACCGCGAACACGCCGAGCGCGGCAGTGGCTTGTCAGGGATTTCCGTGGTGCAGGAGTGTCGCCGCGACCGGGACGCCGCTCTACATCCAGATCACCCACCGCATCATCGCCCTGCTTCTCCTCGGCCATTTGATTGGCATGATGATCGGGGTGCGCAAGCGTGGCGAAGCGCGTCCGGTGCGAAGTGCGGCGGGCATGGCGCTAGCCCTCGTGCTTCTGCAGATCCTCGTCGCGGCGGCAATGGTCGAGATGCATCTGCCGCCGGCGTTGCGCTCGCTGCACCAGGCAGTCGGAACGCTGCTCTGGATCTGCGTGGTCGCGCTGGGCGCGCTCGCCAGCGGATCTGGGGCGAGCGACATCGACCGCATCGTGTACGAGTCGCCATCGCGCGGTGAGTTCGCGACCCCCGAGGGAGTGAGCACCTGATGACCGTGAGCGCGCGGGAACAGGAGCAGGCCTCGCTGGCACGCGACCTGGTGATGCTCACCAAGCCGCGGATCATCTCGCTGCTGCTGGTCACCACCGTCGCACCGATGTTCGTCGCCGGCAACCCGACGTGGCTCCTGGTGTTGATCGTGCTCGTCGGCGGGTACCTGATGGCCGGCGGTGCGAACGCGGTCAACATGTATCTGGATCGCGACATCGACACCCGGATGTCGCGCACGCGGCTGCGGCCGATCCCGAGCGGGCGGATGGGTCCGCGCGCGGTGCTGGCGTTCGGCGTCGCTCTCGCAACCGCGGCGACCTTTCTGCTGGCGCGGTTCACCAACGTCCTCACCGCGGTGCTCGCACTGGCCGGATTCTATTTCTACGTCTTCATCTACACCCGCTGGCTCAAGCGAACGACCCCGCAGAACATCGTGATCGGCGGCGCTGCGGGCGCGTTCCCGCCCCTCGTCGGATGGGCGGCGATGACCGGCACCATCGATCTCACCGCGGTCTATCTTTTTCTGATCGTGTTTTACTGGACCCCGCCGCACTTCTGGGCGCTGGCGCTGCTCAAGCAGCGCGATTACGGCCGCGCCGGCGTTCCAATGGCACCGCTGGTCTGGGGTGAGCGCGAGACGATGCGGCAGATGCTGTGGTACAACGTGATCCTGATCGGGCTGACGCTGCTGCCGATCACCTTCGGCGCGTTCGGCGTGATCTACTTCGTGTCGGCGCTGGTGCTCGGCGGAATCCTGCTCGGCGGGGTGATCCGGGTCGCGCGCAGCGAAGAGTGGGCGGCGCCGGCCTGGTGGGTCTACAAGTATTCTCTCCTCTACCTCGCGCTGCTGTTTCTGGCGATGGTGATCGACCGAAAGGTTCTCGGCGCGTGAGCGCACCGCCGGCCTTCGCGGTCAGCGCGCAGCGTCCGACGCCACGCGCCCAGCCGCCGGTGACCTCTCCGCGCCCGCTCGGCAGGCTGCTCCCTCGGGTTCGTCCGTATCTGTGGCGGCTCGTGGTGGCGTTCGTGTGTCTGCTACTCAGCGCGGGGATTGCGCTCGCGTTTCCACAAATCGTGCGCCACCTGCTCGACGCGGCTTTCATTTCGGCGAACGCAACACTGCTGAACAAGATCGCGATCGGGCTGCTGATTCTGTTCGCGGTACAGGCGCTGCTAAACTTCGTTCAGGTCTATCTGTTGACGGCGACCTCGGAGCTGGTGATCGCGCAGCTGCGCGAGGACCTGTTCGCGCACCTGGTGCGACTCTCTCCGGGATTTTTTACCGAGCGCAGAACGGGCGAGCTGACCAGCCGGCTCTCCGCTGATACGACCGTCCTACAGACCGTACTCAGCTACAACCTGTCGGAGTTTGCTCGCCAGACGCTGTTTCTGATCGGCGGCATCATCCTGCTGATCATCACCGACAGCCGGCTGACGGCGACGACGCTGGCGGTTGTGCCGGTAGTGGTCGGCGCGGCGATGGTGTTCGGCAGATCACTGAGGCGGGCTAGTACCGGCGTGCAGGACAGGATCGCCGAGGCGACGGGCACGGCCGACGAAGCGTTCTCGCAGATCCGCACTGTACAGAGCTACACCGCTGAGGCAGAGGAAGTCCGTCGCTACGGCGCGCACCTCGTGGAAGTGATCGACGCAGCGCTGAGGCGCGCGCGCATTCGCGGGACGTTCTTCGGCATTCTTACCTTCTGCGGATTCGGTGGCGTCGTCGCCGTGCTGTGGCAGGGTGGCAGGCAGGTGCTCGCCGGAAATCTCACTGCCGGCGCGCTGGTATCGTTCCTCCTTTACGCGCTGTACGTCGCGGGCGCGGTGGGCTCGCTGGCATCGCTCTTCGGCGCCTACCAGGAAGCAGTGGGCGCGGCGCGGCGGGTGTTCGATCTCCTCGAGGCCGAATCGGCGGTGAAGGATCCGGTACGGCCGCTCAAGCTGCCGCGTCCGTTGCGTGGCGAAGTTGTGATGGACGACGTCGGTTTCCGATATCTCCCGTCGCTACCCGAGGTGCTGCAGAAAGTCTCGCTGCGGATCGGTGCGGGTGAGGTCGTGGCGCTGGTCGGGCCGAGTGGCGCGGGCAAGACGACCATCGCATCGCTGCTGCCGCGGTTCTGGGACGTGACATCGGGTCGAATCACCTTCGACGGCCTGGACATCCGCGATCTGTCGCTGGCCGATCTGCGTGGTGCGATCGGCATCGTGCCGCAGGAGCCGACTCTCTTCAGCGGCACCATTCGCGAGAACATCGCCTACGCCGGAATCGGCGAAGACGGCTCGCGTCCCAGCGAGGAATCGATTCGCGCGGCGGCAAAGGCCGCACACGCGATGGAGTTCATCGACCGCCTGCCCGATGGGCTGGATACGCGCGTCGGCGAACGCGGCGTGAAGCTATCCGGGGGACAGCGCCAGCGGATCGCGATCGCGCGGGTCTTTCTCAAGGACCCGGCGCTGGTGATTCTGGACGAGGCGACGTCGAGCCTGGACAGCGAGAGCGAGCGTCTGGTCGAGCAGGCGATGGAGGATCTCCTTCGCGCGAGATCGACGCTCATCATCGCGCACCGACTGAGCACCGTCCTGCGCGCGGACAGACTGGTTGTCATCGACCACGGCCAGATCGTCGAGGAAGGCAGTCACCAGGACCTGCTGGCGTCGGAAGGCGTGTACTCGCGGCTCTATCGCGGCCAGTTCAGAGCGGGCGACGCGCTAGTCGGATAATCTGACGACTTTCGACCGGGCTTGGCTTTCGGTAGCAACTCTCAGCGTTCAGCCTGTCAGGACGATCCGGGCTTTTTTCTAATTCTTACTTGCTCGGTGGGGGCAATGAGTCGGGCGTACTCGACGACGTCGGCAGAATCGGAATAGCGGGCGTGCTCGAAGCCGCGCGTGAGCTGTCGGTCGGCGAGACGACCGTCGGCGCCGCAACTCCACCAGGCCGAATGTGGAACTCGACGACGACCTGCTGTCCCGCCGCGACGGTGGCGCGCGCGTCCGCATAACCGAGCTCCGGGTGCCAGCTCCGAAGCTGGTAATTGCCGGGCGGAACACCGTCGATCTTGAAGGTGCCCTTTGAATCCGTCTGCGCGTAGTACGGATGATCGAGCACCAGCATCCAGCCGTGCGTCCACGGATGCTGCTGCGACACGATCTCGACTTCGGCGGGTTCCGTGATCTGGTCCACCGGCACGACTTCACCGTCGTCGTTGAACGGTGCGAGCGCAACGATCTTTCCGGTTCCGACGTTGATGAGCCGGATGGTCTGCACCGCCCTATCGTCGTTGCCGATATTCAGAGTTCCGTTGGTGGTGATGACCTGGACGAACGGGTCCAGCATGCAGTCGTTGTTGGTAAGATCGAACCGCCGCTGGAGCGGGAAATCCTTGCCGGTGCGGATGTCGGTCAGCCAGACAACAGCGTCCGCGACGCGCGTCCCCGAGAGGGTGACGTTCTTCGCCACGATCGACTTGCCGCAGGCGTTCTGATCGACAGTCGGCTGGATTACCCGCGGGACCGGCGGCGTCCCGTCGAAATCCACGGTGCCGATGATGGTACCGGGCGTCGCAACCGTGGAAACCTTGTAGGGTTGCGACGACGGCGAAACGACGGCCGGACGGGGAGGAACTCCGTCGTCGTCCGATTTTCCGTCACGAGTTTTCGCGGAAGCGGTGTCGTCGTGGGAACACGCCAGCACGACGAGCGGAATTATGGAAAAGCCGAAAAGCCGGCGCAGCATTCTGTCGAAGAGGAAGTGAAAGTTCGCCCCAAGGAGGGGCAAGCGATGTGCCGCGCTACTTCGCCTCGTACACGCGCTTTCCCCCAATCCAGGTGGAAAGTACTCGCGCTGCCAGAATTTCGGTGTCCGG
>DATFGW010000042.1:0-6143 GCA_035249045.1 Gemmatimonadaceae bacterium | reverse complement strand
GCTCAAGCGATTCGTGAACGGCGCCGAGAAGGAGCCGTTCTATCAGAAGCGGGCTCCGGACAACACGCCGGCGTGGCTCAGGACCGTCACGCTGTCCTTTCCCTCAGGTCGAACCGCGGATGAAGTCGTCGTCGATGACGCTGCCGGGCTCGCCTGGATCGTCAACCTCGGCTGCATCGAGCTGCATCCACATGCGGTGCGCACCAATGACCTCGACCACCCCGACGAGCTCAGAATCGATCTCGATCCGATTCCCGGCGTCAAGTGGGACGACGTGCGGAAGGTCTCGATCGAGGTGAAGCAGCTGCTCGAAGAGCTCGGCTTGCGCGGATTCCCCAAGACCAGCGGCTCGCGCGGCATGCACATCAACGTGCGCATTCAACAACGCTGGAGCTTTACCGAAGTCAGGCGCGCCGCGCTGGCGCTGTCGCGCGAGATCGAGCGGCGCGCACCGAAGCTGGCGACGTCCAAGTGGTGGAAGGAGGAACGCCACGGCGTTTTCCTCGACTACAATCAGAATGCCAAGGATCGCACGACCTGCTCGGCGTACTCGATCCGACCGCTGCCCGACGCGCGGGTGTCAGCGCCGCTGCGCTGGGACGAGGTGCCCGACGTCGAGCCCGAAGATTTCACGGTGCTGACGATGCCCGCGCGGCTCCAGAAAATCGGCGACCCAAACGCATCGATGGATGACACGGCGGGATCGCTCGATCAGCTGCTCGAGCTCGCGGCGCGGGACGAAGCCGCCGGGCTTGGGGATGCGCCGTGGCCTCCACATTTCCGGAAGATGGAGGGTGAGGCACCGCGCGTTGCGCCATCGCGAGCGAAAGGAGGCGCGAAGAAAACCACTCGCAAAGCTGGGGCGAAATCCGCCGCGAAATCGGGCGCGAAGTCCGCGGCGACAACTGTGCCGAAATCCAGATCGAAGATGCCGCTCATCATCGTGGCGAACTCACCACACAAGGATGATGCGCTGGCCGGTCTGGAACGCTGGAAGAAAAAACACCCGGCCGCGGCGAAGCATCTCGCGGTCGACGACGTGCTCGTCGATTCAATGCGTGGTCGCTCGTCGACCTGGACCCGCATCCGCGTCAACCTGCGCAATATCCCGGAGGAGATCAGGCCGAAGCAGGAGACGCCCGACCCTGACGACGATCCGACGCGGGTTTGGCGGGAAGCGGGAAGCGGGAAGGGGGAAGGGGGAAGCGATGAACGCTAAGCCTGGTCAGTGGATGTTGAAGCGGTTCAGGTAGATCACGAATCCGATCGCGGCCTGCACCGCGCCGATGATCAGAACGGTGATATCGCGACGCTTCCACAGCCACCGACCGAGCAGCCAGATGATCACGCCCGTCACCACAGCGATCAGAAAGAAGCCGAAGATATGATCGCGGTAGGCGATGTAGTAGCCGCCGATCGCCCGCGCCGCGAAGAAGTGGCCGAAGAATCCGGCGACGAGCAGTATGACGCCGAGCCAGATGAACGCGAGGTTGCCGCGCGGCGCGTCAGTGGATGACACGGTGCCACCTCTCGTAGGGGAACGCGAGTCCGACGATTGCGCCGATTCCGGCGCCCCATGACGCGCCGACTCCGGCAGCCCGCCAATCGGTATGGTAGTGCGGCCCTCCCTTGCGGCGCGGATCGTTCATCAACGCAAAAGTGATTGCCCCGCCGAGTGCGCCGCCCAGCGCGCGCTCGACCATGCTCGCTCCGCGCGAGACTCCTTTACTCACGTAGAGGCGACGCACGGCGGAGCGGGGAATCGCAATCGAGCCCGCCGTTGCAGGCACACTCAGGCGAAGAATGCTTCCCTGAACGGATTCGACGTTGCCGCGCAGCATCTGTCGCTTGGCGGGGCCATTCTCCTGGCGAGTCGGTTCCGGGAGCCAGACCTCGACGCGCGTTCCCGGCCGGACCTCGCTGGGGAACTGCGCGCCCGCGATCGCGGGGATGCCAGCAAGAGCGGCGACAACAAGGCTTTTGATCATTGGTCCTTCGTTGGTGGGGGTGACGGAGGGCTTTCTGCCCGAAGTCTTTCGCGCGCGCGCTGGGCCTCGCCGAGTCGTTCGACTTCGAGCGCGAGGGCGTCTACGGACTGCTGCAAGTATTCGATCTGGGGATCCGCGCTGGCGGAATCAACTTCGCCGGCATCGACCGCCAATTGCCCGCGCCGGCCGCGATTGACTGCGCGCCACGCCAGGTATGCGAGCGCGCTGAGGAGGAACAGGATGAGGTGCACGTCTGCATGGGCGCGCTCACCCATCCGCATTGCGAGCAAAGCGCCAAGCAGATTGACGATTCCGAATACTCCGGCGCCAATTCCCCATATCCGGGAGCGCAGGTTCATGAGGGCTCCTCCGCGACAAAGGAGACTACGGGTCTAGTAACTAAAAAGTTACGGTCAGGCCACCAGCGATCTCACCAGAAACAGTACGTTCGCGGGCCGCTCGGCGAGTCGGCGCATGTACCAGCGATACCACGCCGAGCCGTAGCTGATCAAAGTCTTCACGGTGTGACCGTTGCCGGCGAGCTGGCGCTGCGCCGCGTCACGAATGCCATAGAGCATGTGAATCTGATACTTGTCCCTGGCGATGCCGACAGTGGCGGCGTGAGACGCGATGCGAGAAATGAGCGGGAGGTCGTGGGTCCCGAAGATCGGGGTACAGCCTCTCCCGCGCGCCGCTTCGAGAAGGTGCACAGCGAGCTCGAAGTAGGCGCGGTCCGTCTCGGACTTTTGCGCGAAGGCAACGGTTTTCGGCTCGTCGTACGCGCCCTTCACGAGCCGAATCGTAGGCTTGAGCGGTAAGAGGCGCTCGAGATCAGTCGGAGTGCGGCGCAGATACGCCTGCATCGCGACGCCGGTCGACGGGTGCTTCTCTAGCAGCGCGACGTAGAGCTCGAGGGTGCGATCGACGTAGGTCGAGTCTTCCATGTCGAGCCAAAGTGCCGATCCGGTTGCCTCGGCTTTCGCGGCGAGGGACATCAAGTGACGCTCGCATTCCGGCTGGGAGAGATCGAGCCCGAGCTGGGTCGGCTTCACGCTCACCTGCGCGGGCAACCGCAGCGCGCCGATCTGGTCGAAAAAGCCAAGGTAGTGATCGCGTACCGCGACTGCCTCAGCGGCGTTGGTGATGGCTTCGCCGAGCTTGGTGTAGACGAGGCCGCGACCAGTGGCGGCGATTGCTTTGCCGGCAGTGAGCGCATCTTCGGGCCGTTCACCGGGCATGAACTTGCGGGTCGCGCGTTTCACGAACCGACTGCGCATCGCGAAGTCGTTCAGCGTCTGGCTTCGGGCGGCAGCAAGGAGAATCGATCGTCCAAAACGCACCAGAGTGTCGGTTGTGGGTTAGGTGCTGCTGCTGAGTTCTGCGGCGCGGATCTCGCGGTCCACATGCACGTGATGAATTCTTCCAATTGAGGCTTCCATGATCAACACCCGCACTCCTTCGTACCGACTTGTCGCTTTCACCTTTGTAGCAATTTCTCTCGTCGGCTGCAACAAGGGCTCCGAGTCCGCGCAAACCGACAGCTCGGCGAGCGGTTCGACGTCGGCGCGCAGCTCCGATACGACGATGATACGGGGTACTGTTGACACCGTTTCAGCGACCAAACTGGTGATCGCGACCGCGTCGGGCAATGTCGCGACTACGGTGTCCGCGCCGTACAAGGTGTACGAGCGCGCGCCGGCGAAGCTGAGTGACGTCAAGGACAACGTCTTCATCGGAGTCACGACGGTCAAACAGCCGGACGGCTCCGAGCGCGCCACCGAGATTCACATTTTTCCGGAGGAGCTGCGCGGGCTCGGCGAAGGCAGCCGGATGCTTCCGCAAACGGCGAGCGGCAGCTCGGCGAATCGCATGACCAACGGTGCTGTCGCGCAATCGCGGATGACCAACGGCGCGGCGGCGCAGTCCCGGATGTCAAACGGCAATGTCGCGAGCTCCAACGGCTCGACCCTGGTCGTTCAGTATGCAGGCGGGTCGCAAACGGTGACGGTACCACCGAACACTTCGGTAACCGAGCTCAAGGAGGTGTCGAAGAAGCTTGCGGTCGGTGATCAAGTCGTGATCGTTGCGACGAAGAATGCGGACGGTACGACGACTGTGACGAGGGCGATGCTGGCCGGGAAGTAAGCGCTATCGACCGGTCGCGAAAATCGCCGCGAGCTCGTGCGGAGGCACGACCTCGAGCTGGCCGTAGGTGCAGTCGCGCGGCCGCTTGTCGGTGCGCCAGCGGCGAAACTGAGCGGTGTGGCGGAAGCGATCGCCCTGCATGTGATCGTACGCGACCTCGAGCACGAGCTCGGGACGGAGCGGCTCCCACGAGAGATCCTTTCCTGCGCTCCAACGGCTTTGCCCGCCGGGCATCCGATGCGGCTGTCCATCTGCTCCGGCGTCCGCCTCGGCCCAGTCACGCCACGGATGATTCGCGAGCGCGTTTTTGCGATACGGCTCGAGAAACTTCACCAGCTCCTTCCGCTTCGCGTCGGTGAAGCTCGCGCACACGCCGACGTGCTCGAGATTGCCAGCGTTGTCGAAAAGTCCGAGCAGCAGAGAACCGACTTTCGTTTTTCCATCGGTCTTGTGCCAGCGGAATCCGGCGACGACACAGTCGCAATCGCGCTCGTGCTTCACCTTCAGCATGGTGCGCTTGTTGGGCTCGTAGGTGCCATCGACCGATTTCGCGATCACTCCATCGAGACCGGCGCCCTCGAACCGCTTGAACCAGTCCGCGGCGAGCGCGCGGTCGCGCGTCGCAGGCGTGATGTGAAGCGGGGGCTTCACTCCCGACAGCACGGCTTCAAGTCTTTCCCGCCGCTCCGCGAAAGGAATCTCGCAGAAGCTCTTCTTTCCCTCACATAGCAAATCGAAGAACACGATCGACGCCGGCGTCTCCGCGGCGAGCTTCTTCACCCGCGACTCGGCAGGATGCAGGCGTAGCTGCAGAGTGTCGAACTCCAGCCCGCCGTCGCCGACGATGACGATCTCGCCGTCGAGAACGCAGCGCTTCGGGAGCTGCGCCTTGAGCGGCTCGACCAGTTCCGGGAAATAACGATTGAGCGGCCGCTCGTCGCGGCTCTGGATGAATACCTCGTCCCCGTCGCGAAATACCAGCGTGCGAAAGCCGTCCCACTTGGGCTCGAAAATCCAGCTCTCGCCCGGCGGCAGCGCCGCGACTCTCTTGGCGAGCATCGGCAGCACTGGAGGATTGACGGCGAGATCCATGAGGGGTGCTATTAAGCCTGAATCGAAAGCGGATGATGAAAGATATTGCGCGGATCCCAGCGGGCCTTCACGCGTTGAAGCCGCGGATAATTCTGCTTGTAGTAGAGGGTGTACCACGGCGTGCCGGATGTGTTCAGCGCCGCATCGGTCAGGTCCACGTCGGGGTGATTGATCAGGCATCCGTCATAGCGCTCGCCTGGCACCGGTACGCCTCCGGTGTCAGCAAAGAGATCGCGATAAAAAGCACGCACCCAGCCCAGACTCGCTTCGGTGTCGGAGGTGCCCACCCACCCGACGACGCACGCCATGTCGAAAATTGAGTCGCGCTGCGCCGATGCTGTTGCGTCGGACGCGACCGTGTTGACACGCGCCCCGTAAGTCGCGAGCCCAAATGCACCGCCCATCACGTCGTAATCTTCGCGCGTCATGTAGCGGTGTGCCGTCATGATTTGCCGGTCAGTGAGGCGCTTCCTCAGCGTCGCGTCCTTACCCTTGGTGTTGACGCCGCCGGGCGGAAAGGCGAACAGCTCGGGAAAAGGATTCAGCGCGAAGTCGAGCCACGACATCGTCGTCAGCTGCCGGTTGCGCGGCAGCGTTATGCCTTCGCTGAGCGCGCCGACATAATCGTCGACTTGCCCGCCGGCGAGCGCGCCCTCGGTACTCAGGCAACGGATGACGATGCTGCCTGCCTGTTGCCGCTGCACCATTAGCAGACTCCACAGCGACGAGTTCGGCGAGGCCGCATCGCTGTTGCGCTCGCTCCAGGCGCCGTGGTTCTTGAGCAATCGCCCGAATGTCGCTTCGTCGACGTCGCTCCAGTCCCACTCGGCCCGAAACGTCGTGATCGATTCCGGTGCTCGCGGAAGGAGCTTCGCCGGATCGTCGCCGCGCGCGTCGGGCGAGCGAAACCAGTACCGC
>DATFGW010000041.1:0-34876 GCA_035249045.1 Gemmatimonadaceae bacterium | reverse complement strand
TTTTTTGCTAGAAACTCAGGTCGACGCTGACCGAGAACGCCGAGCGGCGCGAAAAAACCGAGCGATCGTGCGCGGGGTCAACGCTGTAATCGACGCGCAGCATGCTCACGCCGGCCCCGATCCCGATGTTCTGGATGAGGGTGGGTATCTTGTCGATCCCGGCGTTGCCGGCCGCGTAGCGCAGCGCGACGAATGGGCTCCCAAAGATCGGGAGCTGAATCCGCTCGATCGGAATCATGTAGTTGCCCTCGACGTATAACAGCTGATCGCCGCCGAGAGCCAGAAGATTGACCGTTGGAAGGGTGCCCGTACCGCCCAGGTATGCGAACCTCTGCTGGGGCGCGATACCTTCTCCGCCGGTGAGCACGGCATGGCCGCGAACGGTGAGCGTCTGGGCACCGAAGGTAGGAACGACCACCTTCCCATCGAAGGTGCCCTGAGTGAACTCATCGCCTGGCGCGAAGCAGGAGATACCGAGGACCCCGCCCGGACAATCGAGATCTAGGTGGGTACGGAACGAACGCTCGACAGTCAAGTTCAGCTTACCCTCGACTCCGCCGGTGCTGAACTCGAAACCTGAGCCGACGAGCCCGGAGCCAATGCTTCCCTTGGCGACCGGCGGGTTTGGGCGCCGCATCTTCTGGTCACCCTTACGACCAAAAACGCTCCACGGAGATTTCTCGGGCGCGAGCGATCCCGTCGACCAGTCCTGCTCGAAATTGACGCCAAGAAACGGGGTCAGGCTCGTCGAAGAGCCCATGATGGTCTGGGTGAAGCGCGCCCAGCCGCGGGTTCCGCGGAAGTAGTTGCGCGCATCGGTGCCTGCGAAAAACGCGACGATGCTGTTGGTGAGATCGGACCGGATCCAATCGTCGTTGGTGAAAGTTCCCTGACCCGCGAAGAACGTGATCTCACTCTGGTCGCTCGGGCGGAGCGCGCCTTCGAGTGACGGGTCCCACTTGCCGAGATTGGAGCGATACCGGACCAGAGCATCGACGTCGACACGGCCGTCACCCATCTCGAGCTTCGGGCCCCACGGGAGGGTGAGTCCATTCACGCGATCGTAGCTCGGAACGCGCAGACCCACTCCAAGCGGGAGCGATATCGGCGACTCGTGATATTCGACATACCCTGTATCGAGCGGCACCGAGACGGTGTCCTGGGCGCCGGCGGTCACCGCCAGGCAAACGAATACCGCAAAGGTCGGAACAACACCGAGTATTTTCATTGTCCGATCTGGAGGAAGTTGCGAAGGATCTCCTTGCCGTTGTCGGTAAGGATGGACTCGGGGTGGAATTGGACTCCCCATACAGGATGACGCCGATGGCGCACGGCGTGGATCTCCGATGGGTCGTCGCTCGCGCGTGCAACGACCTCGAGCTCCGACGGCAGCGAAGCCGTCTCTATGACGAGCGAGTGATAGCGCATCACCCGCAGCGGACTCGGCACGTTGGCGAAGATTCCTTTGCCATCGTGGGTGACGCGCGATGTCTTCCCGTGCATGAGGGTGCGGGCGCGAACGACCTTGCCGCCGTAAGCCTCGCCGATCGCCTGGTGACCGAGACACACCCCGAGAATCGGTATCGAGCTTCCCCAGGTTTTGATCGCCTCGACGCTGATCCCCGCTTCGCGCGGCGTGCACGGACCCGGCGAGATGACAATTCTCGTCACACCCATCTTGCCAATGTCTTCGACCTTGATCTCGTCGTTGCGTTTTACGACGGGTTCCTGTCCGAGCTCACCCAGATACTGGACGAGGTTGTAGGTGAAGGAGTCGTAGTTATCCAGGACGAGAAGCATGTCGAATACTAGCGCGTCGACTTCAGGCGCGCGGGTGAAACTGCCGGTGGACGGTGCGCAGATACTCGCGATCGACGTGGGTGTAAATCTGGGTGGTGGAGATGTCGACGTGGCCAAGCATCTCCTGCACGGCGCGAAGATCGGCGCCGCCCTCCAACAAGTGCGTGGCAAAGGAATGCCGCAGGGTGTGCGGCGAGACGGGCTTGGTGATTCCCGCCTGATCGACGTACTTGCGAAGGATTTTCCAGGCGCCCATCCGCGACAGCGGCTGCCCGCGGGCGTTGAGGAAAAGTACGCCCTTCCCTTCGCCCTTTTCGAGGTTCGGTCGCAGCTCACGCAGGTAGATGGCAATCGCGCCGATAGCACGGCGTCCGATCGGGACCAGCCGCTCCTTTGCGCCCTTCCCGAAGACGCGGACAAGGTGATCCTTGAGCATGACGTCGCGGACACTCAGCGAGATCCACTCCGAAACCCGGAGCCCGGCACCGTAGGCGAGCTCCAGCATGGCCCGATCCCTGAATGCCAGCGGCTCATCGAGCGAAGGAGCGGCGAGCAGCTTTTCGACCTCCTGGACGCCGAGAACTTCGGGCAGGGTGCGCCACCGCTTCGGCGTTTCGAGACGCTCGCTCGGATCACGCACGACGTGGCCCTCTCCGACGAGGAACTTGAAGTAGCTTCGCACGGCAGACACGTTTCGGCGAATGGACGCCGGAGAAAGTCCGAGATCCTTCAGGTGGTAGACATACTCGCGCAGCATGCGCGCGCCAACCTCGTTGGGCGCGGATGCGCCTTTCACTTGCGCGTACGTGACGAAGCGTGCGATGTCCAGCTTGTAGGCGCGGCTTGTCTGAACCGACGCGCCCTGCTCGAGCGCCAGGTAGTCGTCGAAGCGCTCAGTATAGAAGGCGCGGGCGACGGCGTCGTCCAGCGCGGGGCTAGTCAACCTTCCTTGCCTTCCGCTTCCATAGCCAAACTCCCAGAACCAGGAGGACGATCCCGACCGCGATCGCACCCGCGACTTTCCCCGAGCGGATGAGGTAGTGCTCGACGAGATCCCAGTTGTCGCCGGCGCGGAATGCAAGAAACGTAATCAGACCGAACCAGACCGCCGACGCACTGGCGATGGACAGCATCACCTTGAAGGCGGGGAGCCGCATCGCACCCGCGAACGGCGGCACGATTGCGCGTACCCCTGGCAGGAATCGGCTCACGAACAAGCCCGTGAATCCGTATTTCTTGTGCAGGGTCTTGATGCGGTTCTCGGCGTCGGGTCCGGCGTATCGCTCGATGCGTCGCAGAAAGGCTTTGGCGCCGTACTTCCGTCCAAGGGTGTAGGTGATGCCTGCGCCGATTACGTTTCCAGCCCAGCCGAGAAGAAAAACGGTGAAAGGCGACCCATGCGCGCGATCGGAGAGAAAGCTTCCGAAAGCGATGACGGCGTCGGATGGGAATGGCGGAAAGAAATTCTCGAAGGCGGAGAGTCCGAGAATCGCGATATAAAGCGATCCGAGCGGCAGGTCACCCAGCCATCCGGTGATTGCTTGTAGCATTTGCTAGCGATTCCATTTCAGGGTTGCCACCGCAATGCAGGCGAGGCCTTCCCCGCGCCCGATCCAACCCATGCCTTCGTTGGACTTCCCTTTGACGCTCACGCTCGTTGAATCGATACCAAGCGCGGTTGCGAGCCGGGAGTGCATTTGCTCGCGATACGGGCCGATCCGCGGCGCCTCCGTCACGACGGTCACATCGACCTGATTCACCGAATAGCCGGAGCTCGAGATTCGACGCACTGCAGCCTCGAGCATCCCGATCGAATCGCGGTTCTTGTTGGCGGGATCGGCATCAGGAAAGATCTCGCCGATGTCGCCCATTCCGGCGGCACCGAGGATGGCGTCGGTGATTGCGTGGCAAACCGCGTCGGCGTCGGAATGACCCTGCAGGCCGATTTCCGATGGCAGGTTGACGCCGCCGAGTATTAGCGGACGGCCGCGGGAGAAGCGGTGAGAGTCGTAACCGATGCCGACACGAAAAGGCGCGTCGTGCTCACGCGGCATCCGCGTGCACTGGGCGGTCGGCGGTAGGTGTCGATGCGCCAGTTGCAGGCGCAGGGACAGGCTCGAGCAGGGTGTAGTCCTGCTTTCTGCGCGCCGGAACGAACCCGGCGTCGCGAATCAGACGCTCCATCTCTGCGGTGGACGTACGGTAAGTCGTATTTGCAGCGGACACTACGTTCTCCTCGAGCATGAGCGAGCCGAAGTCGTTGCAGCCGAAGCGGAGCGCGATCTGGCCGATTTTCATACCCATCGTCACCCAGCTGGCCTGGAGGTTGGGCACGTTGTCGAGGACGATCCGGGCAAAGGCCGTCGTGCGCAGATATTCCGTAGCGCCGGTCTTAGGCTGATTGGACATGGTCGGCGTATTCTCGGGCTGGAGCGGCCAGCAAATGAACGCCGTAAACCCGCCGGTCCGCGCCTGCACCGCCTTCACCCGCTGCAGGTGCTCGAGCCTTTCGGCGAGCGTTTCGCCGAGCCCGTACATCATCGTCACCGATGTCTTCATGCCTTCGTTGTGGGCAAGCTCCATGATCTCGAGCCAGCGGTCGGCGCCGGCTTTCTTGGGCGCGACGATGTCACGAACCCGCTGCACCAGAATCTCGCCCCCACCGCCGGGAATGGAATCGAGACCCGCCTTCCGGAGCTCGCGTATGACATCGATGGCTTCCATCCGGAACAGCTTCGAGAAGAAGTCGATCTCGCTCGGGCTGAAGCCGTGGATGTGAATCGGGTGGTTTCGCTTGATGTACCTCATGAGGTCGAGGTACCAATCGAACGGGATGTACGGATTGTGTCCGCCCTGAATCAGAATCTGAACGCCGCCGAGGGCCTTCACCTCATCGATTTTGGCGCCAATCTGCTCGAAGGACAGCGTGTAGCCTTCGCCGTGCTTTGGACGCCGCGCGAAGGCGCAGAACCCGCAGTCAGCGACGCACACGTTGGTGTAGTTGATATTGCGGTCGATGATGTAGGTGACCGTATTCCCGGGATGCTTCTCCTGGCGGATGCGATCGGCTTCCAGCCCGAGCTCGAGGAGCGGCGCGTTGGTGTAGAAGTCGAGGAGGTCGCGGGTTTCGCTCATGCGGCGGGAAGGAAGGTCAGGGTGCCGTTGGGGATTCGTCCGCGTTCCAGCAGACGGCGGAAGAATTCCGTCAGTCCGGCAAGGTGCGGGTACGACAAGCCGTAATCAAGGCCAGAAAGGTATTCGACGCAGGTTTCTCGATCCACGCCCGTCGCGCGGTGCGCCTGCTCTGCCAGCTCGTCCAAATGCAGAAGACCCCAGGCGCGGGAAGCGATGAGGCCGGCGTGGGCGACGAGCGCTTCCTTGACGTTGGTCGCGCGCTGGGCAACCCAGACGGCGAAGACGAAAGGTTGGCCCGTCCATTCCTTCCAGGTCTGGCCAAGATCGTACACGTATGGATAACGCTCGCGATGGTTCGAGCCGAGTACAAGCGCGGCGTCGCCGATGACGAGCCGGGCGTCGGTATCGTCGGTGCTCGCCGCGATCACGTCAGGAATCTCGGCGTCGCCGGCGATGAAACGCGGCTTTGCGCGCCACACGTTCTCGAACAGCAGCTCGAGCAGCGCGACGCTCGTCATCGAGCTGCGGCTGACGATCACGTTTCTCGACGACAGCTCGGGAGCCGGACGGCGAGAGAAAAGCATTACGCTGCGTACCGGACCATCACAGGAAATGGCGAGATCGGGCAACAACAGATATCGCTCGGCGTCGCGAGCGTACTCGACGGCAGACACGACACTGATGTCCAGCTCGCCGCGGGCCATCCTGCCGTTCAGATCCGACGGAACACCGTCGATGAGCTCGGCGTCGAGAGACACCACGCCGCGGTCGATGGCGCCGTAGACCGGGTAGCAGTTGATATAGGGAATGCGACCGATCTTCATCACGCCGCCGCGGGCGTACGGTCGAAAACGCGCAGGATGTTGTAGAACGAATCGCGCTCGGCGGGAGTCTTCCCAGCGGACGTGATCAGCTCGACGATCTCGTCGAGGCTGAGCCCCTGGGCCGTGTGCGCGCCTGCTTCGTGGTAGATCTTCTCGCGAACGACGGTACCCTCGAGATCGTTGACGCCGAACGACAGCGACGTCTGCGACAGGAACGGCGTGACCATGATCCAATGGGTCTTGATGTGCTCGAAGTTGTCGAGGAACAGCCGCCCCACCGCAAGGTTGCGCAGGTCGTCGAAGCCGGTTGTCGCGGTCCCCTGCCGTCCGAGCTCGATCCCGAGCTCGTTGTTGTCGGGATGGTAGGCAAGTGGGATGTAGGCGAGGAACCCGTGCGATTCATCCTGGAGATCGCGCAGCATCGCCAGGTGTTCGACGCGGTCTGCCACCGACTCGACGTGGCCATAAAGCATCGTGCAGTTGGATCTGATCCCAAGTCGATGGGCGGTGCGATGAACTTCGATCCAGTCCTCCCCGGCGAGCTTCTTGTCGGCGATCTCCATGCGGACGCCTTTCCCGAAAACTTCGGCGCCGCCGCCAGGTAGTGTGTCGAGTCCGGCCTCCCGCAACGCAATGAGGACGTCCTCGATCGACATCTTGTCGATGCGGGCGACGTGCGCAATCTCGACCGCTGTCAGCGCCTTGATGTGGACGTGTGGATATCGCGACTTGAGGCCGCGGAACATCTCGCTGTAGTACGCCAGGCCCGCCTTCATGTCGAGGCCGCCGACGATGTGGAACTCCCGCGTAAGCCCGTTGGCCGCGGTCTCGGCTTCCGCGAAAACCTGGTCGAGCGTGTAGTGATACGCTCCTTCTTCCTTGGGAAGTCGCGCGAACGAGCAGAACGTGCAGTTCTTCCGCAGGTAGCAGATGTTGGTGGGATTGATGTGCTGGTTGGCCGCAAAGGTCACGATGTCGCCGTGCTTGCGCCGGTTCGCGTAATCTGCGAGCAGTCCGACGCCGAGGAGATCAGGCGTCGTGAACAGCAGTTCGGCGTCATCGTTGGTGAGCCGGGTGCTCGAGGCGACTTTTTCGCCGACAGCACGAAGCGCGCGGTCGCTAATCCTTGCGAGGTCGAGATTGATGCCCGTTGACATGTCCTTAGCGCTTGAAGCGTTTGATGGCGAGGGTGGTGTTGTGGCCACCGAAGCCAAAGCTGTTGCTGAGGACGTTATCGACTTTTCTCTTGACGCTGACGTTAGGGGTGTAGTTCAGATCGAGCTCGGGATCGGGGTTCTTGTAGTTAATGGTGGGCGGGATGATGCCGCTTCCAACCACCATCGCACTGATCACGGCCTCGACCGCCCCGGCAGCACCGAGCATGTGGCCCGTTGCGGACTTGGTGGAGCTGACGTTCACGCTCTTGGCGGCTTCACCGAAGACGGCCTTGATCGCGCGAGTCTCGTTGAAATCGTTCGCGGGCGTCGAGGTTCCGTGGGCGTTGATGTACTGGATGTCGCTCGGCTCGAGGCCCGCATCTTTGAGCGCCCGCTTCATGGCTCGCTGCGCACCTTCACCGTCCGGTGCCGGCGCGGTCAGGTGGTAGGCATCTCCCGTCGCGCCGTAGCCCACGATCTCGGCGTAGATGGTCGCGCCGCGGTTGAGTGCGTGCTCCATCTCCTCGAGGATGAGCACTCCCGCGCCTTCTCCCATCACGAATCCGTCGCGGGTAGCGTCGAACGGACGGGATGCAGTCTCGGGGCTGTCGTTGCGCTCGGACAGCGCCTTCATGTTGGCGAATCCGCCGATCGCCATCGGGGTCACTGTTGCCTCGGCGCCACCGGTGATCATGATGTCCGCGTCGCCGTACTGGATGGTGCGAAAGGCATCACCTATTGCATGAGCACTGGTCGCGCAAGCTGATACGGTGGCGTAGTTTGGACCTTTTGCGTTGAACTGCATGGACACGATGCCAGCGGCGATGTCGGCGATGAACATCGGGATGAAGAAGGGCGAGATCTTCCCTACGCCGCGCTCACGATAGACGTCGTGCTGTTCCTCGAAGCTCTTCAGACCACCGATACCGCTGCCGATGATGACGCCGATGCGGTCGGGGTCGATGCCGTTGCTCCCATTGGCGAGACCGGCATCGGTCATCGCCTGCTTGGCGCCGGCGACGGCGTACTGGGTGTACTGATCGGCTCGCTTCGCTTCCTTCCGGTCCATGTAGTCCAGCGGATTGAAGCCCTTCACCTCGGCGGCGAACCGCACGGGAAAATTCGAGGCGTCGAATTTGGTAATGGGCGCGGTTCCCGACTTCCCTTCGATCAGGGACCGCCAGGTCGTCGCCACATCGTTGCCGACAGGGGTTATGGCTCCCATGCCGGTGACGACGACACGTCGCTTCATTACGCTCCGACCTTTTGGTTCAGATATCCGAGCGCATCACCGACGGTGCGAAGCTTCTCGGCGTCTTCGTCCGGGATATCGATGTTGAACTCTTTCTCGAACTCCATCACGAGCTCGACGATGTCCAGGCTGTCAGCACCAAGATCCTCGATGAAGCTCGCTTCGTTGGTCAGCTTTTCCCGCTCCACACCGAGCTCTTTCTCGATGATGTCCTTGACCTTGTCGGAATTGTCGGCCATTTGATGGATTTCCTCTGGTTGTAGGGATTGCCGGAAATATACCTAAGCTGCGGTACGCTACAAAGTTAGAGTCGTCATCGAGGATCGAGGATCAGGACTTGATCGAGTACTCGGACCAACGGCATCGACGATCGCGGATTGATTGAGGATCGAGGAGCGGCGGCCTGGGTCGTTCGACCTTGATTCAGCGGCTGTCTGTCCTCGGTCCTCAGTTAGTCCGCCATTGTCGGTGCCGTTGGTTCGAGTACTCGGTTACCTACATCACCATTCCACCATCCACGACGAACACCTGCCCCGTGATGTAGGAGGCAAGGTCGGACGCGAGGAAGGCCACCATCGCGGCGACATCCTCGACCGTTCCAAGACGCTCGAGTGCAATCTGTTTGCCGAGCGCTTCGCGGGCCTCTGGCGTCATGGCTTCGGTCATCTCCGTCTGAATGAAGCCCGGGGCAACGGCGTTGACGAGGATGTTGCGCGAGCCCAGCTCCTTGGCCACCGACTTCGTGAGCGCGATCAGACCGGCTTTGCTCGCGGCATAGTTGGCCTGCCCCTTGTTGCCGATCAGGCCGACGATGCTTGCAACGTTGATGATGCGACCGGCGCGCTTTTTCATCATCCCACGCGAGACAGCGCGAATCGCGGCGAAAGCGCCGCGAAGATTGGCGTTCTGCACCGCGTCCCAATCCTCGTCCTTGAGCCGCATCACGAGGTTGTCTTTGGTGATGCCGGCGTTGTTGACGAGGATGTCGATAGATCCGAAAGCCTTCTCGACGTCGTCAACGAGCCTGGTGACTGCTGCAGTATCGCTGACGTCGGCGGTGAAGCCTTTGGCGTTGTTACCGATCTTCGCCGCCGCGTCGTCGGCGCGCTGTTGATCGCGACCTACCACCGCTACGCGGGCACCTGATTCGGCGAAAGCGTCGGCAATCGCGCGGCCGATGCCACGCGTGCTGCCCGTGATCAACGCGTTCTTGCCGCTCAGATCGATTTTCATCAGGCGACCATTTGTAGAAGTTTTTCGACATCGCCCGCCGTACCGCACGCAAAAGTGCGCGCGCCTTTGACAAGGCGTCCCATCAATCCGGTGAGAACGTTGCCCGGCCCCATCTCGACAAAAAGCGCATCGGGAAATTGCGCTGCCATGTTCCGCACCTCGGTCGACCAGCGAACCGGAGACGTCAACTGCCGCAGCAACAAATCCTTGGCTTCCACCGCCGTGGTTGCGCGCTCGGCTGTGACGTTGGAATAAACGGGATAGACTGGATCGGTGAACGCCGAAGTCGCGATTGCGTTGGTGAGTCCGACGACCGCCGGCTGCATCAGCGGTGAGTGAAAGGCGCCGCTCACCGGAAGCTTGATCGCCCGCTTGGCGCCGGCTTCTTTCGCCAGCTCCATCGCTCGCTCGACCCCCGTTGTCTCGCCCGAGATCACGATCTGCTCGTCGGTATTGAAGTTGGCCGGCACGACCTCGCCCGCATCTTTGCTGGCGCGCTTGCAGATGTCCTCGATGGGTGAGCTAAGGGTGCCGAGTATTGCCGCCATTGTCCCGGGCCGAGAGGTCCCCGTTTCGTACATGAGCTCACCGCGGCGACGAACGAGCTGCGCGGCCCCCGGCAGACTGATCGCATCGGCAGCGTGGTAGGCGGTGAATTCTCCGAGCGAATGCCCTGCCGCGGCGCGCACATGGGGACGGAGTGTGTCCTTGGCCAAGGCCCACACCGCGGCACCGTGCGCGAAAAGAGCGGGCTGTGCGTTGCGAGTGAGCGTAAGCTCGTCGGCAGGCCCTTCGAAGCAGAGCCGGCTCAGGTCGGCGCCAAGCGCCGCATCGACTTCGCCGAACACCGCGCGCGCAATGGGGAACGCTTCGGCGAGATCCTTTCCCATCCCCGGCTTCTGAGAGCCCTGGCCGGGAAAGAGTAGTACGATATCCACTGCCTAGAAGCGAATAACCATCGACGCCCAGGTGAATCCGGCGCCAAAGGCGACCATCATCACCGTCGATCCTTCCTTGATCCGTCCCGACTGGATTGCCTCATCGAGAGCGATCGGGATCGACGCCGAAGAGGTGTTGCCGTAGCGGTCAACGTTGACGTAGACCTTGTCCATCGGGATGCCGGAATGCTTGGCAGTCGCCTCGATGATGCGGACGTTCGCCTGGTGAGGAATGAGGAGGTCGATGTCCGAGCCGGTAAGCTTGGCGCCGTCGAGCGCGCGGTCGGCAGCGTCAGCCATCGAGCGTACCGCGTGCTTGAACACTTCGCGGCCGGCCATCTTCACCAAATGCGAGCGTTTTTCCAGAACTTCCGCGGACATCGGGATGGTTGCGCCGCCCTCGGGCCGATAAAGGAGATCGGCGAGCTTACCGTCACTCCGCATGTACGCCGAAAGAATTCCCTTCGTGCCTTTGCTCCGCTTCAGGACCGCTGCACCCGCGCCGTCGCCGAACAGCACGCAGGTCGACCGATCCTTCCAGTCGACGATCGCACTCATCTTCTCGGAGCCGACGACGAGCGCCGTCTCCGCGGTGCCGGACATGATCAGTCCCTCGGCGGTGCTCATCGCGTAGAGCCAACCGGCGCACGCGGCGCCAACGTCGAAGGCGGCGGCGCGTGTCGCGCCGAGCTCGGCCTGGATGTCTACGGCGGTCGCGGGCAGAAGGCGGTCTGGCGTGGCCGTGCTGAGGACGATGATGTCGATCTCGCCGGGATGAACTCCTGCCTTCTCCATCGCCTGGCGCGATGCTTCGGCTGCCATCGAGCACGTAGTCTCACCGTTCCGGGCCAAGCGGCGCTCGGAAATGCCGCTGCGCTCGTAGATCCATTCGTGGGATGTCTCGATCCCGATCGATGCGAAGTCGTGATTCGTCATCACGTGTTGGGGCAATCCGCGTCCAGTGCCGGCAATCGCGGCGGCGGGTCTCTTCATGCTGAGGCCGCGGCGGCGGTGATGGCGGGCTCGGCCGCCTCGAGCTTCCTGCCGATTTGCTCGTTCATCTTCGTCTCAACTGCGCGCACCGCGACCTTGATCGCATTCTTGATCGCGCGTGGCGGTGAATTGCCGTGACAGATGATGCTCACTCCGCGCACGCCGAGCAGCGGCGCTCCGCCGTAGGCGGTGGAATCGAAACCTCTGAGCGCTTCCTTGACGTGGTTGGCGTTGATGCCCGGGTGCTCGCTCAACACGCGCACGATCATCGGAGCAACCGCCTCGTAGAACTTGAGCACCACGTTGCCCACGAAGCCGTCGCAGATCACGACGTCGAAGGGCCCACGGTCGCTCGCGCCGACGGGTAGATCGCGGCCCTCGAGGTTGCCGTGGAAATTGAAACCTGCCTTCTGGAAGAGCACGTGCGCCTCCTTCACGACCGCATTTCCCTTCTCCGGCTCCTCGCCGATTGAGAGGAGACCAATGGATGGGTTGGGGCGCCCGAAAACGCACTCCGCGTAAACCGCGCCAAGCCACGCGAACTGGAGTAGCTCACGTGTCGAGCAGTCGACGTTGGCGCCCGAGTCGAGCACGATCACCGGCTTGGCGGCGGTGGGAAAAACGGTCGCAATTGCCGGACGAGTCAGTCCAGGCTGCAGCTTGAGCAGCATGGCCGACGATGCCATCTGCGCGCCGGTATTCCCGGCGGAGACGAACGCGTCGGACTTACCGTCGACCTGCAGCTTGAGGCCGACGATCATGGAGCTATTTGGTTTTTTGCGGAGGCCGGCGGTGGGTTTCTCCGACATCTCTATGATGTCGGGAGCCTCGACGATCTCGAGTCGGCCACGCGCCGACGCTGCCTCCGAGAGCTCGCCCGCCAGCGCGCGATCCAGCTCGGCCTCGATGACGGATGTCTGCCCGACGAGCTGAACCTTGTGCGCTGGCTCCAGCTCGAGGAGGGCGAGTAAAGCGCCGGCGATTGTAGCTTTGGGGGCGAAATCTCCCCCCATCGCGTCCAACGCTATACGCGCCAAATCAGGCTTCCTTCGGCTCGACTCGCTGTTCGCCCGCGTAGTATCCGCACTCCTCGCAGACGTGGTGCGGACGCTTCATTGCCTGACAGCGCGGACACTTCTGAATGACGATCGACGGCGCGGTCTTGTGGGTGTTGCGGGCGCGCTTTTTCCGCTTCGATGTACGTCGCTTGGGGACTGCCATTGGTTCTGTTCCTTGAGGTTGTTTGACGTGCTAGTGCGATTTGCTCTTGTGCTTGAGCAAGGCGTCCCAGCGCGAGTCAGTCGTGGTCGTGGTGCAGTTGCAGCTGCTTTCGTTGAGATTGGTACCGCACGTTGCGCACAGTCCCTTGCAGTCTTCACTGCACTGGACGTAGCTCGGCACCGTGAGGAGCCAGTTTTCGCGCACCACCGGTCGAAGATCCAGCATCCGCTCGGCGGGGTCGTAAAGGAAAACGTCGGGATCGTCCGCTTCGTCCGCACCGATTTCTGCGAGGAGCAAATGAACGTCCTCGTCGACATCGACGTTGACCTCATCGAGGCAGAGCCGGCAGGGTAGCTCGGTTCGACCCTCGATGCGACCGGTAAAGTAGAATCTTCCCTCGCCCGCCGAGGACAATCTTCCCGTTACCCGAATCGGCTCCGTAGGCCGGAGGTCCGCCTCTTCCCAGATCGGATCGTCGGGAGCGAGAGCGCCGTCCACCTGGACGGCCTTCGTCTCCAGCGAGCGTATGTCAAACGACAGCATAAGCCCTTTAAGCTAGCGGGGTTAAGGGTCTGATTCCAGTGAGGCACCTTGGCTTTTTTCGTGGGGAAAGATCACTGAAGACTACCAGCTAATGGCTGTGAGCGGAGCGGCTGGCGGCGCCGAGCAAGGATTTGATAACTGCACGCCGTCCGACGCGCCCTCTTTCATCCAACCTTAGCTCGGAGCTGCGAGCCGCTCCGCCCACCGCTATCGGCTGGTACTCTTCAGTAAGGCCTGAGGTTAAACGAGTTCGCTTTCCGCGAAAAAGAATCTCGATTCCCGGTCCGCATTCTCATCCGAATCCGAGGCGTGGATTGCGTTCCTCTCCTTTGACTCAGCGTAGAGCTTCCGTACCGTTCCTGCTTCGGCCTCGGCGGGATCGGTGGCGCCGATGGTTTTGCGCAGTGAGGCAACTGCATCTGCACGCTCGAGCACCATCGGCATGCACTTGCCCGAGGTCATGAACCGCACGAGGGGCGTGAAAAACGGACGCTCGCGGTGCACCTCGTAAAACGCGCCGGCCTGCTTCTCAGTCAGCTGCATCACCCTCGAGGCGACGACGCGAAATCCGGCCTTCTCGAGGAGCGCGATGATGAGTCCCGCCTTGCCGGCGTTGAAGGCGTCGGGCTTGATGATGGTAAGAGTTCTGTTGCCTGCCATTTATCGGTCCTGGCGCATCGCGCGTTTGAGTAGATCCACCACGTCGATCGGTCGCTTGGCGACGCCAACGCCGTTCTCCTGGAATGCCTGCATTTTTTCGGCGGCGGTGCCCGCGCTGCCGGAGATGATGGCGCCCGCATGGCCCATCCTGCGGCCGGGAGGCGCGGTCTGGCCGGCGATGAAGCCGACCACGGGCTTCTTCATCTTGTCCTTGATGAAGCGAGCAGCCTCCTGCTCGTCGGTGCCGCCGATTTCTCCAATCATCACCACGGCAGTGGTTGCGGAATCTCTCTCGAAGGCCGCGAGACAATCGATGAAGTTGGTGCCGTTGATCGGATCACCGCCGATGCCGACGCAGGTCGTCTGACCGATACCTGCACGGGTCAGCTGGTAGACAACCTCGTAGGTGAGGGTCCCCGATCTGCTCACCAGGCCTACCGGGCCGGGCGTGCAAATGCGGCCGGGTATGATTCCAACGTTCGACGCACCCGGTGAGATGAGACCGGGGCAGTTGGGGCCCAGCAGTCGCGCACCGCGCTCTTTCACGAATGGATACACGCGGGTCATGTCGAGGACGGGCACGCCTTCGGTGATCGCGACGATGAACGGGATTCCGGCATCGGCCGCTTCCATGATGGCATCGGCGGCGAACGGCGGCGGTACGTAGATGACGCTCGCATTCGCGCCCGTTTCTTTGACAGCCTGCGCGACGGTGTTGAAGATGGGTACCTTGTTCTCGAACTTCTGACCGCCCTTCCCCGGCGTGACTCCGGCGACCACCTCGGTGCCGTACTCCATCATCTGCCTGGCGTGGAACGACCCATCGCGGCCGGTGATTCCCTGGATCAGGAGGCGGGTGTTCTTGTCGATGAAGATGCTCACGCGGCCTTTCCTCCGGTCGCGAGGGCGACTGCCTTCTTTACCGCTTCGTCCATGTCGGTCATCGCCGACATGCCGTTCTTCTCGAGGATCTTCACGGCGATCTCTTCGTTGGTGCCGGTAAGTCGGATGACGAGCGGAATCCTGAGTGGATTCTCTCCGATAGCCGTCACGATTCCGTTCGCGACATCGTCGGTGCGCGTGATCCCGCCGAAAATGTTGAACAGAATGGCCTTGACGTTGGGCTCGCGAGTGATGATGCGCAGTGCCGCGACGACCTTCTCCGGATTGGAGGAGCCGCCGATGTCGAGAAAGTTCGCCGGATCGCCGCCGTAGTATTTCACCAGGTCCATCGTCGCCATTGCCAGACCGGCTCCGTTCACCACGCACCCGACGTTGCCATCGAGCTTGATGAAGGTGAGGCTCGCCTTGCGCGCCTCGACCTCGCTCGGATCTTCCGCCGACTCATCCCGAAGCTCCGCGATGTCGGGGCGGCGCTCGAGCTCGTTGTCGTCGATGACCATTTTGGCGTCGAGGGCGACGACGTCGCCCGCGGGCGTCGTCACCAGCGGATTGATCTCAGCGAGCGAGCCGCCGTTCTCGGAAAACGCGGCGTAGAGCTGCTGGAGAATTTTCGCGGCCGCGCGAACCTGCTTGATGTCTGAGTAGAGAAAGAACGCCAGCTGCATCGCCTCGTAAGCCCGCAGGCCGTAGCGCGGGTCAACCGGATGGCGAAGGATCTTGTCGGGCGTCTTCGCCGCGACCTCCTCGATGTCGATGCCGCCGGCAGGGCTGGCCATGAAAACGGGCTTCTTCGAGGCGCGATCGACGATGATGCCGACGTAAGCTTCGCTGGCGATGTCCGCCGCGGGAGTGACGAGAACTTTTTCAACAGGCAGACCCTTGATGGTCAACTGAAGAATCTTCGTCGCGACGTCACGGGCCTCCGCCGGCGTCTTCGCGAGCTTGACGCCCCCTGCCTTTCCGCGTCCACCGGCGTGGACCTGCGCTTTTACGACAACCGTCGTTCCATACTTGCGAGCAATCGCTTCCGCTTCGTCCGGAGTGGTGGCAACCTCTCCAGGTGGAATAGGAATGCCATACTTGCGGAAGATTTCCTTTGCCTGGTACTCGTGGATGTTCACTCTTGCTCCGATCGCGTGCGCGCACGCGAGCTATCGACTCTGGATGAACTGCTACGGGATGATTTCTGTACCGCCAGCACCCTGCACCGCTGCCCTGCCCTTACTGAGCTCCGTAATAATCGCTCGGCCCTGTGTTCGACGCACATAGTCTGCCGCGGCTGCGACTTTCGGCGCCATGCTTCCTTCGCCGAACGCACCATCCGCGCGCAGTCGGTCAGCCTCCGCGACTGTGATCGAGGTCAGCGCACGCTGCTGGTCAGTGCCCCACGCAGTATAAACGGCATCGACGTCGGTGAGAATCAGGAAAAGCTCCGCGCCGAGCTCGCCGGCGAGCACCGCGGCTGCCAGATCCTTGTCGATGACGGCGTCGACGCCCTCGAGGCCAAGGGCGGGATCACGATAAACGGGAATGCCGCCGCCCCCACAGGCGATGACGAGCGTATCCCGCTCGAGAAGCGCACGAATTGTCGCCAATTCGTGGATCGCTAGCGGCCTCGGGCTCCCGACCACTCTTCTGAAATTGCCTTTGCCATCCTTCTTGATAACATGACCTTCAGCACGGAGCTCGCGCGCTCGCCCCGTCGACAAGCCGCGTCCGATGAACTTCTTCGGATCCTTGAGCGCGGGATCGTCGGGCGCCACCTCGACCTGGGTCAGCACGGTCACTACATCGCGCGAATTCCCCGCCTTCCGAAGCGCGTTCTCGAGAGACTGCTGGAGCATGTAGCCGATCCAGCCGGCCGTGGACGCGACGAGCACTCCGAGAGGAAAGGGCGGAATCTCAGTGCGCGCCTTCTCGTTGCGTACGAGCTCGTCGCCAACCTGCGGGCCGTTGCCGTGCACGACCACGACGCGCCAGCCATCGAGTGCCAAATCCACGATCGGGCCGAGGCTTTCCCGCGAATGCCGGAACTGGTCGGTGATCGTCGAACGCTCACCCGACGGTGAGAGTGCGTTGCCTCCGACGGCGATCACGGCGGTCCGCGCTTCAGTCATCGGTTATTTCGCGAGATAACGGCGCCGAGCGAATCGTAGGCGATTCCGAACGCCTTGAGGTCAGCTGCCGCGAGAGCTGCGCGCATGCGATTGTACAGTCGAGTCACGGCGGCGCGAAAAGAGGAGTCGGTGGCGGCGGTGGTCGAGTCGAGGGTTACCGGCGACCACGGCGTGGTCGTGAGCTCGCGCTGAATCCCCGGCGCTCGATAATCGGTCGAATTGGGAAATGCGCTCATCCAGGCCTCGGCGATGGGATCGGGGGAAGGGTCCGCTGCCATCGTCACTCTCGCCGTCCGGGCGTTGATCAGCGCAGTCGCAGCGTGTCGAAAGTAACTGCGCTCCTCACCTGCTAGAACGAAATGGTCAGACAGAGGATAATCGGATGACGCCGAATAGAGCTCGAGCTTCCAGTAGAGGGTGTCGGCGTGGAACATCGGCTCGATGATCGTGCCTTGAGCGAAAACGGGTACCAGCGCTCTCACCCGGTCGCGAACGTCGCGCACCGAGACGATGCGCGCGCGCCGCGGGACCGAGTCCGACAGCAGATCGAACGACTGGTGCGCCCAGGCGTATCCAAGGCGTGACAGCCCATCGCCGAGCCGCTGGCCGGCGACATCGAGCTGAGGGTTCGCAACGAGCACGAATCCTCGCGCGCCGGGGTAGACGAGCGAATCCTGCCTCAAGAGCTGCTGGCTAGCCGCGCTGGTCGCGACGCTGTCGAGCGCGGCGGAAACCGAGGACCTGCGCAGCTCGTCGTACGTCGAGGCGGTAAGAGCATAGGCGCGTTTGGTGTAGTCGGCGCGGGTCGCGAGGTACGGGCGCTCGCGGAGCACCTCCGCGTCGCGGGCGCTGAAGCGATGAACAAGGAGCGGGATCAGCTCCTGCACGCCGACCGAGAGCAATACGATCACCGTGACGGCGACGAAGCTCGTCCTGAGCTGGCCAGTCCACCCGCTCAGTAGCACGGTTATCGCCGCGCCGGCCGTTGCGATCGAAAGGATGAGCAGCCCCGGTAGCAGCCACTGGTGATCGACGTACGAGAATGAGCCGTTCTCGCCGCTGCCGTGAATCAGAAGATCGTACGATTCCAGGCGGTAGCTCCACATCGTAACGAGCAGAAGCAGCGCGGCCAGAACGCTCAGGTGGCGACGCACCCGCACACTCATCCTCAAACCCGCGCGCTCCCAGCGCAATCCAGGGGTCAGCGAGTAGAGGACGACGACGACCACCGAAATGCCGACAATCAGCAACATCGCCCACGAGTAGACGCTCTTCTCGAATGGGAGCCAGCCGACGTAAAATCCGAGATCGTGCTGGAAGTACGGGTCGGTCTCACGGAAGCCGATTCCGAGACGCGCTACCGCCAGACTGGTCCAGCGCGGAAGCAGCGGAGTCGCGGCTGCCGCGATCATCAGCGAAACGAGAAACGCGAAGCGGTCGATGTACTTCCTCGGCACCGCCTCGCCAAACTCGACGTTCGCCATCCGTCGGGGCAGAGTCAGAATGCCGATGCTGCGGCCCAGCGCGGAGAGGTTGACGAAAGCGAGAAGCACGGCGACGACGGTGCCGATTCCGTAAATGAGCAGAACATCACCCGCGCGCTCACTCCACAGTGCGCCCGCCCCGAGGGATGAATACCACGTGTAGTCCGCGAACACCGTCGAAGCGGCGCGTCCTCCGACGAGTACGACAGCCGCGATGACGACTCCGACGAAGAGGCGTCTGCGGGCGGGCGTTGTCACATCACACCTTCACGCCTTTTGAGGCGAGCCACCCCACCATCTCGGACTGGATTCGCTCCAGCTGCTCGCGAGTGCGTGCTTCGAATCGCATCACCAGCACAGGCTGAGTGTTCGACGCGCGCAGCAATCCCCAGCCATCACCGAACAAAACTCTCGCCCCATCGACAGTGTTGATCCGATATTTCGATCCGAAATACCTCTGCGCTTCCTCGACGATGCCGAACTTCCTGTCGTCGGGACAATCAATGCGAATCTCGGGAGTTGAAACGAAGCGCGGAACGTCGGCGAGGAGCTCCCTGATGGTGCGGCCGGAGTCGGCGATGATCCGCAACAGCCGCGCAGCGCCGTATAGCGCATCGTCAAATCCATAGAAGTTCTCGGCGAAGAACATGTGGCCCGACACCTCACCGCCAACCGGCGCGTGGGTCGAGTGGATTTTCTCCTCGATCACCGAGTGCCCCGTCTTCCACATCACCGGGACGCCGCCCGCCTTCTCCACGGCTTCAGGCAGCGCCTGGGAGCTCTTCACGTCGAAAACGATCGACTGACCCTTTCCCGTACGCGCCAACACATCCCGCGCGTAGATGATCAGCAGATAGTCGCCCCAGATGATCTCACCGGTATCGTCGATCACACCGATCCTGTCCGCGTCGCCGTCGAACGCAATCCCCAGATCCGCGCGATCGCGCTTCACCGCGGCGATGAGATCCTGGACATTTTCGGGCACCGTCGGATCCGGATGGTGGTTTGGGAACGTGCCGTCACTCTCGCAAAAAATGCAGCGCGGCTTGATCCCGAGCTTCGGGAACAGCTTCGGTGCAACGAGGGAGCCCGCGCCGTTGCCACAGTCCAGAATCACGTCGAGGCTGCGGGGAAGTTTTCCCACTCGTGCGACGACATCGTCGATGTAGCGATCGATGACCTGCTCGCTACGAAGCGCCCCACGACCGCGCGGAAATCTGCCGGCGACAGCGAGGTCGTAGATTCTCTGGATGTCGGCACCGTGAATCGACTTCCTGTCCAGTCCGAGCTTGAATCCGTTGTACTCGGGCGGATTGTGAGAGCCGGTGATCTGGACGCCGGCGACCACGTCGAGGTTGTGCTGCGACCAGTACGCGAGCGGCGTAGGAACGATCCCGATGTCGACGACATCGACGCCGCTTGCCAGCAGCCCGCTCACGAGTGCGCGGTGAAGTCCCTCGCCACTTGGCCGGTTATCGCGGCCGACGGAGACCCTGCCCTCTGCTCCCTTCTCTTTCAGGAACGCGGCGAACGCGCCGCCGACGGTCGCCGCGAGCTCGTCGGTTAGATCTTTTCCGGTGATACCGCGAATGTCATACTCACGGAAGATTGCGCGCGGGATCGGCATCCCGGCTCACTGCTGCCGGAGTGCGACATCGCGGACGACAGCAGGAGCGCTCTTCTGAGTAAACGAGACGATCGCGTCGGGAAAGAGACCGAAGATGATGATGATCGCGGCGGAAGCCCAGACCACCGTACGGGTCCATCCGCTCGCCCTCTCCGGGAGGATCGTCGTCGACGCGCGTGGCTTCATGAACATCACCATCACGACGTACAGATAGTAGCCGGCGCTTACAACGCTCGTCACGACCAGCACGATCGCGAGTCTGGTTTGCGGGAAAGGCGCCTGCAGCGCGGCCTGGAGCACGTACCACTTGGCGAAGAACCCGATCCCGCCGAAAATCGGGAAGCCGAGCAGCGCGAGCATGAAGATCGCCATCGCAACCGCCATTCCGGGCCGGACGCTCCAGAGTCCCGCGTATTCCTCGACATCGAGGTTATCCTCGCCGGAGCGACCGAGGGCAACGACAACGCCAAACGCTCCGAGCGTGGCCATGGTGTAGGCGAACAGGTAAAACATGAACGCCGAGCTGCCGAAGCTGGTGCCAACCACCAGGGCGACCAAAATGTAGCCGGCGTGCGCGATGCTCGAGTACGCAAGCAGCCGCTTGATGTCGCGCTGCGCGAGCGCGACGACGTTGCCGACCACCATTGTTATGGCAGCGAGCCACCACACCGCCTCGTGCCACTGGGTGAGCAGCGTTGGGAACGCCTCGAGCCAGAGGCGGAAAAAGGCCGCGAACGCCGCCGCCTTGACGGCTGCAGCCATGTAGGCGGTGATCGGCGTCGGGGCGCCCTCGTACACATCGGGCGCCCACATGTGAAACGGCGCTGCCGCTACCTTGAAGCCGAATCCAATTACCATCAACGCGATTCCAACGAGCAGCAACGGATCGTGTCCGAGGGTGAATCGCACGATGTTCGTCTTGATCGCGACGAAGTTCGTCGCCCCGGTCGCGCCATAAACGAGTGCGATTCCATACAACAGGAACGCCGTCGAGAACGCGCCGAGCAGGAAGTACTTGATCGCACCCTCGGCCGATCTCTCTCTCCGGCGATTGAGTCCAACCAAAACGTAGACGGCGATCGACATCAGCTCGATGCCCAGGAACACGATGATCAGATCACGGGCCGCGGCGAGGATCATCATCCCCGATGTCGCGAGCAACAGCAGCACGTGTGACTCGCCCGGCGTTATCCCCTCGCGGCGGTTGTAATCGAGCGACATCGCGATGGTTCCCAGCGTGGCGATCAGCAGAATCTCGTCGACTGCCCACCGGAAATTGTCGACCGCGACCGCGCCGGTCGTAGCCGTATAGCCGCGCCACGCGTAGTAGCCGACCGCAACCATCGTGAAAATGCAGAGCGCCATGCTGAGAATTCCGACGCTGCGCTGGTGCTCGTCGCTTTCCCGGCGCCAGCCGGCCCAAAGCAGTAGCAACATCGCGCCGCCCATCAACAGCAGATCCGGTCCGAGCGCACCGGTGAGCTGCGCGGGCATGTTCAGGTCGAATTGCATCAGCGGGTGGCCTCGGCCGCGCTGGCTACGTTTTCACCGGTCTGGACTCTGTTCACGAGCAGCTGCGCTGACCCCTCCATGCGGCGGAGCACTGGAGCGGGGTAAACCCCAAGCCAGATGATTGCGGCCACGAGCGGAACCATCAATGCCAGCTCCCGACGGTTCAGGTCAGGGAAGTGCGCGTTCTCGGGCTTGTCGAGCGGATTGTAGATGATCCGCTGGATAGCCCAGAGCAGATAAACGGCGGCGAAGATCACCACGAGCGTGGCGATGATGGCCAGCACTGGATAGGTGCGGTACGATCCGATGAGCACCAGAAATTCCCCAACGAACCCATTGGTGCCGGGCAATCCGATGCTGCTCAGAGAAACGAAGGTCAACAGAGCGGCGAACATCGGTCCGACGCGGGCGATTCCGCCGTAGGCGTCGAGCAGCCGCGTATGACGCCGCTCGTACATTATTCCGACGAGGAGGAACAGCGCGCCGGTCGAGAGACCGTGGTTGATCATCACCATCAGCGCGCCCTGGACGCTCTGCAAGGTGAGCGCGAAGATGCCCAGCATCACGAAGCCAAGGTGACTTACCGATGAGTACGCGACGAGCTTCTTGAAATCTGGCTGCACCATTGCCACCAGCGCGCCGTAGAGGATGCCGGTCACCGCAAGAACGAGAATGATCATTCGTACGGTCGGATTCATCGCCGCGCCCGGAAACAGCGGCACCGCGAAACGAAGGAATCCGAAGGTACCCATTTTGAGCATGATCGACGCAAGAACCACCGACCCCGCAGTTGGTGCCTCGACATGCGCGTCGGGGAGCCAGGTGTGGAACGGGAACATTGGCACCTTGACGGCGAAGGCGAGGAAGAACGCACTGAAGAGCCAGAGTGCCGTCCGCGTCGATACGCCGCCAACCGCCAGGATGTGATCGTAGCTGAAATCGGGGGTGCCAGCGGCGGTCCTGACGTGCAGCCCCAGATAGATGATCGCCACCAGCATCAGCAGCGATGGAAGGAAGGTATAAACGAAGAACTTGATGCTGGCGTAAATGCGCCGCTCTCCGCCCCAGATGCCGATGATGAAATACATCGGCACCAGCATCATGTCCCACATGACGTAGAAGAGGAACAGGTCGCGCGCGAGAAACACGCCGATCATCGCACTGGTCAGGACGAGGAGCAGGGCGTAGTAGCTTCGCACTTTCGTCCGGATCCCGGTGAAGCTCCCGAGCACCGAAAGCGGCATGAGGAAGGTCGTGAGAAGCACCATCATCAGGGCAATGCCGTCGATCCCGAGGGTGAATCGAATGCCCCACGAGGGGATCCATGCGAGGTCGATTGCCGCCTGCCAACCGGTGTCAGCGGGGTTGAAGGACCACCAGAGCCCGAGCGAGACGATGAATTCCACGACGAAAATCAGGAAAGCCACGCGGCGCGCGGCCGGTGTCTCCACGGTTCGTGCGTCGGCCGAAGCACGCGCCGGAATCAGCAACACGATCGCGGCTCCGACCATCGGTATGAGCAGCAGCGCCGGAAGGATCCACCCGTTGTATCCGATCGAATCGAGAAAGCTGGCCATGATCAGATCATCTGAGGGTGAAGGCGCCCAGCATGGCGAGAGCCCCGGCAATGAATACCCACGCATAGATGCCGAGATTGCCAGTCTGGAGTCTCGAGCCAAGCCACCCGAATCCACGCGCGAGCGCCGCGCTGCCGTTGACGAAGAAGCCGTCGATCAATCCGTTGTCGACGAGACGCCAGAGGAATCCTCTCGAGACAGCATACGCCGGCCTCACGATTCCCTTCTCCACCCCCTCGTCGACGTAGTATTTCTCGGCGACGATGTGTTCGAAGCCCTGTTCTGGAACCGCATTGCGCTTGGGTACCAGTCGGGCCGGCTTGAGGCGAGCGAAGGCGAGCAATATGCCCGCGACCGCAATGATGACCGCCGCGCCAATCAGGAGCTCCTCGGTGCTCGCGCCGACGTGAGCAGCCGTACCGGCGATGCGATCAGTCGGAACGCCGACCACCGGCTGCAGCCACCGCGCGAGGGTCTCGCTAGGCCCGAGCGGCATGAGGTCGGTGATCACTTCGGGAAGGTTGAGCCAGCCGCCGGCAACAGTGAGAATCCCCAGAACCACCAGAGGACCGGTCATCACCCACGGAGCTTCGTGCAGATGCTTCTCCTCCTCGGCGCCGGTCCGCACGGGGCCGTGGAAGGTGTAGAGCATCATGCGCGTCATGTATACGGCGGTGAGGAAAGCGGCAGCGAGTCCGATGACGTAGATCGCGTAAAGCAGGACATCACCAGGTATCCCCAGCCAGGATGCTGATGCCAGCGTCGATCCGTGCGCTCGCGCGAAGACCGAGCCAAGGATTTCGTCCTTGGAGAAGAACCCTGCAAACGGTGGGATTCCCGAGATCGCCAGCGTCGCAATCCACATCAGCACGCAGGTGACCGGGAGGTACCGTTTGAGCCCGCCCATGTTGCGCATGTCCTGCGCATCCTCATGGCTGTCGGTGTGGTGATAAGCGGCGTGCATGGCGTGGATCACCGAACCCGAGCCCAGGAACAAGAGAGCCTTGAAGAAGGCGTGAGTCACGAGGTGAAACATCCCTGCCACATAAGCGCCGACTCCGACGCCGACGAACATGTAGCCAAGCTGGGAGATCGTCGAATAGGCGAGCACTTTCTTGATGTCCCACTGCTTGAGACCAATGGTCGCCGCGAAGATCGCCGTCACCGCGCCCACGACCGCAACTGTCAGCGATGCAACCGGAGAGAGTGAGAAGAGCGCGGCACTGCGGGCAATCAGGTAAACGCCGGCGGTGACCATTGTGGCGGCGTGGATCAGCGCCGACACCGGTGTTGGGCCGGCCATCGCGTCCGGCAGCCAGATGTAGAGGGGGATCTGCGCGCTCTTACCGGTGCATCCCAGGAACAGGAACAGACAAATCGTGGTCACCAGCGCACTCCCGGCCCCAAGCTCGATCGCTCTCGCGTTGACGCTCGCAAAATCGAGCACGCCAATGTTCGCGAACAGGATGAACATCGCTATCAGGAATCCGACATCGCCGATACGGTTGACGACGAATGCCTTCTTTCCGGCATCCGCGTTGGCTTTGTCGTTGAACCAGAAGCCGATCAGGAGATAGGAGCACAGGCCAACGCCCTCCCAACCGACGAACATCACCGGGTAGTTCGCCCCCATCACCAGGACCAGCATGAAGAACACGAACAGGTTGAGGTAGGCAAAGAAGCGCGGGTAGCTCGGGTCGTCGCGCATGTACCCGATGCTGAAGACGTGAATGAGGGCTCCGACGCCGGTGATTACCAGAATCATCACCATCGACAGCTGGTCGAGCTGAAACGCCGCGTCGATCTGCAGATCACCGACCGGCATCCAGCTGAAATACCTCTGGATGAACGGTGCGTCGGGATGCGCGATCACCATTGATCGCCAGATCATCGCAGCGAGAGCGAACGAAAGAATCAGCACGCCCGCACCGACAAAGCTGGTAAGTCCTGCCCACCGGTGACGCTTCACCGCATGATGGTCGTCGCCGACGGCGCCGGCTGCTTCCGCATGCGAGATGGCCGGCGCTTCCGCGGCGCCTTCGCTATGCGGGTGATGTCCGGGTGTGTTTGGATCGCGCGGGCCGAAGTGGGCGCTGTTCAGCGACAGCAGGCCGTTGATCATGAAGCCGAGGAGCGGCAGTAGCGGCAACAGCCACATCCACTCGGCGACCGTGCCGGAAAGCGCGCTCGTCTGCGTGGCGGCAGCAGCCGCAGTCTGAAGCAGCATCAGCCTCTCAGCAGGTTGATGTCCTTCAGGTCCACTGTCTGGCGGTGGCGGAAGATCCCGATGATGATGGCGAGACCTACCGCCGCCTCAGCTGCGGAGACAGTCATGACGAACACCACGAAGACCTGGCCGGCCGCGCCGTAGTAACGCGAGAACGCGACGAAGGTCAGGTTCACAGCGGTGAGCATGAGCTCGACGCACATGAAGATGATGATAGCGTTGCGGTGGACGAGGACGCCGATCACTCCGATGATGAACAGCGCCGCGGTCAGCGCCAGCGATTCAGCGAGCACCGGCGGCCCTCCCTCGTCCGAGCACCACCGCGCCCGCGATCGCAACCAGCAGCAGCACGCTCGTCAGCTCGAACGCGAGCAAATAATCCTTGAACAGTGGCTCGGCGATGGTGCCGACGACGTTGAGCTTCTGGATCTGCTGCTCGTTGAATCCACGCGGCACGACCAGCTGCTGCGGCAACTTGACGCGCAGGATCACCATGATCTCGCTCAGCAAGCCAAGGCCCACCAGGCCGGCGACGAACTTCCACCACTTGCCGCGCGCTTCTGCCAGTGCCGACGGATCGCCGAGGTTGAGCAGCATGACCACGAACAGAAACACCACCATGATCGCGCCGGCGTACACCAGCACCTGCATCACTCCGATGAACTGGGCGTCGAGCATCACATACAGCGCGGCGAGGGCGAACATCGTGTTCACGAGCCACAGCGCGGCGGCGACGGGACTCTTCCGCGTCACGAACGCCAGTGCGGAGGCGAGGGCGATCACGCCGAACAGATAGAAGTGGAAGACGTAGAAGAGCGGGTAGTGCGGATCCATTACTGGCCTTTGGGATCTTCAGGGTCCCACATCTCACAGACCGGATGGGTCTGGGCCATCAACCGCTGCAGGTCGTAAACGAAGCCCTCCCTGCTGTACTCGGAGTTCTCGTAATGGCGGCCGACGTGGATCGCCTCCTCCGGACACACCTCCTGACAGTAGCCGCAGAAGATGCAGCGGAACTCGTCGATCTCGAAGACCAGCGGGTAGCGATTCCCTTCCTCGTCCTCGCCCGGCACCAGCTTGATGCAGTTGGCGGGACAAACCGTCGGACAGAGCCCGCAGGCGACACATCTCGCCTTGCCAGTTTCCGTGGTGAGCATGCGGTGCGTTCCACGCCAGCGTGGCGAGATCGGCGACTTCTCTTCAGGATACTGGGTCGTGACACGGCCGTTGACGTCGAACAGATGCTTTACAGTCAGCGCCATCCCGCGGAGAGTCGCCCGGATGTAGCTCACATCCTCGATCGGTCTCTCCACCACCTTCACTCCGATTGCCATTATCTGGTTGCTCCTGCCGCGACCGCGCGCCGCGAATCCAGTCGCTGCATGCGGTCGATCTCTTTGGGATTCATCCTGCCGTAGGCCGGACTTATCAATCGGCCTCGATCCAGAATTGCGAAGAGCACGACGATGAAGAGGATGTTTGCCGAGCCGAGAATCGCCGCGTACATCGTGCCCTGCGCTATCCCCGCCGCGCTCAAGCCGAGCATCACCGCCGCGATCACCACGATGTACACGAGTGCGAGCGGCAACATGAACTTCCAGCCGAGTGACATCAGCTGATCGTACCGGAATCTGGGTAGCGTCCACCGCACCCACATGAACACGAACACGAAGAAGAGAATCTTGGCGAGAAAGATCCCGATCGACAGCAGCGACAACCAGCCGCTGTAGGGACCGATGTTGTCGCGTGCCGTGAAAGGCACATCCCAACCGCCGAAGAACAAAGTGGCCATCAGCGCACTCGCTGTTACCATGTTGGCGTACTCCGCGATGAAAAAGAGCGAAAACTTCATCGCGCTATACTCGGTATGGTAACCGGCGATCAGCTCGGACTCGGCCTCCGGCAGGTCGAACGGGAGGCGGTTCGTCTCCGCAAACGCGGCGACTATGAATATGAAAAAGGCAATGGTGAGGTTTACGACGTTCCAGCCACCCCAGACCTGTTGATTGATGATCGAGTCGAGGGTTACGTTGCCGGCGAGAAGAAGCACCGGGATCGTGGACAGCCCGAGCGAAATCTCATACGACACCATCTGCGCGCTCGAGCGAAGGCCACCGAGCAGCGCGTACTTGTTGTTCGACGACCATCCGGCGAGCACCACTCCGTAAACGCCGAGGGATGCGACTGCCAGGATGAACAGGAAGCCCACCGGCAAATCCGCCACCACCAGATCTATTCGTCCCCAGCGGGTCGGAATCGGCGCGCCAAAAGGAATTACGCACCAGGTAGTCAGCGCCGGAATGAAGGACATGATCGGCGCCAGAACGAAGAGCACCTTGTTCACCCCGCCGGGCATCGTCTCTTCCTTCATGAAGTTCTTGAGACCGTCAGCGGCGGGTTGCAGCCAGCCTTTGCCGACCCGATTCGGCCCGTGCCGATCCTGAATCCACGCCGAGATCTTGCGCTCGGCGAGCGTCAACATCGCGACACCCACCATATAGATGGTGAAGATGACGATCATCTTCAGGATGGTGAACAGCCAGAACGCGAGGCCGCTTACCGGCGGCAGGTTTGGATCCGCCACCTGAAGTAACGCATTGAACCCGTGAAGGACCATCACGCTGCTCCCACCGCGATCGGAGTTTTCGGACCCGCGGGCGCATCAGCCAGCGGCAGTCCCTTGAAGCCGATGGTGTCGTAGCTGAGGCCGGCAAAGGATTTGTTGACGGTCGCCAGGCGCGCGAAAACTTCCGACGGCAGGAAGAAGCTCGATTGCTTGCCAAGCGCGCCGAGGAGATCACCCAGAACGAGCCAGCTCGGACGCGTCTCGCCCGGCGCCTGACGGGCCTGGGTGAAACGCTGGACCCGGCCACGCAGGTTGGTGACCGTGCCTTCCTCCTCGGCGAAATTCGCGATGGGAAGGACGACCGAAGCGCGTTCGGCTGCGGATTCTGGAAGGACGGAGCTGATGACGATTACATCCCCGGCGCGTGAAAGCGCGGCGGCATCGATGCCGGCCAGATCTTCGCCAGCCACGACGAGGACATCACCCTGCCCCATTCCTCCTAGCAGATCGCGAGTCTTCCTGAAGCCCAGCTTCTCAGCACCGTAAACGTTGGCAGCACGCTCACGCCGCAGCGCGAGGTCTTCGACGCCGGCGAGCGCTGCTTCGTCGCCCTCGACGACTCGAAACGCGCCGCTGCCGCCCTGCATCAGCTCGCTGAGCAGGAACAGCGATTCATTGGAGAGCATCGGTGACGCGGCGACGAATACTTTCTTGCCATTGAGTGCGCGGGCCGCGGCGGTGATCGCCATCTCCCAGCTTGTCGCGGCCAGAGAGCCACCCTGCCGCACCATCGGCTGCTCGGCGCGGTTCTTCTCGTTCATCCAGCGGTAGTTGAGCCGGCCCCAGTCGCACATGAAGAAAGCGTTCACGTTCTCGTTGGGCCGCGGCTTCATGCGCACGATCTGATTCTCGCGCGTTTCCATCATCACGTTGCAGCCCTGGGTGCAATTGGGGCAGATCGACGCGGTGCGATCGAGCTCCCACGCGCGAGCCTTGTTCAGGAAATCCTTGGACAGCAGTGCGCCTACCGGGCACAGGTCGATGACATTGGCAGCCCACGGGTGGGTCATGTCACGGCCCTCGAACTTTCCGATCAGTGCACGATCGCCCCGCTCACTGACGTTGAGGGTCGGCTCGTGCGCTACGTCGTCCATGAACCGCACGCAGCGCGTGCACAGGATGCAGCGGTTCGGAACATAAATGACGTCGCCGCCGAAATCCTCGGCCGGATTGAAGCGCTTCGGCTCACGGTAGCGCGAATCTTCGCGGCCTTCCTGATAGGTGTAGTCCTGCAGCTCGCACTCGCCCGACTGATCGCAGATCGGGCAGTCGAGCGGATGGTTGATGAGCAGCATCTCGAGCACGCCTTTGCGGGCGTCGAGCGATTTGTCGGAATAGATGTGGACGACCTGTCCTTCGGCGACGGTCGTTGCGCACGACGGCGCGAGCTTGGGCGCCTTCTCGACTTCGACAAGACACATCCGGCAAACGCCCGCGACAGGGAGGCCGGGATGGTAGCAGTAGTGCGGAATCAGAATGCCCGCCAGCTTGGCTGCCTCGAGGATCGTTGTGCCTTCCGGAACTGTTACCGGCCGATCTTCGATCGTGAGGCTCACCATCTTCTGTTCTGCCATCACGCCACCGCCGCGGTCACGGGGTGAAAGCGGCGCCCCTGAATCAACGCCTCGAACTCACCACGGAACTTCTTGATCCCCGACACGACTGGAACCGCGCACGAATCACTCAGCACGCAAATAGTTTTGCCCGTCATCTGCTCGGCGATGTCGAGCAGCGTGTCCATGTCTTCCATGGTGCCTTCGCCGTCGCGAATGCGCTCCATGATCTTGGTCGTCCAGGCCGTGCCTTCTCGACACTGGGTACACTGGGCACAGCTCTCGTGGGCGAAGAAGCGCGCGATGCGCGCAATCACCGTGACCATCGGCTGGGCGTCGTCAATCACGATCACGCCCCCCGAACCGAGCATGGAGCCCTGCGCGACGAAGCCTTCGTAATCCATGAGCGTGGCTTCCGCTTCTTCCATCGTCTGGATCGGGACCGAAGCGCCGCCGGGAATCACCGCCTTGAATTTCCGGCCGTGCAGCGGACCGCCGCACAGATCGTAGAGGAATTCCTTGAAGGGAAAGCCAAGCACTACTTCGTAGGTGCCCGGACGCTGCACGTTGCCGCATACCGAGAAGAGCTTGGTGCCGGTGCTCTTCGGACTGGACAACGACATCTTCTTGTACCAGTCAGCGCCGTTCAGAAGGATGGGAGCCGATGCGATCAGAGTCTCGACGTTGTTGATCGTCGTGGGCATTCCGAAGACACCGGAGACTGCCGGGAACGGCGGCTTGATGCGAGGATTGCCGCGCCTCCCCTCGAGGGAGTTCATGAGCGCGGTTTCTTCACCGCAGATGTAAGCGCCGGCGCCCTTGTGAACGTGGACGTCGATTCGCTTACCGGTCCCCATCGCGTTCTTGCCGATGATGCCGGCGGCGTATGCTTCTTTCACCGCCTTCTCCATCCAGTACAGCGGCTCGGTGAACTCGCCGCGGATGTAGATGTAGGCGGTCTCGGCGCCGATTGCGTAGGCACCGATGGCGCAGCCTTCGACGAGCGCATGCGGGGTCCAGCGCATCAGCTCCCGATCCTTGAAGGTGCCGGGCTCCGATTCGTCAGCGTTGCAGCACAGGTAGTGCGGCTTCCCATCGCCGGGCTTCATGAATGACCACTTCATGCCGGTGGGGAAACCAGCGCCGCCGCGACCCCGCAGCCCCGATTCCTTGACGACGTTGACGATATCGGTGGGCTGCATTCCGAGCGCCTTCTCGAGCGCCTTGTAGCCGCCGCGCTTCTTCCAGCCGTCGAGGGTGCGCGCTTCAGCGTCTCCAAAATACTTGGAGAGGACGGTCGTCTCTCTCGGATGCGGGTGGTGCGGAAAGCCCATTATGTAAGTCGTGCGAGAAGTTCGGGGACCTTGTCAGCTGAGACTGATTCAACGAACTCTTCGTTGATCATGACCGGCGTCGCAAATCCGCAGGCGCCCAGGCACTCGACTTCGATGACCGTGAACTTACCGTCGGGCGAAGTGATGCCGAGCTCCCCGGTGTTGGTGTGACGCAGAAATGCTTTGACGACATCTTCCGCGCCGCAAATTCCGCATGGAGAAGTCGTGCATACCTGAATGAAATATTTGCCGACCGGATGCTGGTGGTACATGGTGTAGAAGGTGACCACGCCCTTCACGTACGCCGGCGTCAGCTCGAGCAGCTCGGCAACTTCGACCATTGCCTCTTCGCTCACCCAGCGGTGCTCGCGCTGCACGATCCACAGCGCGGGCAGGAGCGCGGCCATCTTGTTCGGGTACCGTGTGAGCAACTCATCGAGCTCGCGCTTCACATCACCGACGAATACCGGAGTGTACGGCCCGTGTCCAGCTTTGTCGTGAGAAGCGTAGTCCGGCGATTCGATCCCGCCGACGAGATCAGGCGTCAACGGTCGATTTCCCCCATCACGATGTCGATGCTGGCGTTGATGGCAATGACATCGGAGAGCAAATGTCCCTCGACCATCTTGGGAATGGCGGCAAGGTTGACGAACGACGGGGGCCGGATTCTCCACCGCACCGGCTTCGCCGTGCCGTCCGATACCATATAGTAGCCTTTCTCTCCCTTGGGACTTTCGACCGCCACATACGACTCGCCGATCGGAGGACGCGGCCCTTCCATGACGACCTTGAAGTGATGGATCATCGACTCCATCTCGCTGGTCGCCTTGGACTTCGGAGGGAGAATGACACGCGGGTCGTCGATGTTCACGGGCCCGTCCGGCAGCCGGTCAGCCGCCTGCTGCAGAATGCGCACTGACTGCCGCATCTCCTCGAAGCGCACCAGGTAGCGATCGTAGACGTCGCCGTTGGTGCCGACGGGAACCTCGAAGTCGTAGGTCTCGTAATCGAGGTACGGAAAATCCTTGCGCACGTCGTAATCGACTCCGGATGCGCGGAGCATCGGACCCGAGAGTCCCCAGTTGATCGCTTCGTCCGGCGTCATTACACCGAGTCCGACGGTACGTCCGACCCAGATCGCGTTCTTCGTGAGGACGCGGTCGATCTCGTCGAGAGTATGGGGGAAGGTGCGAATGAACTGGCGGAGGCCGTCCATCCAGCCGTTCGGGATGTCCGCCGCCATTCCGCCGACACGAGTCGCGGAAGTTGTGAGGCGAGCGCCCACCCATTTCTCGATCAGCCGGTAGATCTCTTCGCGCCGCTGGAACGCCCACAGGAACGGAGTGAAGGCGCCGATGTCGATGCAGAACGTCCCGAGCCACACCAGGTGCGACATGATCCGGGACAGCTCCGATGCGATCACCCGGAGAACCTTGCAGCGTTCGGTGATCTCGATCCCGAACAACCGCTCCGCGCCCAGCGCGAACGCGACGTTGTTGCCGATCGAGTTGAGGTAGTCTTCGCGGTCGGTCCAGCAGATGATCTGGTTGTACTGGCGGTATTCGCCGATTTTCTCGAAGCCGCAGTGCAGATAGCCGATGTGCGGGATGCAGCGGACGACCGTCTCGCCGTCGAGCTCGAGCACCAGGCGCAACACCCCGTGAGTCGCCGGATGCTGCGGGCCGATGTTGATCAGCATGTGCTCGCCTTCGAGCGCGGGGGGCGCCTGAAGCGCGAGTCCACCGCCTCCATCATCGGTGACGATTGGGACGCGTTGCGGCCGTCCCTGCGCGTCGAGGCCGGTAGTCGAAAGCTCTACTTCTACGGTGCGTCTCGACATTTTACTCGCCGGTCCTCTCGCCCTTGCTGAGGCGGTCGCGCATGTCCTGCGGAAGCTCGGCGAACGCGTCGGCGATGCTCAGCTCTTCCATCGAGTACCGCGCTTCGGGATTCTGCGCCAGCGCCTGGCGAAGCTGCTCGGACCGGCTGAACCTTCCACGCAGCGGAAAGTCCTTGCGCAGCGGAAATCCTTCCTTGTACTGCTCCCACATCAGAATGCGACGCAGGTCGGGGTGGCCGCGGAAGCGGATGCCGAACATGTCGTACACCTCGCGCTCCAGCCAATCCGCAGCGCGATAAAGATCGTAGACGCTATCGATCTCGAGGGGCTGACCTTTCGGAATCTGTGCCTTGATACGCAGGAAACGACGGAACGGCAACGACCGGAGATGCCACACGACCTCAATGGGGACTTCGGGGTCGCGGTATTCGACGGCCGTGACGTCGCTCAGGAAGTCGTACTGCTGCGACGGATCGTCGTGAAGCCACTGAATCGCGTCGTGCACCGATGCGGGGTCGACGTACACCGTCGTCTCGCCCCACACGACATCGACCCGCTTGATCGCGGCGCCGAATTTGTCCTGGAGCGCCTTCGCCGCCGGATTCGCCGGCGCGCCGCGGTGCGGAATGCTCCTCGGCGTCTCTGGCTGGCCGGTCGAAGTGCTGTTGCCGGTACTGACGACCTCGAATCGGCTCACAGCCCTGACCTTGTCTGGTTCACTGAATTTCCGAATGGCTCCCCGAGCTCGTCGATCAGCGACGGCGGGATGTAAAGCTGGCTCGACGGATCCGGCTCAATCTCATCGCGCGTTCCCTTGTCCGCCGCGCGCTCGTTCTTGACTTTCTCCTGCAGCATCCGGATTCCGTAAATCAACCCCTCCGGCCGCGGCGGACATCCCGGGACGTAGACATCGACAGGAATGATTGTATCGATGCCCTGCACCACCGCGTAGTTGTCGAACATCCCGCCCGTCGAAGCACAGGCGCCCATCGAGATGCACCACTTCGGCTGAGGCATCTGCTGCCAGATGCGCCGGATTATTGGCGCGAGCTTGAAAGGAACCCGGCCGGCGCAGATGAGGACGTCCGCCTGCCGCGGCGAGAAACTCATCCGTTCCATTCCGAAGCGCGCAAGATCGAAATCACTCGCCGCGGTCGCCATGAATTCGATGGCGCAGCACGCCGTTCCGAACGGCATCGGCCACAGGGAATTGGCGCGCGCCCAGTTGACGAGAAAGTCGAGCCGCGTTGCGACCCAGCCTTCCTGCGACTCTGGTGCGTATGAGACGACCTCATGGTCGGTAGGAGCCGTCAATCCCATTGCAACGCTCCCTTCTTCCAGACATACACGAAGCCAACGAGGAGAATGATCATGAATACCAGCATCTCACCAAGCCCGAAGAACGAGATGCTTCCAACCGGGCACACGTCGTTCACCAGCGGTTTGAAGCACGACAGCTGCTTGTAGTAGACCGCCCATGGGATCATGAAGACGGTCTCGATGTCGAAGATGATGAACAGAATTGCTACGAGATAAAACCGCACCGAGAATCTCTCGCGAGCATCGCCGAGCGGCGGAACTCCTGACTCGTACGCCTGTTGCTTGACCGGGGTCGGCCGCGAGCGGATCACGAGGGTCGAGATGGCAATCATCGCCACGGCGTTGATCACGACGAAACCGAGGAGCATCAGAACCGGAAAATAGGCGCGACCCATGGCCTCTCAGACTTCGTGAAAAATTTCACTAGCGCGATTTTTGGAATTTACCCGTGACATTCTTGTAATTCAACGGCTCCGCTCACGGTGGCGACGCCACTGCGAAAATCGTACATTCCCGGCGCGAACGTGCGAAGTCGCATAGTAACCTGTGCACTGCAGGTTTCCCCTCCCGCTTCTCGCTTCCCCTTCCCTCTATCCTTTCAAATGTCAATTCAGTCGGACCGCTGGATCACCCGCATGGCGAAAGAGCACGGGATGATCGAGCCCTTCGAGAGCAGTCAGGTCAGATCGGGCGTCATCTCATATGGCGTCAGCTCCTACGGCTACGACATGCGAGTGGCACCGGAATTCCGGATTTTCACGAACGTCCTCAACTCCGTGGTTGATCCAAAGAACTTCGACCCGAAATCCTTTGTCGAGTTCGAGGGCGATGTCTGCATCGTTCCGCCCAACTCGTTCGCCCTTGCGCGCTCGGTCGAGTACTTCCGGATCCCGCGCGATGTCGTGACGATCACGGTCGGCAAGTCCACCTATGCCCGGTGCGGGATCATCACCAACGTCACCCCTTTCGAGCCCGAGTGGGAAGGCTTCGTCACCCTCGA